>CAMCCR010000059.1 GCA_945873085.1 Candidatus Kuenenia stuttgartensis | reverse complement strand
AAACCACGAGCGTGAAACGACGAAGGATGTCGGGGGGACGTTCGTTCGTGGTTCATGGCGACAGGTGACGTTGCCGCGATGGGCTCACTCGGCGGGGAAGCGCCCCGAAAGGGCCTGGTATCCGGGGAGCTCCCGGATCGGGTCGAGATCGGGGTCGGTGTTGAACGCGACCCGGTCGCTGTAGTCGTCATCGATCGCCTCGGAGAGGGCGGCGATTGCGGCATTGGCGTACGCGTCGGCCTGGGTGGCGTCGGTCGCACGCAAGCCCGCTGAGCATTGGGCGTAGCAGCGGGCTACCTCGCAGAGAAGTTCGGGATCCTTCGAACCGGCCCGGACCGCCTCGGCGATCTCAACGGCCCGAACGTGCTCGCCGCAGGTCGCCAGGGCGAGCATGAGTTCCATCCGCCGGGCGTCGTTGAGCGGATCGAGGGCGGCGATCTCCTCGCGGAGCGCCAAGCTTTCGGCGAAATGGCGGTCGGCCTCGGCCGTGTCGCCGGCGCGACGGGCAAGCATCCCCAGCCGGTAGGAGGACGCCCCCGTCGCGATCTTGAAGTTGATGTTTCGCCCGTCGAGGTCCATGAGCCCGCGGAATCCGGCCAGGGCCCGCTCGAAGAGCTTCTTGGCACCGGCGTTGTCGCTGAGGCGGATGAGAACGTCGCCGTAGTTGCCGCACGATTCGGCAAGCTCGAACGTTGCCTGGATGTCTCCGGGGTCGTGGGCGAGGATCTTCTCGCGCTGGGCGATGCATTCGTCGTAATGGGTGAGCGCGGCGGCGGTGTCACCGGTGAGGAAACAGACCTCCCCGAGGATGTTGTAGGCCTGGGCGAGCGTCTGCTGGAAAGACTGGACCTCCGGCGCCATCGCCACGAGCTCCTGCCGCAGCGACACGACCTTCTCGAGGAGGGGGAGCGACTCGCCCGGTTTTCCCTGCTTGAGGAGCGTCAGCGCCACGTTCTTGTTGGCTTCGGCGAGCATGTCGAGGGGCTTTTCGGGGGGCTGGCCCCCGACGGCGCTGGGCGGTTTGTCATGGAGGGTCTCGCAGATCGCCAGTGCCTCCCGGTAGCACGACAGGGAAGCATCGACGTCGCGCTCGAGCTCCTGCCGCATGTCGCCGACGTGGCTGAGGACGACGGCGAGGTTGGCCTGGGAGGCGTCGTTGTTGGGGTTCTTGGCGGCACGCCGTCTGGCGATGTCGAGCGACTTCTCGAACTCGCTCATGGCATCGTCGGTGTCGCCGAGTTGCCGGAAGATGTCCGCCATCCGCATGTGGGCGCTGAGCATCGTGGCCTCGATGCTCGTCGATCCCTCGGCCTTCTTGGCGACCTTCTTCAGCCCCTCCATGGCGGTCTCGAGGAGATCCCGCTTGATCTGCTGGGTGCGGGGGGCCTCGTCGAGTTGCGTTTGCACCTTGTCGATCAGGACCTGCATCGTTTCCAGGGAGAGGCCGGCCTGATCGGTGGCCAGCTTTTCGTTCTCCTCGGCCCGCTGTTTCGCCGCTTCCGCCAATTCCCGGGCGTCGACGGCATCCTGCCGCTGGATTTCCTTGAGATTCCGCTCTTGGGCGATCGTCAGGGCCGACACCGTCGACGTCACGGCGACGAGAACGAGGAGCCCGGCGACGGTGGCGAGGAGGCCGGCCACCTTCGGGTTGCGCCGGCACCAGCGCCACGCCCGCTCGGCCGGGGAGATCGGGCGGGAGAGGATCGGCTCTCCGGCGATGAAGCGGCGGCAATCCTCGGCGAGGAGATTCGCCGAGGCGTAGCGCTTGGAGGGCTCCTTTTGGAGGCATTTCAGGCAGATCGTCTCGATGTCCACCGGGAGCTTGCCCATCAGTCGCGACGGCGGGACAGGCTCCTCCTTGATCACCTGCATGATGGTGTCAAAGGGGCTCGAGCCGAGGAACGGCGGCCTGCCGACGAGCATCTCGTAGAGCATCGCCCCGAGCGAATAGATGTCGGCGGAGGGGCCGAGGTTCTTCAGCTCCCCCCTCGCCTGCTCCGGCGCCATGTAGCTCGGCGTCCCCATGATCGAGCCGTCTTTTGTTTGGCTCGAATCCCCCTCGAGCTTCTTGGCCAGCCCGAAGTCGGTGATCTTCGGCACCCCATCGGAGGTGAGGAGGACGTTGGCCGGCTTGAGATCGCGGTGGAGGATGCTGTGGTCGTGAGCGAACTGCATCGCCCGTGACAGCGTCTCCACGAGCCGCGCCGCGTCGACGGGCTTCTGCGGCTTGCCGCCGAGGGCTCGATCGAGCGGGGCACCGTCGACGAACTCGAGTGAGAAGTGGGGGAGGGAGTCGTGTTCGCCGACCTCGTAGATCTGGACGATGTTCGGATGCTGCAGCGCCGCCACGGCCTGCGCTTCGACGAGAAAGCGGGCCAGGGCATCGGGGCTGGCGTGCCCTCCGGAGAGCACCATCTTGAGGGCGACGAGCCGGTTGAGCTTCTTCTGCCGCGCCTTGTAGACGACCCCCATGCCGCCGCGGCCAAGCTCGCCGAGAATCTCATAGCCGCTGACATGGGGCACCGGCCGCCCGGTCGTGGGATCGATCGAAGGGCCGATCGAATCCGCCGTCGACGGCGCGAAGGCGACGCTCGCGTTGCCGCGCGGCGACTCCCCCGGCCCGAGTGCGACGGTGCCGTCGTTTGGCGTTCCCTTGGCCGGAGGGAGGACCATCGTCGCTCCGCCGTCGGCGCTCGTGGTGTCGAGGGGCGCCGACAGCTGGATCGTGGCGTCGTTGGCGATCGGTGGAGCGGGGGTGAATTGGATCGTGGCATCGCCGCCGGCGGGGGGCGAGAAGTTCACCGTTGCGTCGCCGCTGCTCGGTGGCGGGGGGAGTTGGATCGTCGCGTCGCCACCGGCTGGGAGCTGAATCGTGGCGTCGCTTCCGGCCGCTGCCGGAGGAAGGTTGATGGTGGCGTCGCCTCCCGGGGCGGGCGGAGCGGGCTTGCGGTCACGGTCGTTCGATCGGTGCATCGTCACTCCTCGAACGTTCAGGCCGTCATGGCTTTCAGGGCGAGGCCTGCCCACTACGGGCCTCAAAATGCCAAGCAGCCGTGAAAAAATCGAGCTTCGTGATCAGGTCGGCCTGCCAATGGGCGGCATGGAGAAATGATTATCGAGGGCGGATCGGGGGCAGTCCAGCGCCGCCCGTCCACGCTCGCTCAGGCCCGTCGCCAGAGCGTGTCGGAGGGGATGGCCAAGCGCGCGAGGATGGCCGCCGCCTCCTCGCGCCACCGACGGGCATCGACAGGATACCCGGCCGTCGGCCGCAGCCCTGGCTCGAGGGTCGTCCAGTGAGCATTGAAGGCGGCCATCGCCACCTCGCGGACATACTTCGCCGTCATGCTCGCCAGTGCCACCGGCACCCGCGCCTCGCCGCCGACGGTGAACTCGATCTGCACCTCCGCCGCGGGGATCTCGTAGGCGCTCGAGGCAGCGGTCTCGACGAGGGTGCGGACCAGGGGCGCGGCGAAATGCCGGCCGACGAGCGCGGCATACGATTTCCGCCCCCCGTGGCGGTCGCACCACACCACAGCCGGTTCCCCGGGGGCAAGCGCGCGGAGCTCGGCGGCAAGCTCGAGGGTCGTTTTCGAGAGGATGTCGGACTTGTTCAGGCCGCTGTCGAGGAGGGCGTTGAACGCCGTGGGATGGAGCAGCCGGCACGCGACGGCGACGAGCTGTATCCCATGCGAGGGAAGGATCGTGGCGACCGAATCAGCGAGTGCTTTGAGGCTCGCGGCGGAGGCGGCGACGGGGATCGCCATCGCCATGAACCGTGGCCACTCCGCCGGAGCGGTGGCGACGGGGTTGTCGATGCCGAGTCGCTCCGAAAGCGCGGCGCCGTCGGAGGGGATTCCGTGGCTCGCTCGCTGCATGCTGGAAGCCGGCGCGGTTGAAGCCAGCGCGGTTGAAGCCAGCGCCGCGAGCACTCCGCGTTCGATCGCGCCGAGCCCGCTCCCCGGCTTGTAGAGCTGCTTCGAGTCGGCCCACAGCGGCTGTCTCGAGCCCGCCGCCGCGCCGATCTCGGCCGCCATGCGGGCGAGGCGGTCGGCGGCTTTGTCCGCGTCGGGCAGGCGCCAAGCCGAGGCCGCCACGACCAACGGGCCGAGGTTCGGGCCGTAGCCCGCCTCGTCGGTGCCGATGAGGAGCGTCATGCCGGCTCCACGGGCCCCGGCGGCGGCCCCCCGGCGGGGAACTGCCGGCAGTATTCATAGATCGCAACCGCGGTCGACGTCGCGGCGTTGAGGCTGTGGGGCAGGCCGGCCATCGGGATCTCGGCGACCCGGTCGAGCCGCTCGAGGATCTCCTCTTCGAGGCCGAGCCGCTCGTTGCCGATGACGAGGACCGTTCGCGACACGAACGGGAAGGCGAACAGCGTTTCCGACCCGGTCGTCTGCTCGAGCCCGACCAGCTGCCAGCCCTCACGCTTCAGCCGGTCGAGAACGGGCCCGAGGCTGCGGTGGACCTCGAGCTCGACCGAATCGGCGCCGTCGCGGGCGATCTTGTCGTCGAGGCGGGCGGCGCCGCAGGCGATCACCCGGCGGATGCCAAAGCAGCCGCATGTCCGTACGATGTGGGAGAGATTGACGTGGCTGCGCATCGGGGCGCAGGCAACGATGAGCTCGCGCGGCACCGCGAAGGTGTCGGGGGCCTTGTGGCGGAGATGGACGAACCGGGAGGTGGCCATGGCGGAGCGGGGTGCGGTGGGGATGATGAGGTCGTGGGGGCGATTGTCGCGGCGCGGGGCCTGGCTGGGAACCGTGCTTGTCCTAGCGGGGGTGTTGGCGGCTCCGGCCGGGGCCCAAGCACCGGCCCAGACGCTGGTCCAGGCACCGGGAAAGGCGAGCGTCCGGCTGGTCGACCACGCCGGGCTCGAGGCCGAGATTGCCCGGCACACCGGCAAGGTGGTGGTCGTCGACTTCTGGAGCACCTCCTGCCCGCCGTGTGTGAAGGAGTTCCCGAGACTTGTCGCCCTCAAGAAATCCCACGGTGAAAGGATCGCCTGCATTTCGTTCTCCCTCGACTACGAGGGGATCGATGCCCCGGAGGAGCTCCTCCCCACCATTGAGAAGTTCCTCGACAAGGTCGGTGCCGGTGACGTCGTCAACCTCCTCTCCACGGAGGAAGCCGATGTGGTCTACCGGAAGCTCGATCTCGTCAGCGTGCCGGCGGTCTACGTCTACGGCCCCGACGGAAAGCTCGCGCAGCGGTTTGACGAGGACGACGCCACCAAGCGGCTCAAACGCCCCTTCACCTACGACGACGTCGAAGAGGTGGTCGGCCGGCTGTTGGGGAAGTGAGGCTGGGTGGGGAAGCGATCGCGGGTGTCGGGATCGGTTTCCGCCGTTCATCGGGTGCTTGATCGACAGGATCGCTTGCCCCGGTCCCGGCTAAAAAATAGTCTGCGGGGGTCGGTAGCCCTCCCGCCCGGAGTTCGTTGCATGTCCATCGACAAGAGCCGGTCCCCCTCCTCGCCGGCCAGCGGCGCCCCGGTCGTCCCGGCCGCGGCCCGGCTCCGCACCCGCGACATGGTGATTAATCCGTTGGCCTTCGGCCGGGAAACGATTGAATCGATCGTCGTCGCTTTCACGCTCGCCCTTCTTTTTCGGGCCTTCGAGGCGGAGGCGTTCGTCATTCCCACAGGCTCGATGGCGCCGGCCCTCATGGGGCGGCACAAGGACCTCGTCTGCACCGCCTGCAGCCGCGATTACCGGGTCGGCTGCAGCGCGGAAGAGGACGACCAGTCGCAGAGCTTCCGCGAGCAGGCAGCGCAGCTCGAGGGGGACCTCGCTCGGGCCCGGGGGATCATGGCCGACCAAAACGCCCCCGCCGGCGAACGCGAACAGGCCCGGCGCCGGGTGGAGACGCTTGAGTCCCCACACGGCCAGCTCGAGCAGGTCCGCATGCGTCTGGCCAGCAAACTGATCGGGTCGTCCCGCTGCCCGAACTGCGGCCACGACATGGACCTCCTCACCGTCAATCACAAGGCCTACGATCCGCGCTATCCGTCGTTCAATGGCGACCGGATCCTCGTCAACAAGTTCGCCTACGACTACGTCGAACCGAAGCGCTTCGATGTCGTCGTCTTCCGCTACCCGGAGGATGCGAAGACGAACTACATCAAGCGGCTCATCGGACTGCCGGGGGAGACGGTGTCGATCGCTGGCGGCGACATCTGGACCAGCCGCGAAGCCGCCGAGCCGACGATCGCCCGCAAGCCGACGGCCAAGCTCGTTGCCATGCTCCAGTGCGTCCACGACTCCCGCTACGAGTCCGACGAGCTTGCCAAAGCGGGCTGGCCGCTGCGGTGGAGCGACTGGGGCCCGGCGGCCGCACCGCGGTGGTCGACCGACGACGGCGGCCGGTCGTGGGCGACCGACGCGCAGGGCGACGGCCCGGCCGCGCTCCGCTACCGCCACTTCATGCCGACGTCCGACGACTGGGAGGAGATTGGGGCCGGCGGCCGGGTCGACGGGGAGTTGTCGCCGCTGCTCATCGACGACTTCCAGCCCTACAACGCGATTGCAACGCGTTCCCATTGGGTGGGTGATCTGGCGGTGGAGACGCGCTTGGAGAGCCGCGGCGACGGTGGCACCGTGATCCTCGATCTCGTCGAGGCGGGCCGCCGTCATGAGGCCCGGATCGATCTCTCCGCCGGGAGCGTGGAACTCGTCAGTCCGTTCCTCGTCGGCGCCCGGCCCAAAGCGGCGACGAAGCTCCGTGGCCTGGGGAAGTGGAAGGTCCTGTTTGCCAATGTGGACGACGAACTCTCCCTGTTCATTGACGGCCGGCGGGTGGAGTTTGACGCGCCGACGGCGTGGGCGACGCCGATCGATGTCGCCGCGGTGGCGAAGCCGGTGAAGGAAGAGCCGCGCCCCGGCTCCGACACGGTCTCCGACCTCACACCAGCCGGCGTGACGGCGATCGGTGCCGCGGTCCGCCTCTCCGAGGTGCGGGTCCTGCGCGACATCTTCTACATCGGAGCCGATGGCATCAGCGCCGTCGGCGGCATGATCGAGAAGCCCCGGCTCGATTTTCCGCTCGAGTCCGATCAGTTCTTCGTCCTCGGCGACAACTCGGCGGCGAGCAAGGACAGCCGGCTGTGGCTCGAGGGGCACCACGTCGATCGCAATCTGATTGTCGGCAAGGCCCTGACGATCTTCTGGCCGCATGCCTGGTACCCCGATTGGGCGGTGCCAATCCGCTTCCGGGTGCGGGGAAACCCGGTTGAGTTGCGGTTGCCCTCATGGCCCAACTTCGGCAGGATGGGGCCGGTGCGATAGCCGTCCTTTGGAAAAACTCATCCCTGCCGAGGGGGGATCCCGATGCCGCTGCTGCAGGTCGAAGGCCTGGTGAAGAATTACGGCCGGCGCCGAGTGGTCGACGGTGTCGATTTCCACGTCGAGCAGGGGGAGATCGTCGGCCTTCTGGGGCCCAACGGCGCCGGCAAGACGACGAGCTTCCGCATGACGTGCGGAATGGTGATTCCCGATGCGGGCCGCGTCCTCCTCGATGACGAGGAGATCACCCATTGGCCGATGTTCAAGAGAGCTCGCGACGGCGGCATGGGCTATCTCGCCCAGGAGCAGAGCGTCTTCCGCAAGCTCTCCACCGAGCAGAATCTGCTCGCGATCATGGAGCTGGTGGGAATGACTCGCAAAGAGCGCCGCGACCGCTGCGAGCAACTTCTCGAGCAGTTCTCGATCCAGCACATTCGCAAGTCGCGGGCCGGGGCGCTCTCCGGCGGCGAGAAGCGGCGGCTCGAGATCGCCCGCTGCCTCGTCACCAACCCGCGGATCATCCTTCTCGACGAGCCGTTCACCGGCATCGATCCGGTCACCATCCACTCGATCCAGAAGATCATCGTCAAGCTCCGTGACGACGGGATCTCGATCCTCATTACCGACCATCGCGAGCGCGAGACGCTTGCCATCACCGATCGCAGCTATGTCATCCGGGCTGGCAAGGTGCTCTGCCACGGCAGCGCCGACGAGGTCCTCAACAACCCCGACGCGAAGAAGTATTACTTCGGCGAGTCGCCGGTCACCTCGGCCCCGCCGATCGGGCCCTCGGGCCAGAGCCTTTTGCCCGCGGCCCAGTCATCGCCGGGCGATCGGGCGGCGTGATCCTGACAATCCCTGCCTCTAATTTCATTCGCAGCAGCGTGGCTACGTGCGCTGCGAGTTGACGCCCGAGACGGCCAAGGCCGACTTCGAGGTCATCGACTTCGTTGAAAAGCCCGGCGGGACGGTCTCGACCGCCGCGAGCTTCCGAATCGAGAACGGCCGGCCGGGGCTGGTTCCCGCCTGAGGCTGCAGCCCGGCAGCGGCGCATCAGCGGTGGAGAGAGCCCTCGAGGATCGGCGGACGACCTGTGGGGCAATCGGCTAGCATGGCTTCGAATTGGGGTCTGCCGATCCACCGTTCTCCGTCGGAGCCGTTCCATGCCGTCCGTTCGTCCCTGCGCACTCCTCCTGGCCGTGATGGCCGCGGCCCTGCAACTCGTGGTTGCCGAGGCGGCGCCGGCGCCGTCGCGCCGCGTCCTTGTTTGCGGGCCGCGGACGGCGATCGTCGAGATCTCCCCCGATCACCCCGAGGGGAAGGTCGAGTGGAGCCATCCGGCGAACACGCGCGAGGGCTGGGTTCTCCCCGACGGCAACGTCCTTCTCGCGCTTTCGCGCGGGGATGGTGGGCCCGGAGGGGCGGCTGTCGAGATTGAGCGCGGCCGGGACGGCGCTGCCGATCGGGTGGTGTGGCGCTACGACGGCACCCAGGAGGAGGTCAACAGCATCCAGAAGACCGCCGAGGGGACCTACGTCCTCACCGAGGCGGGGCCGAATCCGCGGCTCCTCGAGATTGCCGCCGACGGCACGGTGAAGGTCGAGTTTCCGCTGGCGTGTCAGAAGGCCAACGGTCACATGCAAACCCGGATGAGCCGCAAGCAGGCCGACGGCACGTATCTCTGTCCCCATCTCTTCGACTTCGCGATCATCCGCTACGACGCCACCGGCAAAGAACTGACGCGGATCGGCACGCGCGATCCGGCGGCCCCGGAGCTCAACACTTGGCCGTTTACCGCGATCACGCTCGCTGACGGCGCCATCCTCGCCGGCCTCACCAACGGCAATCGTGTCGTCGAGTTCGACAAGGAGGGAAAGATCCGCTGGCAGATTGATACGGGCGAAGTCGACGGTGCCATCGCCGACGCCTGCGGGATCCAGCGGCTCCCCAACGGCAACACGATGATCGCCAGCTACCACGTCGGCAAGCATGGCGAGCGCCTCGTCGAGGTGTCGCCCGAGCGGAAGGTCGTGTGGGCCTGGAAGGCCGACGTGCCGGCGGTGCATCACTTCCAGGTGCTCTCCATCGACGGCAAAGAGCTCGCTGGCCCGCCGTTGCGCTAAAAAGCCGTGGAAATGGCTGACGTTTTTGCGGTACCGATCGGGCGGCGGGGAGGTAAAATGAAGGGTGGTTTGCCTGCCATCGGCGTGGCGACCGACCGGGGGCGAGCGGGGCGTTGAGCCCCCGGCCCCTGTGGCTCCCGGAGGACTTCGACATGGCGTGTTTCATGGTCCGCGGTCGCCTGGGGTTCGCCGTGGCGATCCTGGTGGTGACCGCAGCGGTCGTTGCCACGGCGGGGGCCGCCGAGTTGCCCGGGGCACCGTCGGCCGAGGATGCCGAGTTTTTCGAATCGCGGGTCAGGCCGCTGCTCCTCGAGCATTGCTCGGCCTGTCATTCCCGTGCCGCCGGTGAGCCGGAGGGGGATCTCTCCTTCGACACCCGGGCCGAGACCCTCGGCCACGAGGGGCTGGCAACGCCTGGGAAGCCGGAGGTAAGCCTGCTCGTCGAGGTCGTCCGCTACGACGGCAAGCTCCAGATGCCCCCCGATGGCCGGCTGCCGCCCGAGGCGATCGCCACGCTGGAGGAGTGGGTTCGCCGGGGGCTCCCGTGGCCCGTCGAAGGACCGGTGGCCGCAGCGGCAGGGGGCTTCGACATCGCCGCCCGCAAAGCCGATCACTGGTGCTGGCAGCCGCCGCAGCCTGTGGCGGCGCCGCCGGTCGAGGCCGTTGGCTGGTGCCGCAACGACATCGACCGCTTCGTGCTTGCGCGCTTGGAGGCGGCCGGCCTGACGCCGGTGCCGGAGGCATCCCGGGGGCAACTCGTCCGCCGGGCTGCCGAGCTGCTCACCGGGCTTCCTGCCGATCCCGCCGAGGTCGATCGGGTCGTCGCCGATCCCGATCCGCTGGCGTATGAGAAGTATGTCGACCGGCTCCTCGCATCCCCCCACTTCGGCGAGCGGTTTGCCCGCCACTGGCTCGACGTCGTCCGCTATGGCGAGACGCGCGGCCACGAGTTCGACTTCCCCATTCCCAACGCCTGGCGTTATCGCGACTGGGTGATCGACAGCCTCAACGCCGATCTCCCCTACGACCAGTTCGTCCGCGAGCAGATCGCCGGCGACCTTCTCGACAGTCCCCGGCTGAACGCCGCCGGCGCCGATCTGTCGGTGATCGGAACAGGCTTTTGGTATCTCGGCGAGGAGATCCACTCGCCGGTCGACATCGCCCAGGATGCGGCCGACCGCACCGACAACCGGGTCGACACCTTCGGGAAGGCGTTCCTCGGCATGGCTCTTGGGTGCGCCCGCTGCCACGACCACAAGTTCGACGCCATCTCCAACGAGGACTACTACGCCATCGCCGGCATGCTCGCCTCGAGCAGCTACCGGCAGGTGCCTTTCGAATCGCTCCCCACCAATCGCGAAGTCGCCAGGCGCCTCGACGCCCACGACGCGGAGGCCCGTCTCCGCCTCGACCGCGCTGCTGCCGACACGCTCGCCGGGGGCGACGGAGCGGCAGCTGATGACCGCGCCCGTCTCGCGGCGCGGGTGATTGCGACGCTCCCCCCCCGCGACGCGATCCTCGCGATCAAGAGCGAGGGAGGGGGCGCCGACGGCGAGATCGTGATCGCCGACTACTCCCGCCCGCAAGGGGCTACGGCGCTGATCGGCGACGGCTTCGCTTGGGGCTTGCGGCCCCGGCCGGCCGGGGAAGCCGTGATCGTGGCGGGGGCCGAGGGGACGCCCGCGCGACTCCGCATCGAGCCGGCGACTTCCGCCCACTTCGACGGCCTGTGGGCCGGGCTTGTGTCCAGTGGCGAACGCGAGGCCGGAGCCCTCGGGGGCGCCGACCGGGCCGGGCGCGTCCTCCGGACGCCGAAGATGCGGATCGAAGGGGGAACGGTCTGGCACCGTGTCCGCGGCCATCTGCAGATCTTCACCTGCGTCGACAGCCACGTCCTTCTCGTCGGGCCGCTCTACGGCTCCACCCTCCAAACGGTCGACACGCAGGGGGAGTGGAAGTGGATCCGGCAGGATCTGGGGAGCGACTTGAACTGGCAGCGGGGGCATCTCATTCATGTCGAGTACGTGCCGGTCGCCGGGGCAGCTGATGTTGCCGAAGTCGTCGCCTCCCTGACCGAGCCGAAGCGGGCCGATCCGTTTCTTGCCGCCGTGGCCCGACGCCTGCCGGCTGAGGGGGCCGATGACGCTGCGATCGCCGCGGCTGTCGGCGAGCTCGTCGCCGAGGCGCTCGTGGCGGCACGGGAGGGAACGCTCTCTACCGGACCACGGGCGGCAGAGTTCGCGGGGGTCCTCGAACGCCTCCTGAGCGATCCGGCGATCGATTGGAACGGCGCGCTGGCGACGGCGCTTGTTGCCCAGGCGCGGGAGCTCGACGCGGCCCGCGCCCCGATCACGGCGGGGGCCAAGCTCGCCTCGGCAGTCGCCCCGGCGATCCTCGATGGCAACGGCGTCGATCATCCGGTGCTCGTCAAGGGTTCGGCCGCCCGGCCCGCGTCGATGGTGCCACGACGATTCCTCGAGGCGGTCGACGGCGGCGGCCAGCCGGTCTGGCCGGCGGCGTCTTCGGGGCGCCGTGAACTCGCCGATCGGGTCCTCGATCCTTCGAACCCCCTCACGGCGCGCGTCGCGGTGAATCGATTCTGGCACCACCTCTTCGGCCGCGGCCTCATTCCCACCCCCGATAATTTCGGCAAGCTCGGTGAGCCGTTGGCCGATGCCGGCGCCGGCGCCCTCCTCGATACGCTCGCCGTCCGCTTCCGTGAAGAAGGATGGAGCATGAAGCGGCTTGTGCGGGAGATCGTCACCAGCAGCACCTGGCGGATGCAGTCGGTGGCCGATCCGCGGGCGGTGGAGCTTGATCCGAGGAATCTCCTCCTCCACCACTTCCCGCTCCGGCGGCTCGAAGGGGAGTCTGTCCGTGACAAGATCCTTGCCGTCTCGGGCCGGCTCGATCCGAAGGTCGGTGGCCCTCCGGTGGAGGTGGCGCTGTCGGACTTCCACGAAGGGCGGGGCAAGCCGGGGTCGGGGCCGCTCGACGGCGATGGCCGCCGCAGCATCTACACGAGGATCCGGCGCAACTTCCTTCCGGCGATCCCCCTGGCCTTCGACATGCCGGTGCCGTTTCAGGCGATGGGGCGCCGGAACGTCACGAACGTGCCGGCACAGGCACTGACGCTCATGAACGATCCGTTCGTCGTCGAGCAGTCCGCCCGCTGGGCCGCACGGATCCTCGCCGATCCCGCCACCTCGGTCGACGAGTCCATCGGGACGATGTACCGCGAGGCCTTCGCCCGCCCCCCGTCGCCCGACGAGCTGGCCGCGGCACGGGGGTTCCTCTCGGCACAATCGGCGATCCACGGTGGTGACTTCGCGACCGATCCGCGGCAGCCTGCCGTCTGGGCCGACCTCGCCCATGCGCTCATCAACGCCAAGGAGTTCATTTTCGTCCCATGAGCGAAACCATGAGCCACAACTCCCGCCACATCCACCACTGTCGCCGGTATCTCCCCACGCCGATCTCGCGACGGGCCCTCCTCGCGCAGGCGTCGTGTGGATTCGGAGGGATGGCGGCAGCGGCGCTGCTCCACGCCGAAGCGGCCCGGGCCGATTCCGTGGCGCCGGTGAGCCATCATCCCGCGAAGGCGAAGAACGTCATCTTCCTCTACATGGATGGTGGCGTGTCCCAGGTCGACAGCTTCGACCCGAAGCCGCGGCTCGATCAGGATGCCGGCAAGAACCCGCGCGACCTGTTCAAGGTCGATCAGACGCAGTTCAACAACGTCGGGACGATCCTTCCCAGCCCGTGGAAGTTCAAGCCGTACGGGGAGTGCGGACTGCCGGTGAGCGATCTGTTTCCGCACATCGGATCGGTGGCCGACGAGCTGGCGGTGATCCGCTCGATGACCAGCGAGTTCCCCGAACACACCAATGCCAACTACTTCCTCCACACCGGCAGCGGGCTCCAGGGGCGGCCGAGCATGGGGGCGTGGACGACCTACGGCCTGGGGAGCGAGAACGACGATCTCCCCGGCTACATCGTCGTCAACGGTGGCCTCGTCCCGCCGGGTGGGCTCGACAACTTCACCAACGGCTTCCTCCCTGCCACGTTCCAGGGATCGGTGTTCAAGCCGACTGCCACGGGGCTGGCGAACGTCGGCCGCCGGGACGGATCGAGGGATGCCCAGATCGCCAAGCTCGACTTCGCCCGCGGGCTCGACCGCTCCTTCGCGGCCCGGCTCGCCGGTGACGGGATAGCGCCCGATGCCCTCGAGAGCGCGATCGTCAACCAGGAGCTGGCCTACCGCATGCAGACGTCCGTCCCCGATCTCCTCGATCTCTCAGGAGAGACCGAGGCGATCAAGCACGACTACGGCTGCGATTCCGAGAATGAGCCGACGCGGATTTTCGCCAACGAGTGTCTCCTCGCGCGGCGGATGGTCGAACGCGGCGTGAGGTTTGTGGAATTGACCTGCACCTCGGTCGGCACCGACCGCTGGGATCAGCATGGCAATCTCCGCGAGGGGCATGCCGCCAATGCCCGCGCGGTCGATCAGCCGATCGCGGCGCTGATTCGCGATCTTCGGCAGCGCGGGATGCTCGAATCAACGCTCGTCGTCTGGAGCGGGGAGTTCGGCCGCACGCCCTTTGCCCAGGGAGGCGATGGCCGCGACCACAATCCCCAGGCCTTCTCGATGTGGATGGCCGGCGGCGGCGTGAAGGGGGGCGTGACCGTCGGGGCAACCGACGACTACGGCTATCGGGTCGTGGAGAAGAAGTTCCAGATCCACGACCTCCATGCGACGATGCTCCATCTGATGGGCATCGATCACACGCGGCTCACCTACCGCTTCAGTGGCCGCGACATGCGTCTCACCGACGTCCACGGCCATGTGATCCGTGACGTCCTCGCCTGATCGGGGCATCAGCCCTTCATCGACAGGCTCTTGAGGGTGATCACGGAGCCGACCGACATCAGCGCCAGGCCGAGCCATGCCGGCGGTTGGATCGTCCGCGGCCCCGCGGGGGTGGCGCCGCCGAAGAGCGACTGTTGTTGGGCGGTGCCTTTGCTGCCGAGCTGGGCGACCAGAAGCCGGCTCGACTTCTCGCTGAGGGTGAACGACTCCACCATCCGGAACTGCACCCCGACAAGGAACAGCAGCAGCCCGGCGAGCAGAAGATGGGATCGTTTGGGAACCATGGCAAGCCTCCGAGACGGGTGCCGTGCACGCCGTCCGTTCCCGAAGGATCGAACCTCCGGCGGCCCCTCCTCCAGCCCAGCCGGGGGAAGTGTGGTTGGAACGACTGTCGCGGTCGCGCCACCCGGATATCAGGCCGTCCGTTTCGCCCGCACCAGGGCGAGCAGGTCGTGCTGCGGGGCGACAAACTTCGCGATCCCCTCCGCGAGGAGCTCCGTGCCCATCCTGGCGACGTCGATCCGGGCGTCGAGCTCGGCAAGAACATCCGCGGGGGGGAGCCGATCGACCTGGCGGGTGAACTCCCGCCCCGAGTCCTCGGCGGCCCGGTTGGTCGCCGGAGGGTTTGTTTGGATGTCGGCGCCGGCGAGGGCGGCAACGTAGCGGCAGGGATCGACCCCTGCCTCCTTCACGCCGGTGCTCGCAAACACGATCGACTGAGACAGTGGGGTCGGATGCCGTTCCCAGAAGAGCCTGTTGGCGTTCCAGATTCGCTTGGCATTGACGATGGCCGTCTGCCCGCGGGCCGCCGCCGACAGGTCCGGCGCGTGTTTTGCCGCCCAAACGTCGACCCGTGACACGAACACGCTGTAGACGCTCTTGAAAGAAACGAGCGAAGGGAGCCGGCTGGCACCGCGCCAGATCGCATCGCGCGCCTGCTCGACCTGGGCGTGCGTGAACAGGAGCGTGACATTGAGGGGCACGCCCGCCGCCGCGAGCGGCTCGAGTGCGGCGATCCCTGCCGCCGTCGCCGGCACCTTGATCATCCGGTTGCGGTGGCCGCGGGACCACGCCAACCCGAGCTCGACGTACCGAGCGACACGCTCGTCGTGCGTCATCGGGAGGGCGGGATCCTCGATGAGCGGATCGAGCTCGAAGCTCACCCAACCGTCATCCCCACCCGAAGCCTCCCACACCCCCAGGTATTCCCCCTCGGCCCTGGCGACCAATTCATCCGTCAGCGCCCAGGCAACCCCTCCGTCGTCGATTCCCGTGGCGGCCAACGCGGCGATCTGGTCGTTGAACCGGCCACCCTTGACGAGGTCGGCGATGATCACCGGATTGCTCGTGGCTCCGGTGGCGCCGGCGGCCCGCGCCTCCCGGACGAGGCTGGGGTCGACTGAATCGAGCCACAGTCGTGTACCCGAGGCGACAAGTGAGGCGAGTCCGGTGGCCATGCGAACGCTCCTTGGAACTGAGGGAGTTTGGTTGGAAGAGGGGGGCTGAGAAGACAGCAGCGATCCTAGCAGTTCTGCGGGTTTTTCCTGTGGAGCGGAGTCTTCCACGGACGATCAAAGACTCCGATAGGGTCGACTGTCCGGTCCATCACCCTCGGTCAAGGGGTCAGTGGTGATCAACTTCCTTCCTCCCTCACTCCATCGCTTCCTCGGGCTCGCCGCCTTGGTGACGTCGATGGTTGTCGCCTGCCCTGTGGCGGCTGCGCCCCCCTCTAGGCCGTCGATCGCTCCGACGGACGAAGGTGGGCTGCTCCTCGGAGGCGAGGGGCTCCTCGCTTCGGAGCCCGACGCGGCGATCGGCCTGGTTGACGAAGCTCCGGCCTCCGATCCGCTTGATGGCGTCCTCGGCAGCGTCATCGGCGAGCCGCTCCCGGGGGGCTTCTCCGAATCGATCGTCAACCCCGAGCCGTCGCCGATGGACGGCCTCCTCGTCGACGAGATGCCGGAGGAGGTGAGCTCGGGGGGCTGGTTCGGGACGGGGCAGTATTATGGCTCCGCGGAGCTCGTGTTCCTCAACCGCGGCCGCAACTACCGCAAGGTGATCGGCTACGACTCCGAGCTCCTCACCCTGACGCCGCTCGAGAGATACCTGATCCTCAGGTCGAAGCAGGGAACCTTCACGACCGATTCGCTCCCCTACAACGTCTCCCCTGGGGCGCGGATCACCGTCGGCGAGTTCCTGGGCCGCGACTACCTCGACCGCGACCGGTCGCTGGAG
>CAMCCR010000058.1 GCA_945873085.1 Candidatus Kuenenia stuttgartensis | reverse complement strand
CGCGTTCAGGGTCTCCCTTCAGAGCCTCCACTTTCGGGGCTACGGGGGCCGATGAAGGGCGTGGCGGTTCCGTTTCGCGGGCGGTCCATTCCGGGTGCCCTCCCGGTGGTGCCGTCACGCGGGCACGAGTCTTTTTCATGCGCATCGATATCCTCACCCTTTTTCCCGAGATGTTCACCGGCTTCCTCGACGGAAGTCTGCTCGGGGCCGCCCGCGCCTCTGGACTGCTCGATATCCGGGTGACGAACATCCGCGATTTCGCCGAGGGGGTCCACCGGCAGGTTGATGACCGCCCCTTCGGGGGTGGCCCGGGGATGCTCCTCATGCCCGGCCCCGTGGTCGCCTGTGCCGAGCATGTCGTCGCTGATGGTCTCCAGGCTGCAGTGGGTGCCGATGTCGGTGTGCAGGCTGCATCCCCGGTGATCCTGCTTACCCCCGGGGGGCGGCGGCTTACCCAGGAAGTGGTCGAGGAGCTCTCCCGTCGGGAGCGGATCGTCCTCGTCTGTGGCCGGTACGAGGGCTTCGACGCCCGCGTCCGCACGGCTCTGGGGGCCGAAGAGCTCTCCATCGGCGACTTCGTCCTCTCCGGAGGGGAAGTGGCGGCGATGGTCGTCGTGGATGCCGTCTGCCGCCTCGTTCCCGGCGTGCTCGGCGACGAGGAGAGCGCCCGTCAGGATTCCTTTTCCAACCCCGGCCGGCTCGTCGAGGGGCCCCAATACACCCGCCCGCGCGAGTTTCGCGGCATGGGTGTTCCCGACGTGTTACTGTCGGGGGACCACGGCAAGATCGCGAAGTGGCGGCAGGAGCAGGCGATCGTCGCCACCCGCCGCCGTGACGCCGGCCCGTCGGACCGCCCCGGCGAGCCATCCATGAACCAATCCCCAGTCCCGACCAAGAAGGCACCGGAGCTGACAGCCCGGGCCATCGAAACCACACCAAGGAGCGTGCCGTGAGCCAGAAGACCCTCTCCCTCGTCGAGGCCTCGAGCCTCAAGTCGGAAGTCCCGCAGTTTGCCATCGGCGACACCGTCGATGTCCACACCCGCATTCTCGAAGGCGAGAAGGAGCGGGTTCAGATCTTCAACGGCGTCGTCATTGCCCGCAGCGGCACCGGCAGCCGGGAGATGTTCACCGTCCGGCGGATCGTCGGCGGCGAAGGGGTGGAGCGGAAGTTTCCTCTTCACTCACCGAAGATCGCCAAGGTCGATGTGAAGCGGTCGGGCGTCTCGCGCCGTGCCAAGCTCTACTACCTCCGTGACCGTGTCGGCAAGGCTGTGCGTCTCCGCGAGAAGCGCGACGAGGTCGCACTGGCGGCCGGCGCCGCGAAGAAGGCCGCTGCGAGGGCGGCTGCGAAGAAGGCCGCGAAGGCCTGACCCGCCTCAGGCACCCCCGCTCCTCTGAATCCCGCGAAGACCCTGGTCATCGGCGGCGCGCCTGTGCGCAAACCGGTGGGGAGAGGGGCCCATGGACCGGCGCGACCCCAAGCTTCGCCCTGACGGACCCGACGACCGCGATGCGCTCGGTCGGGCTGGGGAGGATCTTGCCGCCAAGCACCTCCAGAGCCTCGGCTACCGAATCATCGCTCGCCGCGAGCGGGTGCTGAGAGGGGACATCGACATCGTCGCCCTCGACGGACGCACGGTCGTGTTCGTCGAGGTCCGCAGTCGCTCCGACACACGCCACGGCCACCCGGCTGAGACGGTCGGGCCGGTGAAGCAGCGGCGGATCGCGGAACTCGCCAATGCCTACATCCGTCGGCACCGCCTCCAGGATTGCCAGGTGCGGATCGACGTGGTCACGGTGATTTTCGGGGCTGACGGGGAGCCCCCGATCGTCGAGCACTTCGAAAACGCCTTCGAGAGCCCGTGAGCCTGGGAGCCCGTGAATCTGGGAGCCCGTGAATCGTTGGCGGCTCGCGGGCGGGCGATCGGCCCGGGAGTGGCTTGCTGCCGGAGAGGGACGTACAACATCGATCACGGCATTCCCCGCCCGTCGGTTGGGGTGTCTGAGGGCCCTCGATCGAGGAGCCCCGACGGCCATCGGGGGCGGAGGTGAGCGTGGATGATTTTGTCGAGCCGCTGGGGATGCGGGTGCTGATCCGCAAGGACGAGAGCCGCCACAAGACGCGCGGGGGGATCGTTCTCCCCGACCAGGCGGAGATCCCCACGATCACGGGGCGCGTCGTCGAGGTCAGCCTCCAGGTGGAACGCGACGCCGACTTCCCGATCGAGAAGTACGACAAGGTCCTCTTCCACCCCAAGAACTCGATCCCTGTCGACTTCGAGCAGGACAACCTGCTTTACGTCGTGCCGATCGAGGATGTCGTGGCCGTCTTCCGCCGCCACGATGCCCGCCGTCCCAGCCGGCGCGGGCCGGACGAGAAGGGGGACGACGCCCCGGAAGTCGACGGCGACTGAGCGGTTGCAGTTGGGCCGCTCCAGATCCACTCAGGCCGGGGCCCGGCCGGGGCCCAGATCGCGGATCGAGTCGGGCTCGTCAAACACCTGGAAGAGCCCGCGGGGGAGCCGGCGGGCAAGGCGATCGAGACGGCGGTCGAGCTTCCAGGCGGGCCTCCCATGGCCATCGACCCGGCGGATCACGACCCCGGCCACCTGCGCCGGCTTGCGCCGGGCCACCGCCGTGTAGACGTCGGGGTCGCGCTCGCCGGAGTCGCCGATGAGGAGGAAGCGACGGCGGGGGAAGTCGGCCATGATCTGCTCGATCACGCGCCGCTTCGATTTCTTCCGGGAGGGAAATCTCCCGAGTGGCGTCGAGTCTTTGAGGCGGAAGAGCTTGAGGTGCATCGAGCCCGACGGCAGGCCGCATTCGGTGAAGAAGCCATCAAGGCAGGAGGCGAGTTGCCAGGGGCTCGCCGAGACATAGTGAAACGCCGCCCCGTCGGCTTCCCAGCCGCGGTAGATCTCCGGCATGCCGGGGACGGCGCGGAACTCGCGCAGGAGCGTGTTGGCGAGGAGCTCGCGGCGATTGCCGACGGCGGTCACCTTCACCGTGTCGTCGATGTCGGAGATCACCGAGAGCCCCTCATCGTCGACCAGATGCACCCGCCCTGTCCCGCGTGACACCGTCTCCCCGCCGTCGTCGCCGGCCGGCTCGGTCGCCCAGGCGTCGTAGGCAATGGTCCGCGGCGCGGCGAGGGGGTCAGTCGTATCGTCGAGGTCGATCTCGAGATGGAAGTGGCCCACCCGGTCGGTCGGCCCGGCCTCGATGACCTTTCCCCCGATCGATACCGCGACGGCCGCACCGGTGATCCGCCGGAAGAGAAAGGCGTCGGAGCGGCGTCGGAAGACCTCCTGCCGCAACTGCTCCTCGTCGAGGTCGAAGAGCCGCCGGAAGACCGCCATCGCCAGAACGCGGCGCCTGCTCGTCGCCGGGAGCGGTCGGATCACCATTCCCGCCACGGTGGCACGCCACCGGGTGCCTCCGGCGATCCGACGGGCGTACGTGGGGAAGAGGACGATCATGGGAGTCCGTCGCGGGGTGGAGCCGGTCAGGAAGGCTGGTCTGGAGGGGTGGGGGCCGGGATGTCCGGGGGGCGGAAGCGGGCAGCCGAGGGCGGGAAATCGTCCTATCTGCCGGAGATCCAGGTCCGCTTGCATGGGGTCGGGACGTCATTCTACAACGGTGGGCCCGGGAAGTTCCTCCCGGTCAGATCAGCCTGGAGAAGAGCATGGGTGTCAAGAAGACGGGCAAGGGCCGGCGCAAACTTGGTCAGAAGAAGCGCCGCATGCGGGCCCGTATCCGCCACCGTAAGGGTTAACGACGGGTTTCCGTCGTCGGGTGTCGTCGCTGATCTGCCGTATCTGGGGTGCCGATTCCGGGCCACCGGCCGGGATCGACGTCTGTGCGATGGTGCCCCGCTCCGGTCCCCTCTTTGATTATTTTGCTCGGGGGATCAATTTTCTCGGGGGATCATTTTTTCGGGGGATCGCCTCTACGGGGGCTTCGTGGCCGTGGGCCGGTGATCTTTCGGCCTGAGTCGGGACGGGCGTCGAGACGTCCTGCAGCGCATCGGCCGCATGATCCGCAGGGTTGCCGTTCCCGCCCGGGAACAGGCCCAAACTCTGCCGCGCGATTTCCTTGCCGCGCCCACCCCGTGGGGTAGGGTTGCCTGGTTCCGAGATGCAAGGCATCGCGGAGCGGCCGCCGCGCGACAACGCGTCGCGGCAACCCGCCAGGAGGCCTGTCGATGCGCGTGCAGGAATGGATGCCCCGGTTGCTGGGGTTTGGTGCGATGGCGATCGCCCTCTCGTCGACGGGCTGCAAGTCCCTCAACGAGAGGTACATCAGCTTGGAGGTGTGGAAGTACGAAAAGTGCTTCGGCCACCTCCCTCCTGGATTCGTTCCCCCCGGTGCAATGGCGCAGGCCGCTGCGGCCCCTGCCGCGCCCCGCGTCTGTGGCCAGGGGGGCAACTGTGCTCAGGCCGCCCCGTGTGCCGGGAACGGTGGCGAGGTGGTGTCGATGGGAGGCGAGAACTGCAATTCCTGCCAGGGTGGGGTGCAGGGCGGCATGATCGAGGGAGGCCTCCCCGCTGGCACGACGATCGTCCCCGGGAGTTCGACCATTCATCAGGGGGGCACGATGTTGCCGGGGGGCGCTGGAGCGCCGATCCTGCCGTCAGGGCCCGGCGGAGCGCCCGGCCCGGTGCCGAGCGCCGGCCTTCCCACGCCGGTGTCGGCGGTGAGCACGAGCCGTCCGGTGGTGATCTCCGACGAGGTCGTCCTGCCGTAGCGGCCCGTGGACAATTCGCGCGCCGCTGGATGTGGCGGCCCGGTCGGGGGGATGTGTCAGCCACGCGTCTCGGCGGGGCCGGGGAAGTCGTGGGCTTCGACGTCGCGTCGCCAGCGGCCCAGCGCCTCGGCGATCGTCGTCTTGGTGTCGGCGTAGCTGCGGACGAACTTCGGCACCCGCTCCATCGACAGCCCGACGAGATCGTGAAACACGAGCACCTGGCCGTCGCACTGCGGCCCGGCGCCGATCCCGAACGTGGGGATCTCGAGGGCGGCTGAGATCGTCATCGCGATCTCCTGCGGAACGCACTCGAGGACGACGGCGAAGGCCCCGGCATCGGCCGCGGCGCGGGCGTCGGCCATGAGCCGTTCGCCGTCCCGCTGCATCCGGTAGCCGCCAAGCTGGTGGACGGCCTGCGGCCGCAATCCGACATGCCCCATCACGGGGATGCCGGCGGCAGCGATGCCGGCGATGACGTCAGCCTGTCCGGCCGTTCCCTCGAGCTTCACCCCTTGGCAGCCGGTCTCTTTGAGAATCCGGGCGCAGGCCTCGACGGCCGAGCGGACGCCGAGATGCTGGTAAGGGAAGGGGAGGTCGACGACGACCAACGCATGGGCACTGGCTCTGACCACGATCTCGCCGTGGTAGATCATCTGATCGAGGGTGGCTGGGATCGTCGAATCGCGGCCGGCCACGACCATCGCCACACTGTCGCCAACGAGAATGCAGTCGACGCCGGCGCCATCGACGAGCTTGGCGGTCGGCCAATCGTAGGCGGTGATCATGGAGAGGGGCCGGTGGTCCCGCTTCGCGGCCGCAAGGTCGAGGATGGTGACACGGCGGGTGGCGTTGGACATGGTGTGCGGATGGGCTGGGGTGAGGTGGAAGGACCGGTAGAATCGATGGTCGGCAGCTGCAGTCGAGCGGTATAGTGGTTGCGGGGAGTCCAGTGTGGTCTGGCAGGGGAGCAATCACCAAATGGACGGTCGCGGCGGATTTTCTGGCGGTTCTGGTTCCGGCTTTCCTCGATCGGGCACGCTGTGCCGTGCGTCGGGTGGCTTCAGAGGGATGGCTGCCGGCTGGCGGATGGCCCCTTGCGCCGGCTGGCGGACGATCCTTTGCGCCTTCGTGGGGATGGTGTTCTGCGCGGGGCCGGCGCTCGCCCAACCGGCCGGGCCGCAGCGGCTCGATCAGGCCGATCGGGTCGGAACGTTGATGGCGATCGCCCCGGGCCGGCTCCAGGTCCGGCTCAAGAACACGGGAGACCTGTGGATCGTGGCTGCCGCTCCCGGCGCCACCGTTGAGGTCAACGGTACCGCCGCGCGGGAGATGCTCATGCCGAAGCAGTTTGTCGAGTGCTCCGTCGATCTCGATGACTTCGGCAAGGTGACGCAGCCGATCGCAAAGGTGATTTTTCCGGGCGGTGGCACGCCCGGTGTCGTGGGGAACGCCTCGGGGATCGCCGACCCGAAGGCGAAGCGTTCGCCTGGGAAGCGGCCGGCCGGAACCTACCTCGTGAGCGGGTTTATCAAGTCGGTCGACGGCGACGAGATCACCGTTCAGGTCGGTCGCGATCGCTTCGAGATCCCGGTCGCCGCCGATGCCGAACTCGAAGTCGCAACGGCAAGCCTCGCCGTCGCGGGGGTTGGTGACGAGGTCGAGCTCGAGGGTGAATATCTCCAAAAGGGGCAACTCATTGCCTCGTCGATCAAGGTGACGCTCACGAATCCCCTCATGCCCCCGCCGGCCAAAGGAAAGGGGCGGCGCCCTGCCGCGACGCCGTAGCCCCCGGTGTGCTGAGCCATCGGTGCGCTGAGCCCTCGGCAGCGGGGACTACGGGGCCGAGTTTCAACGGAGGCCCTCGAGGAGCCGGCGGAGTTCATCCCCCTCGTCGTCGTCCTTCTTGGCGTCCGACGAAGGGAGCCCGTGGGATGGCGCGGCGGAGCCGGCGGAATCGACCGGCGCGGCCTCGATGGATGCTTGCGGGGCGTCGTCCTCGAAACGGATGTCGATCTCGGAGCGGTCGTCGCCTCCGGGCCCGAGCGTTTCGGCGGCGGCCAGATCGTTGACCCGGAGTTCCACGGTCGGCGTCTCGGCGAAGCGATCGTATTCCACGAGGAAACCGATGCTCCCGACCCGTATCAGAGCCCCGGGGGGGACGCGGAGCGGATGGTCGACCGGAACCACCGTCCCCTCTAGGTGGGTGCCGTTGGTCGAGCCCAGGTCGCGGACGAACACGACTCCATCCTCGACGGTGAACTGGCAGTGTCGGCGGCTGACTCGCTCGTGCTGAATGCGAAATTTTGCCTCCCGGGTCCTTCCCACCAGCAGCGGCAGGCGGACCGTGTGGCTCCCCTTCTTCGATTCCGGCTCGACAACCACGAAGCGGACGATCATCTTCCCCCCCACCCCAAAAGAACTCCCCCCTCGGCCCCTTTTCCTTCTGCCGAAGCCGGGAAGAAAGGCTGATTGTAGGCAAATGTATGTTCTTCTTTCCTCCTCTTCCCGAAATGCCCATCTCCTCGGGGGCTGACCTTGCGGCCACCCCTGGGCCTTCCTAGAATCCGTCGGTTCTAGGCGGGGAGCCCGTCGAGGAAGCGTCGATTCCGGGCCGGCCGGAAACCGAAAAACCGCAGGGTTTTTGTCGATTTCCTGATTCGGTCGTGATCCGGGCCTCCCGGCGCGGTAGAATGCCCGTCGATTTGAGATCGTTCTCCACCGGTTTCCGGTGGGCCGGTTTCCAGTCGCGGTTTTCCCTGCAGTGGTGTTTGGTCTGTTGCAGTGCGGGTGTAGCTCAGTTGGTAGAGCACCACGTTGCCAACGTGGTTGTCGTGGGTTCGAATCCCATCACCCGCTCTTGTTGCCCTTTCCGGTCCGTTTGAACCGTCCGCGGAAGGGCAACCTTCCAGGGGGGCTTGGCTCCCTTCGGGGGGCTGTTGCCGCTCCCGACTAGCTCACGCTCCCCGCCCTGCTTTCAGATGTGGGCAGGATCGCCAGCTGGCGGCCGATCAACCGCGGGGAGGGCTAGGTCTGCCTCGCCTTTCGTGGACGGCTGCCGTACGATTCCCGTCGTTCGCTCTGTCGCTCCTCGTCAGTTTGCCGTCCCGATTCCCCGCTTGCAGTCCCGATCTCCTCCTCGCCCTCTCCGTCCCGGAAGCGTCCATGTCTGATACCGCCGCGCTCGATTCCGCCACGTCCGCCGCCCCCCTCCCGGGAGAGCGGCCCCCGCTGAAGCTCGACGTCGCCATCGACAAAGTGTCGACCTGCCAGCGCAAGGTGCGCGTCTCGATTCCGCGCGAAGACATCGCCCGCTACTACGCCGAGTGCATCGGCGAGATGGTGCCGACGGCTCATCTCCCCGGATTCCGTCCCGGTAGGGCCCCGAAGGCGCTCGTCGGGAGCCGCTTCAAGACGGAGCTTTCGGAGCAGATCCGCTCGAAGCTCCTCGCCGACGCCATGACGCAGGTTTCGGAGACGGAGAAGCTGTCGCCGATCAGCGAGCCCGAACTCGACGTCGGTGCGATCGTCCTCCCCGAAGATGGGCCGATGACGTTCGAGTTTTCGATCGAGGTCCGCCCTGAGTTTGAGATGCCCCAGTGGAAGGGGCTCTCGATCAAGCGGCCGACTCGTGAGATCTCCGAGAAGGATGTCGACGACGCCCTCGCCAACGTCCTCCGCGACCGCAGTCGGCTCGTGCCCCACGACGGGGCTCCCGTCGAGGGGGATCTCGTCGTGGCCAACCTCCGTTTCCTCGACGGCGACACCGTTCTTTCCGAGACCAACGAGGTCGAGATCGTCGTCCGCGAGAAGCTCTCGCTGGCGGATGCCGAGCTGCCGGGATTCGCCACGCTCGTTACCAAGGCCAAGCCGGGCAAGCCGGTGACGGCGCCGGTGACCATCTCGAGCGAAGCTGCCGTCGAGGCGCTCCGCGGCAAGGAAGTCACCATGGAGCTGACCGTGGTCGAGGTGAAGAAGCTCGAACTGCCGGAGCTCAACGAGGAGGTTCTTGGCGAACTCGGGCCGTTCGCTGATGGCGACGCCCTCCGTGCCGCCATCCGTGGGCAGCTCGACGGGCAGCTTGCCTGGCATCAGCGCCGTGAGGTCCGCAAGCAGGTCGCCAGTGCCCTGACCGCCTCGGCGAACTGGGATCTCCCCCCCGATCTCCTCCGCCGACAGAGCCAGCGTGAGCTGGAGCGGGCGATCCTCGAGCTGCGCCGCAGCGGCTTCGATGACGATTCGATCCGCCGCCATGTCAACCAACTGCGGCAGTCGGTGATGGCGAGCACCGCCAAGGCCCTCAAGGAGCACTTCATCCTCGAGCGGATCGCCGAGGAGGAATCGATCGCGGAGACGGGAGCCGACTATGACGAGGAGATCCGCGCGATCGCCGCGCAGTCGGGCGAGTCGCCTCGTCGGGTGCGTGCCAGCCTCGAGAAGCGCGGCCTGATGGACGTCCTTCGCAACCAGATCATCGAGCGCAAGACCCTCGACCTGATCACGACCAGCGCCACGTTCGCCGACATCCCCTTCGAGTTCCCCAAGCCCGACGCTGACGCCGTCGACCATGCGGTCTGCGGTGAGGTTGTGGGGGATGACGCGATCCCGACCGCCAATCATGCCGAGGCCACTGCGGTGCGTGCCCCGCGGCGCTAAGCCCCGGCTTCCCACGCTCCCGGTCCTCCTTCGTTCGTCCAGCGTCCCCTCCCGGGCCCCCACCATGCACGACCGTTCCTTCGATCCGCGCTCGTCCAGCGCCTCCCGCGACTACCAGCGGCAGAGGCAGATGACGCTCGGCGACCTGCTTCTCGAGAATCGGATCATCCTCCTCCAGGGGGAGATCTACGACGGCAACGCCAACGAGCTGGTCATGAAGCTGCTCTACCTCCAGAGCGACAACCGGCGCAAGGACATCCACTTCTACATCAACTCGCCCGGCGGCAGCGTCACGGCGACGATGGCGATCTACGACACGATGCAGATCCTTTCCTGCCCCGTGGCAACCTACTGCGTGGGGATCGCCGCCAGTGGCGGGGCCGTGCTGCTCGCCGGTGGCGCCAAGGGAAAGCGTTTCGCCCTGCCGCATGCCAAAGTGATGATCCACCAGCCCTACGGCCAGGTCGGCGGCCAGGTGAGCGACATCGAGATCCAGGCCGACGAGATCATCAAGACTCGCTCCGTCCTCAACGAGATTTTGGCGGATCACACCGGGCAACCGCTCGAGCGGATCGCCAAGGACACCGACCGGGACCGCTATCTCTCTGCCGTTGAGGCGAAAGAGTACGGTCTTGTCGACGAGATCCTCACCAAGCCCCCAGTGACCGGCGACGACAAGGAGAAGGACTGACCGATGCCTCTCATCCCTTACGTCATCGAGAAGAGCGGCCGCGAAGAGCGGGCGATGGACATTTACAGTCGCCTGCTCAAGGACCGGATCATCTTCCTCGGCAGTCAGGTCAACGACGAGGTTGCCAACGCGATCGTCGCGCAGTTGCTCTTTCTGCAATCCGACGACCCGAAGTCCGACATCCACCTCTACATCAACAGCCCGGGCGGCAGCGTTACGGCCGGGTTGGCGATCTATGACACGATGCAGTTTGTGACCTGCGACGTCGCCACCTACTGCATCGGTCAGTGTGCCTCGATGGGGGCGGTGCTCCTCACGGCGGGCGCCAAGGGGAAGCGGCGTGCCCTGCCGAACTCCCGAATCATGATCCACCAGCCGTTGGCCGGCATGGAGGGGACGGCGGAGGAGATCATGATCCACGCCAAGGAGTTCCGCTACATCAAGCAGCGGCTCAACATGATTCTCCAAAAGCACACCGGCCAGCCGCTCGACGAAATCGAGAAGCACACCGACCGTGACAACTTCATGGCCGCCGAGAGGGCCCGCGAATACGGACTCATCGACGAGGTGATCGACAGGATGCCGACGGTCAAGAGCGTCACCTGACGGCGGGCGTGACCGGTCCGGAGGACCGGGGGATCGTCGTAGCACAGACCGCCTGAGGCGCAGGAGGCGCATCATGCACAGGTCCACTGGGAGCACCCGGGCCCCTCGAGGGGCGCGACCGATCCGCGCACCCCGCCGAGGAGCGGCGTGCCCTGCTGCCGTGTGGGCCGGCGCCCTTCTGGCGCTCGCTGGCTGCAAGACCGACCTCAACCAGCAACTCCTCGAACGGGAGCTGCGGATGCAGGAAGACCAGATCTACCACCTCCAGGACCAGCTCCAGTCGAGGGGTGCCCGCCTGGAGCGGACGGCAGGAGAGAACGAAAGCCTGCGGAGGCAGCTGGGCATCGGCGACGGATCGTCAGGCCCGGCCCGAGCGTCTTCGGCGCCGACGTTCGTGCCCCCTCCTCCGCTGCCCAACGTGTCGGTGCCGGGGCTGACGGCGCCCGGGGGCTCCAGTGCCGCGCCGAGGGGCCTCCGCTTCGGGCCCGGTAGCGCCCCATCATCGACCCCGACGCTTCCCCCTCCCCTCACGCCGCCGCCGGCATCGCCGTCCGTCCCGCCGGGGGGAATGGTGCCGCCGAAGCTCGACGGTGTCCCCCCGCTCCCCAGCGCAGGAATGGCGCCCGCCGTGCGAAGGCTGTCGTTCGAGGAGAGTCTCGCCGGCGAGGCGCGGATCAGCCATCTTGTCGTCAACCCCGCGCGGACGGAGTGCTTCGATGCCGATGGCGATGGGGTGGCCGAGGGGCTGGCGATCGTCGTCGAGCCCCGCGATGCCGACGAGCGCCTCGTGACCGCTGCCGGGGACATCGTTCTGTTCGTCAATGATCCCGCCGTGCCGCCGGGCGGAGGACTGGTGCCGGCGGAGCCGACCGACCCCGGCGAAGGGGGCTGCATCGCCCGCTGGGACATCCCCGAGGCCGAGGCCCAGGGGCATTTCCGCCGCACGTCACGGGCCCGCGGGCTCCACTTTCTCCTCCGCTGGCCCGGGCCTCCGCCCCAGTCGTCGACCGTCCATGTGCATGTCGTGATGACGACGTTCGACGGCAGCGTCCACCGGGTTGGCGTGCCGGTGTCGGTGCAGTCTTCCGGCGCGATTCGAGCGCTCCCTGCCGACTGACCTCCCCCCGGCTTCGTCCGCAGCATCGTGCCTCCGGGGAGGCGTGAAGCCATGAAAAAAGCGGGGCGCCGCCGTGCGACGCCCCGCCTGGGATTTTGCTTCGCCCGTCGGGCCAAATCAGAGGCCGCGATCCTCGAGGAAGTTGAGGAGGTCGGCGACACGGTTGGAATAGCCCCACTCGTTGTCGTACCAGCTGACGACCTTGACGAAGTTGCCCAGGCCGATCGTGTCGACGGCCGAGAAGATCGAGCTGTGCGGATCCCCCTTGAGGTCGGTGGAGACCAGTTCCTTGTCGGTGTAGCGAAGGATTCCCTTGAGGGGGCCCTCGGCCGCCTTCTTCATCACTGCGTTGATGTCAGCCGGCGAGGCTTCCTTGTTGAGGATCGCCGTGAAGTCGACGACGCTCACCGTCGGCGTCGGCACGCGGAACGCCATGCCGGTGAACTTCCCCTGGAGGGCCGGGATGACGAGACCGACGGCCCGTGCCGCACCGGTGCTCGACGGGACGATGTTGAGGGCCGCGGCCCGGGCATCGCGGAGATCCTTGGCGGCCGTGTCGACCGTCTTCTGGGAGTTGGTATAGGCGTGGACCGTCGTCAGCAGGCCGCGGTCGATGCCGTAGGTCTCGTGGAGCACCTTGGCGACCGGGGCGAGGCCGTTGGTCGTGCAGGAGGCGTTGGAGATGACATGGTGCTTGGAGGGGTCGTACATCTCGTTGTTGACGCCGAGGACGATCGTCAGATCCTCGTTCTTGGCCGGGGCCGAGATCACGACCTTCTTCACGCTCCCACGCTTGTGGGCGACCGCCTTGGTGGCGTCGGTGAAGAAGCCGGTGCTCTCGACGACCACCTGAACCCCCTGGCTCGACCAGTCGATCGCGCCGGGATCCTTCTCGGCGAAGACCTTGATCTTCCGGCCGTCGACGACGAGGTCGTTCCCCTCGTAGGCGACGTGCCCCTTGAACGGACCGTAGTTGGAGTCGAACTCGAGGAGGTGGGCGTTCGTCTTGGCGTCGGTGAGGTCGTTGAGGGCGACGACCTGCACGTCGCCGTCGAGGCCGAACTTCTCGTAGATGGCCCGGTAGGTGAGGCGACCGATGCGGCCGAAACCGTTGATGCCGACGCGGATGGACACTGGCAGACTCCTGGGGCGGGGCGCCGGGGAGGGCGGGGCGCCGGGGGTGGGAACGGCCTCCTGCGACGATTGCAGGATTGGTGGCCGCGGTGGACGCGCGAGCAAATATACACCCGCCCGCCGGGGCCGCTCAAACAACCCGTGGGCTGTCCCGCCACGCGCCCTTTCCGCCGGGGCGTCGCCGCCCCCCCGGACGGAGAGATTCCCGCTCTTTCCCGCCGCGTGGCGATCGGGAATACTGCGGGGCGTTCCCCGTGGCCCCGTCCGCCGTTCGCCGAGATGCCATGTCGACCCCCGTCATCCAGCTCGAGAAGGTGCGGAAGTCGTTCGCGATGCCGGGGGGGGGCCGGGTCGATGTCCTCGACATCGAGGCCTTTGCCGTCGCCCCTGGCGAGCACCTCGCCCTCGAGGGGCAGAGCGGGTCGGGAAAGTCGACGCTTCTCAACGTCATCTCCGGGATCACCCGCCCCGATACCGGAAGGGTGGTCATCGATGGCATCGATCTGGCCCGTCTCGACGAGGCCCGCCGCGACCGGGTGCGGGCCGACAAGCTCGGGATGGTGTTCCAGTCGTTCAACCTCCTCCCCGGGTTCACCGCCCTGGAGAATGTCCTCGTGGCGATGGCCTTCGGGTCCGGGCGTCCCGACCGGTCGCGGGCCATGGAGCTCCTCGGCGCGGTCGACCTCGGCCACCGACTCCACCATCGCCCCGCGGAGCTCTCCACCGGCCAACAGCAGCGTGTGGCCGTGGCCCGGGCCCTGGCCAACCGGCCGCGGGTTGTCCTCGCCGATGAGCCGACCGCCAGCATCGATGCCGCCCACCAGCAGCAGGTGATCGATCTCCTCCGCACGACCTGCACCGACCACGGCGTGGCGCTCGTCGTCGTTACGCATGCCCCGGAGGTGTCGGCCCAATTCCCCCGCCGGCTCCGTCTCGAGGACTTCAACCGCGCCGCCGCCGTCCACAGGCGCTGACCGTCCCTCCCCGCTGGTCACTCCCCATGAACCTCCTCGGCATCGCCTGGCGCAACATCCGCCAGCGCCCCCTCACCAGCGCCCTGACGGCGGTGTCGCTGGCGCTCGGTGTGGCATTGGTCGTGGCAACGCTCGTCACCGGGAGAATCGTCCAGCAGTCCTTCGAGTCGGGGGCGGGGCTTGGCTACAACATGATCGTGGGGGCGAAGGGGAGCCCCCTCCAGCTCGTCCTCAACACCGTCTACTTGATCAGCAAGCCGATCGAGAACGTCGGCTGGGACTTCTATGAGGAGTTCCTCCCCGCATCGCGCCGCGCTGATGGAATCGACGGGAAGTATGCCGCGAGCACCGGCGTTGCCGTGCCGACCTGCATGGGGGACTACTACCGCAGCTTCCGGGTCGTCGGCACGAATTCCGACTTCTTCGGCCGGCTCACGCGCGGCGACGGCGAGCCGTTTCGGTTCGCATCGGGGGAGAATCTCCGCGACGACGACTTCTTCGCCGGCGTGATCGGCGCGAGTGTCGCCGACAGCCTCGGCCTCAAAGTCGGAGATCCGTTCGCCCCCACCCACGGCGCCGATGACGGCAAGGTGCACGACCCGTTTCACGTCGTCGGGATCCTCGAGCGCACCTGGACGCCGATCGACCGCGGTGTGTTTGTCAACATGGAGGGTTTCTACCTCCAGGATGGCCATGCCAAGCCGTTGCCGGACGGGGTCGAGCCGGAGGTGGCAACGGCCGCGACCGCAGATGGCCAGGCGCCGCAGGGGCCGGCGCCGCTCCCGGCAAGCCAGCGGGAAGTGACGGCGATCCTCCTCGAGACCGCATCGCTGCCGGGGCTGCCACCGGAACTGACGGCGATGGGCCTGAGGACGGCGATCAACGAGGGGCGTGACGCCCAAGCGGCGCTCCCGGTGGCAGAGATTCGTCAGCTTCTCGATCTCTTCGTCCGTCCCCTCGAGCTCGTCCTCCTCATGGTGACGGCGCTGGTCGTGCTCGTGTCGGCGCTCGGCATCCTCATCAGCATGGTCGGCTCGTCGCTCGAGCGGAGCCGCGATGTGGCGATCATGCGCGCCCTGGGGGCACGCCGCGGTTATGTCCTGGCGACGGTCCTCATCGAGGCGGTGCTCCTCGCGGTCGGAGGGGGGCTGGTCGGCTGGGTGCTCGGGCATGCAATCGTGGCGGCGATCGGGCCTTGGATCGCCGCCAGTGCGGGGGTGAGGGCAGGGTTTTTCTCGTCGGCGCCCGAGGCCGAGGCCCTCCTCGTCCCGTTCCTCGTCCTCCTGGCGATCCTCGCGGCGCTGCTCCCGGCGCTGGCCGCCTACCGCACCGATGTCTCCCGGTGGCTGCAGGGCCCCGGCTGAGCCCTGCCGGTCCCCTCGGGCGGGAGCGGGTGAAAAAGGGGACGGCGACGGAGAAGCGGATTTCCCCCGGCGTTCGTGAGCCTGCTAAAATCAGCCCATGAAACCCAACCCTCGCTCCGCGCGTCTTTCCCGCCTCGTGGTCGCTCTCCTTGCCGTGCTCTTGGCCGTGCTCTTGGCCGGCAGGATGCCGGCAGCGTCGGCGTGCCCGTTCTGTTCGGCCGTGTCGCTGACGTTCTCGCAGGAGATCGCCCAGAGCCAGGTGGCCGTGATCGCCCGGCTCGTCGAGCCCCCGACCTCCGCGTCGCTGTCGCCCCGGTCTGACGGCCCGCTCCCCAAGGGGCGGTTCGTCGTCGTCGAAGCGCTCAAGGGGGGCGATCTGCTCGAGGGGGCGGAATTGCTCGATGTCGATGGCGTCCGCCAGATCGAGACGATCATGCTCGAGGTCAAGCCCGCCGGCACGACCTATCTCCTCATGGCTGTCGAGCCCCCGAAGCTCGTCTGGTCGAGCCCGATCCCGGTCAGCGAGCGCGGGATCGACTACCTCAAGAAACTCGCCGACCTCCCGGCCAAGGGGGCCGACCGACTGGCGTTCTTCCAGAAGTATCTCGAGGATGCCGACGACACCCTGGCGCGCGACGCCTATGACGAGTTTGCGGTTGCCCCCTACGACGATGTCCGCGGCCTCGAGAGCCGGATGGACCCGACGCAACTGCTCGCCTGGATCGAGAATCCGAAGGTGCCCGCCAACCGGCGTCGTCTCTACGCCACGATGCTCGGGGTCTGCGGCACCAAGGCCGACGCCGATCGCATCGGGGCGATCCTTGCCAACACCGAGCCCGATCCGGCCAACGCCGAGGTGCGTTCGGGCCTCGACGCCCTCATTGCCTGCTATGTCACGCTCAAGGGCCCCGAGGGGCTCGACATGGTCGACACGCAGTTTCTCGACCGCAAGGGGCGGAACGTCCCCTTCACCGAAACCTACGCAGCCGTGATGGCGCTGCGGTTCCTCGGCGAGGAATCGACGGTGGTGCCACGGGAGCGGGTCCTGCAGTCATTGCGGATCCTCCTCGGGGAGCCGAAGCTCGCCGACCTCGTCATTGCCGATCTCGCCCGCTGGGAGGATTGGTCGGTTGTCGACCGGCTCGGCGAACTCTTCGAGAAGGCCGACGCCGACAACCTCTTCGTCCGCGAGCCGGTCGTGAACTACCTCAAGGCCTGCCCCGACCCCCACGCCGCCGAGGTGCTTGCGAAGCTCGAGAAGATCGATCCCGAGGC
>CAMCCR010000057.1 GCA_945873085.1 Candidatus Kuenenia stuttgartensis | reverse complement strand
GCCCACAAGCGCCCCTCCCAACTCTCCGGTGGGCAGAAGCAGCGGATCGCCATCGTTCGCGCCCTCGCCACCCAGCCGGAGCGGCTGTTCCTCGACGAGCCGACCTCCGCCCTCGATCCGGAGATGACTGCCGAAGTCCTCGAGATGATCGGCGAGCTCAAAGACCTTGGCACTCGCTTCGTCCTCGTCACCCACGAGATGGGCTTTGCCCGCCGGGTGGCCGACGAGGTGGCGTTTGTCGGCGGCGGCAAGGTCGTCGCCAGCGGCCCGGCGTCTACGATGTTCGAACATTGCCCCGAGCCCCGCGTCCGTGACTTCTTCGCGAGGATCCTCCCATGACTGGCAAAAGCGGCACGAGCGATCGCGACACCTCCCCCACGCCCCATCACGAAGATCGCCCGAACGACACCGACCGTTTCGCCTGGGCCGATGATCCGGCCGTGCGGGCGTTCGTCGGGGCGCTCGTTGCCGATGCGGTGGCGATGCCGGTTCATTGGTATTACGACCGAGCCGCCCTCGACCGCGATCATCCCGGGCTCTCTGGCTATGCCGCGCCCAAGCGAGTCCATCCCGACAGCATCCTGTGGCGGAGTCGCTACGAACCGGCGGGCCCGGAGGGGGATATCCTCCACGACCAGGCGCAGTACTGGGGGAAGCGCGAAATCCACTACCACCAGTTCCTGGAGGCGGGGGAGAACACCCTCAACTCCAAACTCGCGGTGGAGTTGGCGGCGCTTGTGAAGCGCAACCGCCACTGGGACGCCGAGCGCTGGCTCGAGGAATACATAGCCTTCATGCGCCGCCCGGGGAGCCACCGCGACACCTACGTCGAGGAATACCACCGCCACTTCTTCACCAACCTCGCCCACGGCCGCAAGCCGATCAACTGCGGCGTCCGCGACGAGCACATCGGGGGGCTCGTGCCAGTGGCAGCGCTCGTCGCGGCCCTCGGCGACCGCCACCCCGACCTCAGAGAAATAGTCCGCGAGCATGTGAACCTGACCCACAAAGATCGCGACGTCCTCTCCGCCGCCGATGCCCTCGTGCGGATCCTCGTCCGGGTCTGCCGGGGCGGCCCCCTGCGGGAGGCGATCCTCGAAGAGGCGACCGACTGGATTTCGGCGGCCAAGCTTGCCGATTGGGCCGATCTTCCCGATCGCACCGTCGTCGGCACCCGCCTCTCCACCGCCTGCTACATCCCCGATGCCTTCCCTGCCGCCCTCGTTCTCGCCTGGCGGCACCACGACAACTTCGCCGCTGGCGTCCTCGCCAATGCCCGCTGCGGCGGCGACAACTGCCATCGCGGGGCGGTCGTGGGGGCGCTTTTGGGGGCCGCAAATCCGATCCCGCGCCCGTTTCTGGAAGGACTGCGGGCCGGTGCTAGAGTTGGGGAGATTTTCAGCCGTTCGCCCTCTGGGTCGCCCGCATGAGCTCCGTGGCCACGTCCGCCGGTTCCTCCCACGAAGCCGCCCACACCCAAGATCCGCTTCCCTTCTCCACGCTTGACGGCCTTGTCCCCACCAAGACCGTCCTCCTCACGGCCGATCCGGCGGCGGCTGATCCGGTGGCCGCGAAGCGCGAGGAAATCCTCGCCTACTTCCACCGCACCTGCGAACTCGACGATCGGCTCTTCGACCTGATCCGCAACGAGGCGGCGTTTTTCGTCCGCCACGAGCCACTGCGGCACCCGCCGATCTTCTACCTCGCCCATCCGGCGACGTTCTACGTCAACAAGCTTTACGTCGCCCGGCTCTTCAAGACGCGCATCGACCCCCGCATGGAGGCGATGATGGCGGTGGGGGTCGACGAGATGTCGTGGGACGATCTCAATGCGGCCCACTACGATTGGCCGAGCGTCGCTGCCGTCCGCGCCTACCGCCGCGAGGTCCGCCGCCGCGTCGACGCCTTCATCCGTTCGATGCCGCTGGAGCTGCCAATCCGCCAGGATTCGCCGGCGTGGGTGATCCTGATGGGGATCGAACACGAGCGGATCCATCTGGAGACGTCGTCGGCAATCCTCCGCCAGATGCCGCTGGCCGACCTGCGCCGCGAGGCGGAGCTCTCGGCCGGGGAGAAGCGGCTGTGGCGCGCCTGCCAGGAGCAGGGCCCGCAGCCGGAAAACCCTTGGGTCGAGGTGCCGGCCCAGGTGGTGATGCTGGGGAAGCGCGACGACGATCCCACCTATGGCTGGGACAACGAATACGGCACCGAGGAAGTCCGGCTGTCGGGCTTCAGCGCCGCCCGTCAGCTCGTCTCCAACGGCGAGTTTCTCGAGTTCATCGCGGCCGGGGGCTATGCAGACGAATCGTTCTGGACGGAGGAAGGGCGGGGCTGGCTGCGGTACACCAAGGCCAAACACCCCCGCTTCTGGCGCCGCGATGGAGAGACCTGGAGGCAGCGCAACCTCCTCGACGAGATCCCCCTGCCGCTCGATTGGCCGGTGGAGATCAATTGCCTCGAGGCCCAGGCGTGGTGCGCCTGGAAGAGGCAGCAGACCGGGCTCAACATCCAGCTCCCCACCGAGGCCCACTGGCAGGCCCTGCGGGCAGGCATCGAGACCGATCAGCCGCGCTGGGAGAAGGCGCCCGGCAACATCAATCTCGAATGGTTCGCGTCGAGCTGCCCGGTGACGAAGTTTCCGCAAGGCTCGCAAGACTCGCGTGGAGAGTTCTGCGACGTCATCGGCAATGTCTGGCAGTGGACGCGGACGCCGATCATGCCCTTTAAGGGCTTCGAGGTTCATCCGCTCTACGACGACTTCTCGGTGCCGACGTTCGACGGCCGCCACAATCTCATCAAGGGGGGCTCCTGGATCGCGACCGGCAACGAAGCGATCGCCAGCTCGCGGTATGCCTTCCGTCGCCACTTCTACCAGCACGCCGGCTTCCGGCCGATCATCGACGCCCCCGGGCACGACTCCGTGACGGAGGGCTCGAAGCTCTACGAGACCGACGTTCTCGTGACGCAGTATCTCGACTTCCATTACGGCCCCGAGGCGCTCGGCGTGCCGAACTTTCCCCGCGCCTGCGCGGCGGAGGTGATCCCCCTTCTCCCGGCCGACAGGCGCCGGCGCTGCCTTGACATCGGCTGCTCGGTGGGTCGATCGGCCTTGGAGTTTGCCCGGGCGTTTGAGCATGTCGATGCCATCGACTTCTCCGCCCGCTTCATCCAGTCGGGGGTGAGGCTTCAGGAGGGGGGCGAGATCCACTACGAGGTGCCCACCGAGGGGGAATTGACCGTCGCCAGGAGCGTGTCGCTGGAGAAGCTCGGCCTCGGAGAGTTGCGGACGCACGTGGCCTTCATGCAGGGGGATGCCTGCAACCTGAAGAGCCTCTACACCGGCTACGACCTCGTCTTCGCCGGCAATCTCGTCGACCGTCTCTACGACCCGGGGATGTTCCTCGATTCTATCGGCGACCGCGTCCTCCCCGGGGGCCTGCTGGTCATCACCTCCCCCTACACCTGGCTCGAGGAATACACACCGAAATCGAAATGGCTCGGCGGGCGGCGCGAGCATGGCGAGGCGCTCACGACCTTCGCGGCGATCGGCCGGGCCCTCGACGGCGGCTTCGACCTCGTCCACCGCGCCGACGTCCCGTTCGTGATCCGGGAAACGGCCCGCAAGCACCAGCACTCGGTCGCCGATCTCACCGTCTGGCGGCGCCGCGGCGCCGTCTGAAAGCCCTTCCCCCCCTTCCCATCGAGCCTGGGTGACAGGGCCGGCGGCCATCGACTAAAATCAAGGTTTCCTCCGGACACGCCCACCGTGGCCAATCCCCCACCTGACCGATTCGATCCCTGCCGGGCCTGGCTCGGGATCGACCGCGCTGATTTGGCCGATCCACGGCGGGTTCTCGGTATCGCTTCCGGAGAGACCGATCCGATCGTCGTCCTCAAGGCGGCCGAGACGAGGCTCAAGGCCCTCAAGGGCCTGGCCGCCGGTCAGCATCATGCCGCTCGGGAAGCGCTCATCCTTCAGGTGGAACAGGCCCGGGAAAAGGTGCTTTCGCAGATCGCCGCGGTGGGGAAAGGCCAGGCTCCGCCCGGCCCCCCCCAGGGAAGCGGATTCGCGATGCCCCCTCCGCCGCGGCGTCACGGCGAGCCGGCCACCGATGCCGAGGCCGGGGCGACGGTGGTGTTTGATGAGCCGGCCGGTTCGGAATCCGAGGCGGAGAATGCGTTCGCGCCGCCGGTGGTGCGAGTCCGCCATTACCGCTCGGGCCGTCGCCAGGGAAGCGCGGCGATCTGGGTGTCGCTCCTGGCGATTGTGGGAAGCGTCGCCGCTGGGGTGGGGTTCATCTGGTGGCAAGCGCGGCAGCAAGGCCTTCGCCAGGCGGCGCGGAGTCAGGCAACCCGCTCCCCCCGCGACGAGAATCTGGCCGCCGGTCCGCAGGGAGATGCCGGAGACCGATCCAAACCGCTCCCTGAGGATGCGGGGATCTCGTCGAGTCCGCCCCCATCCCGCCCGGAGGGGAGGAAACCGATGCCTACATCGACAACCAGGCCATCGCCCCCCGTCAAGACGCCTTCGACGACCTCCGTGGCCGCGGCGACACCCGAGCCAATGCCGCAGCCAGCGGCCCCAGAGCCGATGGAGACAACGCCAGCAGACTCAGAACCATCCCCCGCCGTGGCCAGCATGGATGGCGACGCCCCGCCGGACGAGGCAATGGCAGACGCTGACATGTCGGAAGCTGACGAGACGGACATGCCTGCTGACGAAGCAGTGGCCTCCGCCGACGCGACCGACGACGACAGCGAGATCGAGACGGCGATCGCGTCGGCCCTTTCCGCGATCCGCACCAGCGACTTCGACACCGCCGATGCCCTCCTCGCCTCGGCTCTCGAAGGAGGGCAGAGCATGCCGGCCAAGCGGCGGGTGGCTGATTGGCAGACGCTCGCCCAATATGCCCGGGAGTTTGCCGGCTTCCGCGAGAAGGCGATCGCGGAGGTGAGGCCTGGAAACGAGTTCGACGTCAACGGGAAGAAGGTCGGGGTCGTCGAAATCGACGACAAGAAGTTCATCTACCGTTTCCAGGGGCGCAACAAGACGACGCCGCGGGACAAGATCCCGGCCGGCATTGCGATGGCGATCGTGACGACCTGGTTTGACGAGCGTCCGGACAACCATCTCTTCCTCGGCGCCTATCACGCCACGAAGCCGGAGCCCGATCTCGCCAAGGCCCGGGATCACTGGGAACGGGCCGAGAAGGGGGGCATCAACGCCGAGCCCCTCTTCCGACTCCTCGATGATCCCGTGCTCCAGGAAGGGGCGAAGGCTTCCGAGCCGACCGACGAGTAGCGGCCGTCCTCCTTCACCACATCCGGGTGAGGATCCCGACGAGCGTCGCCGGATCGAGTTCGACAGGATTGCCGCGGAGGCTCGCGCCTCCGGAGTTTTCGGCAAGCCAGCCGATCCGCTCCTGACTCAAGCCCACCTCGGACAATCGGCGGGGCAGGCCCGCCACGACACAAAGCGCCTCGATCCGCGCGACAAAGGCCGCTGCCGCGATCGCATCGACGGGGGAGGCCGCCGGGTCGATCGCCCGCTCGAGGAGCGCGTAGTCCGCCGCTGCGACCGCCGCGTTGACCTCGAGCGCCACCGGAAGGAGGAGCCCACAGGCCACGCCGTGCGGCGTGCCGCACTCCACCCCGAGCGCCGCGGCCACGCCGTGGGCCATGCCGAGGCCGGAGTTTGTCAGGGCCATCCCCGAGAGGAGCGCTCCATGGCTCATCGCGCTTTGCGCCGCTCCGTCGGACGGATCTGCGAGCACTCGCGGCAGGGCGCGTACGGCCCGCGGCAGTGCCTCGAGCACGAGCGCCCGGGGCAACGGCCGGCGGACACGGCAGATGAACGACTCGATGAGTTGGGTGATGCAGTCGAGGCCGGCGGCCGCCACCGTCGCGCGGTCGCAACCGGCGGTCAGGTCGGGATCGACGACGACGGCGCGAGGCACCATCAGCGGGCTGCGGAGGCTCTTCTTGAAGCGCCGGGCTGGGCAGGAGATGACGGCGTTTCGGGTCGCCTCGGCGCCGGTGCCGGCCGTCGTCGGCACGGCGACCAGCGGCAGCGGCATGACGTCGATCGGAATCCCCCGCCCCACCCCCTCGAGCCGGTCGACGATGAGCGGGTCGTAGTCGGCAGCGCCGAGCCCGGCGGGGAGATTCGTCGCCAGGGCCGCGAGTGCCTTGGCCAGATCGATCGCTGAACCACCGCCGACGGCCACGACGACGACCCCGTCGCGGTCCCCAGGTGGCAGGGTCGCGAGAGCGGCGGCAACGTCATCGACGGTCGGTTCACCCGCCGTGACGGCGACGATCTCGGCGGCCAGGCCGGCCCGGGCGAGGCTCGCCTCGACAGCATCGCGGTGGGGGGCGCTGGCGAGGCTGCGCCGTCCCCCCACGAGCCAGACGCGCTTCCCGAGGAGTGCCGCGGCCTCCCCCACCTCGGCCACTCGGCCGGCACCGAACCTGATCGCCGGTGGCACTACGAAGTCCCACGGGCCCGGATCGATCGCCACGCCTTCGACTACAATGTTTCCGATCCCGTCCATCTCTCGCCGTCCTTTCCCGCTTGAAGCTGACGCCCAAACCGCCCCCCGAGGAAGCTGCCACGAGGATGACGACCGAAGCCCTGGAGATCCCCGTCTGCCGCGCGCCGGTGAGGGGGAAGATTCGCCCCCCCGGCTCCAAGAGCATCACCAATCGGGCCCTTGTCTGCGCGGCATTGGCCGAGGGAACCTCGACGCTGTCAGGCGCCCTCGACAGTCAGGATACCCGGGTGATGGTCGACGGGCTGAGGGCCCTCGGCATCGGCCTCGACACCGATTGGTCGGCCGGCCGGATCGTTGTCCACGGCTCGGGCGGCCAGATCCCTGCCACCGCCGCGACGCTCGACTGCGCCGCCAGCGGCACGACGATCCGCTTCCTCGCCGCGGTCTGTGGCCTGGGGCACGGCACCTACCGGCTCGATGGCACAGCCCGGATGCGGAAGCGCCCCATCGGCGATCTCCTCGACGCGCTCCAGAGCCTCGGGGTGGAGGCCAGCGCCGAGAGCCCCGGCGGCTGCCCACCGGTGGCGATCCACTCCGCCGGAATGCCGGGCGGGGCAACGACCGTCCGCGGTGGCACCTCGAGTCAGTTCGCCAGTGCCCTGGCGATGGTCGCCCCCTGCACCCCGGCGGGGATGACGATCGACTTCGAGGGGCGCCTCGTCTCGCTCCCCTACCTGGAAATGACCCGGCGTGTGATGGCTGATTTCGGCGCCGCCTGCCATGTGGCAGGCCCCACACGGTGGTCGATCCCGCCCGGCCGGTATCGCGGACAGACCTACGCCATCGAGCCCGATGCGTCGGCCGCGAGCTACTTCCTCGCCGCCGCGGCAATCACCGGCGGGAGCGTCACCGTCGAGGGGCTGTCGCGGCGGAGCATGCAGGGGGATGTCGCCTTCGCGGAGGCGCTTCACAAAATGGGCTGCGCACTGGAGTGGCACGAGTCGGGGAACGATCCCGCCGACGATTCCGTGACGGTCTCGGGCCGGGCCGCCCACGGCATCGACATCGACATGAACGCGATCAGCGACACCGTGCCGACGCTCGGCGTCGTGGCCCTGTTCGCCGACGGGCCGACGACGATCCGCAACGTCGCCCACATCCGCGACAAGGAGACAGACCGGATCAGCGACCTGGGCCGTGAGCTCGCCCGCTTGGGCGCCGGGATCGAGGAGCGGCACGATGGCCTCACCGTCCACCCCGCCCAACTCTCGTCAGCGGAACTGGCAACCTACGACGACCACCGCATGGCGATGAGCCTGGCGCTCGCCGGCCTCGTTGTGCCCGGCGTGCGGATCCTCGATCCGCGTTGCACGGGCAAGACGTTTCCGGAGTACTGGCGGGCCCTGGCAACCATCGCGGCCCTCGATACGCAGGGCTGGCCCGAGGGCTTTCGTGGGTGAGGCCCGGCTGACCGTTGGGAGCCGTTGCGGCCTATCGTGCGGCCCACTTCGAAGCTCACCGGGCGATACGATTCGCTCCGCTCCCACGCTGCCTCATTCCCCAGGCCCACTCCCGTCAGGCGGCCATGAGCCTCCCGCCGCCGATTGAGCGAGGACGAGCGAGGCCCGGGCGAGGAGATGATCGACTCGCTCCGCCAGGGAAGGCTCCGCGACCTCCCTGGAGAGGCTCGCATCGGGCGTCATCGCCCCAGTTGCCTCAGTTGTGGAAGCCCCGTCGCGGGCCGAGAAGCCTCCGCCGCAATGGCGGCAGAAGACCCTCTTCCCGAGGAGCGTCACCCGGATGCGAAGCGACCGGCCGCAGATCGGACAAGATTGGAAGAAATGCACGGGATCTCCTCCGCACACGCGTGCGCTTGTGTGTCACGAAACGCCGAGCCCCCGGGAACAGTCTACCGCTGACGCCATCTGCCACCAAGATCGCCCGGCATCGCCCCGGAACGATCGCCCGCTAGGCCGCCGATCGTCTACAGTACAGACTCTGTTCTTCCTCACCCTGCCGAGCGGCAGCCGATGAACCGACCGTGGTACGCCCCCCTTGTGGTGATCTTCTGGCTGGTGACCACGGGCTGGCTATTCACCTCGAAGATCCTCCCCACACTCCTCCCCGGCGCCCCGCCGGGCTATCAGGCCCGCTACTCGGCCGACGGGCGGGTGGTGCCGGTGGCGTGGAGCGTGATCCTCGACGACAAGCCGCTGGGCTGGTCGTTCAGCCAGGCAGAGCGTCTTGCTGACGGGGGGATGCGGGTCGAGAGCCTTCTCCATTTCGATCATCTGCCGATCGGGCAAATCCTGCCGGCCTGGACCCGGCTCCTCATCCGACAAGCGATCCCCGCCTCGGCCGTGCTGACCCTCGAGGCGACAGGGCGGGTGGAGATCGACCGGGCCGGCCAACTCACCTCCTTCAACTCGGCGATCGATCTCCCCGGCAGCGACGGCAAGATCCTCCTCACGGGCACGGTTGACAAGGGAGAGGTGACGATCGTCATCCGCTCCGGCGAGATGGTCTACGAGACGAAGCGATTCCTTCCCGAGACGATGATGCTCGGCGACGAACTCTCCCCCCACGCCATGCTCCCCGGCCTCGTGACCGGTCAGCAATGGACTGTTCCCGTTTACAGTCCGCTCCGCCCCGCCCAGTCGCCGATCGAGATCCTCCACGCGGAGGTCGAGGGGAGCGAGTCGATTTTCTGGGACGATCACCTCGTGACGGTCGACCTCGTCTCCTACCGGGACGACCCCTCGTCGCACCGCGAGCCGCGCGCCCGGCTGTGGGTCGACCGCACCGGTCGGGTCCTCCGCCAGGAGGCCTCGGCGATGGGACGGAAGATCCTGTTCGTGCGCCGCAACGATGCCGAGGCGGAGACGCTCGCGAAGAACCTCTCGGAACTGAGTGATTCGCCGGCCGCCCGGTCGGCCGCCGCAGCCTCTGAAGGCACGGAGACACCATGATCGCCTTCGAAGGGGTGACCCGATCCTACGGCGAGAAGATCGCCGTCGCGGGGCTCGACCTGACGATCCCGCGCGGCGAACTCTTCGCCCTCCTCGGCCCCAACGGCGCCGGGAAGACGACGACGATCAAGATGCTCGTCGGCCTCCTCCGGCCATCGCGAGGCTCGGTGTGCGTCGCGGGGCACGACCTGGTCCGCGATCCCCGTGCCGCCCATCTCCATCTCGGCTACGTCCCCGATGAGCCGTGCCTCTACGAGAAGCTCACCGGCCGCGAGTTCCTCTGGTTCATCGCCGACATGTTCGGGATGTCGAAGGCCGACGCTGAGCGGCGGATCGAGGCGGAGATCGCCAACTTCGAGCTCGGCGAATTCGCCGACGATCTCGCGGAGAGCTATTCCCTCGGCATGCGGCAGCGGCTCGTCTTCGCCTCCTCGCTGCTGCACGATCCCGACGTCCTCGTCCTCGACGAGCCGATGGTCGGCCTCGATCCGCGGAGCGTACGGATCGTCAAAGATCTCCTCCGCGAACGGACGCGCGGCGGGATGACCGTCTTCATGTCGACGCACACCTTGGCGATGGCAGAGGAGCTGGCCGACCGGGTGGGGATCATGGTCCGTGGTCGGCTGCGGTTTCTCGGCACGGTCGCCGATCTCCGTGCCCGGGCAACCGGCCAGGGCACGGCAGGCCCCGCGGTGGGCGCCGAGCCGCAGAGCCTCGAGCAGCTCTATCTCGACATCACCTCGGCCGACGGCGCAGGTGCTCCCCCATGACGCCCGCCCCCCCTTCCGCCGAAGCCGCACTCTTCCGGCCGATCAGCGTCGGCGAGGAGTCGGGGATTTTTCTCCGCCTCCGTTGGCTCCTCGCCAGCTCGACGCTCCGCGAGATGCTCCGCACATCGCGGCTCCGGCTGTCGCTTGTGATCCTTCTCAGCGCCCTCTTCTGGGGATCGCTCTTCGGGCTGTTCCACGAGGCATTCACCTTCGTCGATTCGCTCCACGCCGAGGTGATCTCGCTCCTCTTCAACGCCTTCTTCTCGTCGCTGATGGTGATGCTCGTCTTCTCCACGGGCATCCTCCTCTACAGCGGGCTCTACACGACGCCCGAAGCGCGGCTGCTGCTGACGCTGCCGGTCCGGTCGGAGACGATCTTCGCCCACAAGTTCCAGGAGGCATTCTGGTTCTCGAGCTGGGGATTCATCCTTCTCGGCAGCCCGATGCTCACCGCCTACGGCATCGTCCGTCACGCCCCGTGGCCGTTCTTCGCCCTCCTCCTGCCGTTCATGGTGGCGTTCGTCGCCATCCCGGCGACCCTCGGTGGGATCCTCTGCATGGCGATGGTCGCCTGGATGCCGCGGTTGCGGCTCCATGCCCTCTCGATCGCGCTTGGGGCAGCCCTCCTGGCGATGATCGGCTTGGTCTGGATGGCCCTGGCGACGCCCCGAGCCGACACCATGTCGGCGGCCTGGTTCGAGCAGGTCTTCTCCCGGCTGTCGATCACCGAGCAGCGGATGCTGCCGAGCTGGTGGCTCTCCAGCGGGCTCATCGAGGCTGCCGCCCGCGCCAAGGACGGCTCGGTAGCCCGGCACCAGGCCGAGGCCCTCCGCTACCTCGCCGTCCTCGTCTCCAACGCCCTCATGCTTCAGCTCGTCGGCCGCCAAGTCGCCGCCCGCCTCCACCGCCTCGGTGCCAGCCAACTCGTCAGCGAGATCCCCACCCGGCGAAAGCGGCGGATGAGCTGGTTTGACGAGTTTCTCTCCCGCGCCGGCACGGCCCGCGGCCGGCCGCTCCGCCTCCTCATCGTCAAGGATCTGCGCATCTTCCGCCGCGACATCTCGCAGTGGTCGCAGTTCGCCATCTTCTTCGGCCTCCTCGGCCTCTATTTCTGGAACGTCCGGATCTTCAACTACCAGCACGCCTACGCGGCGATGATCGGATTTCTGAACCTCGCCGTCGTCGGGCTGATCCTCTCGACGTTCACGACCCGGTTCGTGTTCCCGATGATCAGCCTCGAGGGGCGCCGGTTTTGGATCCTCGGCCTCCTTCCGGTAAACCGCGACCAGATCGTGTGGTCGAAATTTCTCTTTTCCTTCGTCGGCGGGATCGTCCCCTGCTGCCTGCTCGTGCTCTTGAGCGACACGATGCTCGGGATCGCGCCGTGGCTGATCGCTCTCCACGAGGTCTGCTGTGTCGTCCTCTGTGCCGGGCTCTCGGGGATCGCCGTCGGTCTTGGCGCCCGGATGCCCGATCTTCGCGAGATCTCCCCGTCGAAGATCGCCTCGGGCTTCGGGGGAACCTTGAGCCTCGTGATCAGCTCGCTGTTCATCATCGCCGTCGTGCTCGTGACGGCCGTGCCGGTCCACCTTCGCTTTGCCGCCGAGGAGCGCGGCCTCGTCACGACCGGCTGGTCCGCGGCCGACCGGGGCGTGGCGCTGGGGCTTGCCGCCGCGGTCGCCCTCGGCCTCCTGGCGACCTTCCTCCCCCTCTTCCTCGGCCTCCGCGCCTTCCGCCGGCTGGAGCCGTGAACCTCCCCCACCGGCTGTTAGCCGGAGGGCCGTCTTGCGGTTCTCCTCTAGACAGGGCTGCGGCGGCCGAGTTTCCTTAGGCCCGCCCCCCTGTCGGCCGTGGAACAGCGATCCACGGGCACCAGCCACGACGAAAACGGGGCGGGGGATGCGTTCCATGCCCCGCACAGCGATGCTCGACCATTCGCCCACCGTCGCCGGAATCGGCAGTATGTCCCTCGGTTTTCCATCTTCCGATCGGCACTCCCCCCCCAGCAAGCCCGCCGCCCCGCCGGCCAGGGTGGGGGCCGTCCAATACCTCAACACCAAGCCGCTCGTCCATGGCCTCGCCGGCCCCGGAATCGCCCTCGAATACGACCTCCCCAGCCGGCTGGCCGACCAACTGGCCGCCGGGAGCCTTGATGTCGCCCTCATCCCGTCGATCGAGTTCTTCCGCGGGGATGCCTACCGACTCGTCTCCGATGCCTGCATCGGCTGCCGCGGGCCGGTGATGAGCGTGAAGGTCTTCTTCCGCAAGCGACCCGACAGGATCGACACGCTTGCTGTCGACGAGGGCTCGCGGACGAGTGCCACCCTGGCGCGGATCCTTCTGGCCCATCGCTGCGGCGTGGCCCCGCAGATCGATGTCCTGCCGCTGGAAGACGACATCTCCGCCACGACGGCCGATGCCGTGCTCCTCATCGGCGATCGGGCGATCGGCGGGCAGCGTGGCAACTTCGAGACGGTCTGGGATCTCGGCGAGGAGTGGTGCCGCTGGACCGGGCTGCCGTTCGTGTTCGCCGTCTGGGCGGCGCGGCGCGATGTCCCCGAGGCCACGCTCCGCCGCCTCGAACCGCTCCTCAACGCTGCCCGCGACACGGGCCGGGCCAACTTCGCCTCGATCGCGGCCGCCGAGGCGAAGGGGCACGGCCTCACCGTCCCCCAATGCCTCGGCTACCTCCGCGACAATCTCCACTACGATCTCGGCTTCCGGGAACGGGCGGCCCTGGCGCTGTTCCACGACCGGGCCGCGGCCCTCTCCCTGGCTCCGAAGGGGATCGACCTCGATCGGGCCCTCGCCCTCCCCGGGGCGCCGATGTCACAATGACAGGGCCTTCCCACCCTGCGGATTCCAACACCATGACGCCAAGCATCGACCGCATCCTGGCCGACACCGTCGCCGGGAAGAGGCTGTCCGCAGCCGACGCCCTCGTCCTCCTCCAGTCGCCGCACCTGGCCTCGATCGGCCGGGCCGCCAATGCCGTCACGATGCGGCTCCATCCGGAGCCCTATCGCACCTACAACATCGATCGCAACATCAACTACACCAACGTCTGCACGGCGGTGTGTGACTTCTGCGCCTTCTACCGCCCGCCGAAACATGCCGAGGGCTATGTCCTCGACCGCGAAGTGCTGATGGGGAAGATTGCCGAGATGGTCTCCGTCGGCGGCGACCAGATCCTCCTCCAGGGCGGGCTCCATCCAACGCTGGAACTGGAGTGGTATGAAGACCTCCTCCGTGACATCAAGGCCCGCTTCCCGCAGGTGAATGTCCACGGTTTCTCGCCCCCCGAGATCTACCACTTCACGAAGATCTCCAAGCGTCCCCTCCGTGAGGTGCTCGAGCGCCTCGCCCGGGCCGGGCTCGGTTCGCTCCCCGGAGGCGGCGGCGAGATCCTCGTCGACCGGGTGCGGAAGGAGATCACGCGCGGCAAGGTCCTCACCGACGACTGGCTCAACGTCCACCGCGAGTGGCACGCCGTCGGGGGGCGGAGCACCGCAACGATGATGTTTGGCCATGTCGAGACACTCGCCGAGCGGGTCGAGCATCTCGAGCGGATCCGCGAGCTCCAGGACGAGACGGGGGGACTGACGGCCTTCATCTGTTGGTCGTTCCAGCCCGAGAACACCGACCTGGCCACGATCCCCCCGGCCGGACCGTTCGACTACCTGCGAACGCAGGCCGTCGCCCGGCTGTTCCTCGACAACGTCCCCAACATCCAGTCGAGCTGGGTAACCCAAGGGCGGGAGATCGGCCAGCTTGCCCTCCTCTTCGGCGCCAACGACATGGGGAGCCTGATGCTCGAGGAAAACGTCGTCAGCGCCGCCGGCACCGTTCACCACCTCACGCTCGCCGAGATGCGCTCGGCGATCTCGGAGCTCGGCTGGATCCCGCGCCGCCGCAACGTGTTTTACGAACTGTTCGAAGACGAAGCCGACGGCCCGCTTCCGACGGCGCTCCCGGCGGCAACCGCTTCGTGCGGCCCCACGGGCTGCGGGTCGGCAGGCCCGGCGCTCCTTCAGCCGAGCCTCGTGTCGGCTGCGGCGAAGTCGTGAGCCGGGCCGAACCGCTCCACCTCCGGGCCCGATGGATCGTGCCGGTCGGTGGGCCGGCAATCGAAGATGGCTGGCTGCGGATCGAGCATGGCCGGATCGTGGCGATCGGTCGACACGCGCCTCCGGGGCCTCCAGGGGAAACGGCGATCACCGACCTTGGTGACTCGATCATCCTGCCGGGCCTCGTCAACGCCCACACTCACCTCGAGTTCTCCGATCTCGAGCGGCCGCTCGATGCCGACGGTGGCCTGCCCGGCTGGATCGCCCGCGTCGTCGCCCTCCGGCGGGCCCGGCCGACCGGCGATGCGGCGGAGGCGAGGCTCGTCGCCGCGCTCCGCATGGGCCTTGGGGAGAGCCTTTCCCACGGCGTAACGACCATCGGCGAGATCGCCACTGCCGTGCCGCGGGGAGGCTATCCGTCGATCGGGCCGCGGGTGCGCGTCTATCGGGAGGCGCTCGGGTTGTCCTTCGGAGGCCGAGGCGTGCCCGGGGTCGTCGCCCGCGACCTCGATCGGCTCGGAGATTCAGCCGGGATCTCCCCTCATGCCCCGATGACGGTCTCGTCAGCCCTCGGCCGGGCGCTCCTTCGCGAAGCGGCCAGGCGCGATCTTCCCGTGACGATGCACCTCGCGGAGAGCCTCGCGGAGCTCGCCTACGTCACCGGCGGCGGCGGGCCGTTTCGCGATCTGTTTTCAACCCTCGGCGCCTGGCCGGCCGATCGGTCTCCGCCCGTGCTGCCGCCGTCGGATTGGATCAGCAGGCTCGCGCGCGTGCGCCGCGGGAGCGTCGTCCATGGCACGTTCCTTGGGGAGCCCCCCGACGCCACGGCCCTCGACCGTCTCGCCCGCCACCGCAACCGGCTCGGCGTCGTTGTCTGTCCGCGCACAACCCGACTCCTCTCCGGTCGGCTCCCGCCAGTGCGGCAATTCCTCGCCGCGGGCGTCCGCGTGGCGATCGGCACCGACAGCCGGGCGTCAAACCCCGATCTTTCGGTCCTCGGAGAGGCCCGTGAGCTCGTCGGCGCTGGCGTCGTGTCGCCGGGAGAAGCCTTACGGATGATGACTTCCGACGCCGCCTGGAACGTGGCGCACGAAGTGCGAGCCGGATCGATCGCCGTCGGCCGCCCTGCCGATCTCGTCGTCCTCGCCCCCTCCGGGCAGTTCACTGATCCCCTCGACGCGATCCTCCGCGCCGACACCCGCGTCGTGGCCACGCTCCGAGCGGGCCGAGTCCTCCACGGCCGACTCGCCGGTGGGTGAGGTCGGCGAAGGGGGCTCAGGGGCTCTCCGCGGTAACGCTGCTTAAAACAAGTATGCAACGCAGTCAGGGGCTTCCCGTCGGCCTCTGCAATCTTCCGCCGCGTCGACGCAATCGAGGCAAACCGAGCCAAATCGAGACCACTCAGTAGACAAGTCAGCGACAAGTCGCGACCGGCCTGTCTCGAAATGACTCGAAATGGCCAGGAGCGAGACTCTCTCACCCTCTTCTGCTCCGTTGGGGCAGGCTTGGGGGACCGCAAAGCCGGCAGGTAGATGTGCCGTCGGCGGACCTTATTGACGGCGGACCCCGAGGGTGCAATTGCATGGGCGATCAAGAGAAGGACATCCATGTGACGACCGTCGTCGGCGCGGACGGTTCGGTCCGCGTCGACCGCCTCCCATTCCAGGCCGGGCAGGCCGTTGGCATCACGATTCACCCGCTCGAGTCGGAGCCAGGCACGCCTTCGTCCAGGCGCTACCCGCTCGCGGGCTTAGCGGTCGAGTACCGTGAGCCTTTCGAAGGGGTGGATTCTGGGGATTGGGAAGCGTCCCTGTGATCCTGCTCGACACCCACATCTGGGTCTGGTGGGTCCACCGCGACGAGCATCTTCCGGCACGGTTGCGGACGTTCATCGAGCGGCACGAGTCAGCAACGCTCGGCGTGAGCGCGATCTCCTGTTGGGAGGTCGCGAAACTCGTAGAACGAGGTCGCCTCCGTCTCCCGATGCCGACCGGCGATTGGCTTCATGCGGCCCTGGCCTATCCCCGCGTCCGCCTGCTCGACCTGACTCCGGACATTTCCGTGTAGTCGTGCAGTCTTCCCGGAGACTTTCACGCCGATCCTGCCGATCAGATCATTGTCGCGACGGCCAGACACCACCGCGTCGGCCTGGTCACGCTTGACGCACGGATCCGCGGGTATCCCCACGTCCAGATCGCGGGACACGACTGATCGTTCCGGGAAACACCACAACCCTTCGCGAACACCCAAGCGGATGGGGTGGGATTTGAAGCGGTTTCCGTAACCCCTTGTGATAGCGACCACTTACGTCACGGCCTTCGGGAGGGC
>CAMCCR010000056.1 GCA_945873085.1 Candidatus Kuenenia stuttgartensis | reverse complement strand
TCCTTGAGAGCGTGCATCCCCTTCGCCTGCGCGAGGGAGAACAGCCAGCGTGCCACCACGCGTCCCGCGGCCAACAACTCGATTCTCCCCACGCCCCCACGAATCCGGAGGTCGAGACTCGAGGTGTCGTCGAGGTGCCACCAGACCGGTCCCGACGACGGGGCTGAGGAAACTGGATCAGGCTCCGGTGAAGCCGGTGGATCGGCAATGATCCGGCGGTCGGTGAGGCAGAGGAAACCCTCGGTAAACCGCATCGAAGCGTCGAGGTCGAACGTCGCCGTGGCGATGACCGACTCCCCCGTGCCGAGGACGAAAACGCTTCCCCAGGGGGTGCCGGTTATGCCGGCTGACGAATCGGTGGGGGCGGGGAGAGGAGGGCGGGATGCCATGGAGTGGGGAGGACGATGAATGCGGGAGGGGGTCGGATGGCCCCGCTGGCACCGATTCAAGCGCGGTGAGCCCGAAAGGAGAGCAGCGACCGGACGGCGGAGGAGGCCGGGAACAACAGGGAGCATTGTACGCCAGCCGCAGTTCGGCCAAAGCAGCGAAGGCCTTGGCGTTGCCCGGGCGTCGGACGAAGAGGGGAAAAAAATGAAGGATTTTCATTCTTCCTCCCCAACCCCCGTTGTGTGCGTGAACCTTTTACCAAGCGGCGCGGGCCCGGCTTGAGGTGGAGAGCCCCCGCGGAGCGACCCAAACCGTGGCTTTCCCCGGAAACCCGCGGGGCCGTCGGCAGGTGGGGGGAGAAGGGAATGGATGGCACGGGAAATGCTCGTCCGGGGAACGTTGGCGGCAATTTGCACTCGTTCCGTCAGGTCGTAGAATCTGAGCGTTGGTTCCAGTCACGGTGGTGACGGAGCCACACCAGCCCGGTGATGGTCTGATCGCTTTCGCCGGGATTTTGGTGTTTTTCAAGTCGGTGTTCGAATCATGGTGCCGTGGGGATCGGGTACCGCAAGCGAACGCGCGTCCGTGTGGCGTGCGGCGGTGCACAGCGAACTCACGGTGTGGGATTCATTCGATCCATGGCCACTTTGGCCGGTTGGTTTTCGGTCGACAAAAGTTTTCTCTCGACTCTACGCCGCACCGCAACGCCTACGTTTGCGATCGGTGTCTCTTTCGCAGTGGCGGTGGACCACGGCCCGCCATGATGTCGGTGACCCCGGCTGGTGCGCCTTTTTTCGCGCACTGGCCGTTGTGACCCATCGGGTGCCAGGGGGCTGTGCGACGCGCACTCCCTTTACTCCCGGTGTTGTCCTGTCGTCCGCATCAGCCCCTCGGAACGTCCGACGGGCGAGGCAGAGTCGAGTCCCTGGCCCCCGCACGCGTCCGCGGTTGGGCGAAATGAAGTGAGCCGGTTTCCGTTCATGGACACTCAAGCGTCCTGCTTTTCCCTGTCGGTCGCCCGCGCAACGATCGAAGGTGCTGCATGAGCAAGTTCGACATGCGCGCGGATGTGATTTTCGAAAACTTTCACCGCAATCCAGCGCTCCTCGAGCGCGGCTTGGGGTGTTACTCGCTGCGGATGCTCGACTGGATCGCCGGGGATTTCCTCGGGTCGCACATCAACGTGATGGCGATGACTCGCTATGGGAAAGAGCCAGCTCGGGCGGAGGCCTCGTTTGACTCGTTCTTCTCCTCGGAGAAATCGACGAGGGTCCGGACCGACTCGAGCATGGACGAACTCCAGCCGTTCCTCGAGGAGAGCATCGGCCTCCTCCACGAGAACTTCCCCGAGTCTTACGTGCTCTGCTACCAATCGTCCCGGCAGCTCGAACGCCTGGCGCGGCAGTATCCGAGCATTCGGATGATGAATCCTCCGGCGGCGATGTCGGAGCTTCTCAACCGCAAGACCTGGGTGCGTCGAAAGCTGAAGGCGCTCGGGGTTCCGGTGATTCCCGGCGATGAGGTGCTTCTCTCCCCCGACCTGTTCCGCGATCTCGTCGACCGCTACGGCATGCCGTTGGTGGTCAGTCTTGATCAGTCGGCTGCCGGCTCTGGCGTTCATCTGATCGAGAGCGAGTCGCAATTCCGTGGGGTGGCTGCCGCCAACCTGGGCGCACCGGCCTCGGTGATGCAGTACATCGACGGCAAGAGCATGAGCCTGACCGGCGTGCGGACGCAGGATTACGTCATTCTCGGCGAGCCGTCCCTCCAGGTCATCGGCCAGAAGAGCCTGACGAATCTGAGCTTCGGCTGGTGCGGAAACGACTTTTCGGGCTCACATCTGACCGACCATGAGGTCGAGCAGATGCGCGACATGCAGACGAGGATCGGCGAGTGGCTCGGCGAGCTGCGGGTCGGCAAGCAGAAGGGCTTCCACAGCATCTTTGGGGTCGACTACATCTCCGACGGCGAGAACGTTTACTTCACGGAGATCAATCCCCGCTTCCTCGGCACTACGGCGCTGGTTGCCGATCGCCAGCAGGAGATGGGGAAGATTCCGGTGAGCTTCTTCCATCTCGTGCCTCATCTTCCCGACGTCTACCTCGATGATGAGTTCGTGGCGGAATACAACCGCCGTGGAGATCCCCTCAACGTCTCCCAGATGTGCCTGCACAACATCATGGGCGAAGACGTGGTGGTCGAGGCCTCGATCGAGCCCGGCCGCTACATCTTCGAACGCGATCAGCTGCGATACCTCGGCCCCGCCCAGCGGCTCGCCGACACCGAGTCGTATGACGAGGTGTTGATCACCGGCGAAATCCCGGTGGAAGGAACGCACCTGCTGCGGACTTCCGACGAGATCTGCAAGGTCTACACCTACCGCCCCGTGCTCGGACGCGACGGTCGGACGCTCAACTTCCAGGCTGAGCAACTCGTCAAGGCGGTCCAAAACTCCTTCCGGCTTTCGCCCGTCAGGAAGTAGCGAAGCGATGACGTTCCACGAGCCGGCCGACACGCGGGTGGCGTGGCTGTCGGAGGAGAACGCCGGTCTCCGGGCCGACTTTCTCGCGCACGCCATCCGGCGCCGGGCCTACGAGCCCCGCGATCCGGAGCCGTGTGACATCTCGTTGGTGCCACGGGTGGTGACCGCAGCGCGGCGGCGGTGGCTCGGGCCGCTCGTGGAGCGGCTCGTCAAGGCTTCGATCGACGCGGCGCTCGATGCCCGGGGGGCCCTGCCCGGGGAGGACGACGGATTCTCCCTCGCCTGGATTGCCGGGCAGGTAGGCCGTCTGCCGCGGCAATTCGTCGGCAACGTGCGATTCGATTTCCTGCCGCAGGGGGATGAGCTCAAGCTCCTCGAAGCCGGATGGGTGAATCTGAGCGCCGTCGACTACGCGCCGCAGGCAGCGGCAGCGCTGCTCGACACCGTGCCCACGCTCGGGGAGTCTTTCGACGTCGAGCGTCCGTGCTTGGGGATGAAACGCCGCCTCGACGAACTCGGCGTGCGGACGCTCGTCATTCTCGTCAAGGAGACCCACACCCCGTACGCCGAGAATGATTGGGAGCTGATCCGCGAGGTGCTGCGGCCGATCGAATCGGTGGTGCTCTCCGAGCGGGAGTATGGCGCCCTTTCCTGCCGCGACGGCAAGGTCCATCTCGGCGATCTGCCGATCGACGCGGTTTACCTCCGCGCCCTCGACGGACCGGCCGCCTTCTCCGGGCCCCATGCCCGGCTCAATCGCGAAGCGCTGGCTCTGCTCTTGGGGTCGGATGTGATCTTCCTCGATCATCCCCTCCTCCTTCTCGCCGAAGACAAGGATCTGTCGTTCCTCGTCGATCGGGATCCGGGGCTTGCCGAAGTGGTGCCACGCATGCGGCCGGCACGCGGGGCCGTCGGCGCGGATGCGGCGCAGTGGGTGCTCAAGCTCCGAGACCGCCATTCCGGGGAGGGGGTGTTCTTCGAGGCCTGCGATCTGGAGCGCCATGGCGACGACCCCGGCGCGATCCTCCAAGAGCGACTCGAGGCCAATCGCTTCCCGATCACCACCGTCCACGGGCACAGGGGGGCCGCCATCACCGATCTCGCCGTCCATGTCTCCTACCGGTACGACGTCCCTTCCCGGAGGGTGATCACCGCCGAGGTGGCCGGGTATTTCTCGCGGTTTTCGCGGGAGGGTTTGCGCGTCAACCTCTGCACCGGTGGCGGCATCGTGCCGGTGCTCTCCGAACGGGAGGATGGACCATGAGCGAGCGTGTTTTCCGCCGACTCGACGAGGCGATCGATCGGCAGATCTCCCCCCTCGACATGCGACGCTACGAAGCGAGGCTTCGCGAGCTTCTTTACTGGGACGAACGTGATCCCTGCGATGCGTCGATCCTACCGCTGGTGATCAGCCATGAGCGGCACACGGCCTACGAGCGCGCGAGTGCGTGCCTGTGCAGCGCGGCACTCGAAGCCTTTGTCGGACGCCGCGACCCGGCGCTTTTCACCGGCGACTCGCTCCAGCAGCTCGTGCAGGGCTTCCCGCTCCGCCAAGACGTGATCTCGGGGAACGCCCGCTTCGACTTTCTCGAACGCGGGGACGACATCCGCCTCGTGGAGATGAACTTCGTCGGCGTGGGGACGGTGGGGCACTCGCTCCAGGCGACACGGGCCTTGATCGACCTCGTGCCGGAACTCGCCGAGCGTTATCGGCTCCTCCATCCCACGCACGCCTTCCGCGAGCAACTGCTGCGGCAGGGGATCGGCACGATTGCCCTGCTCACGAAGGACAATGACCGGGAGTTTTATGGCTCGTGGCTCGACCGGGTGATCATCGCCGAAGGCGTCAGGCCGGTGGAGATGATCATCGTGCCGCGTGCCGAGTGGCCGGAGTTCACCAGCGACGGCTCGTCGCTCATGTTCCGCGGCCGGAAGATCGACGCGATCTATCCGCGCGAGCTGACTTGGCAGGATTCGATGCGCGCCGAGGCCGACTGGTGCCGGTTCTTCCTCTCGAGCGGCGCCTTCTGCTACGACCATTGGTCGCTTGTTCTCGTCGAGGACAAGGATCTGCGTTTCCTGGAGCGGATCGATCCTGCCGCCGGTGCCTACCTGCCGCAGACGATCGACCTCGAGGCCCTCCCCCCCGGAGCCGACACCTCCGGGATGGTGCTGAAGCGGAAGCACGAGCATGGCGGGGAGGGAGTGTGGATGTCGCCGGTGGATCTGCCGCAGGACCATCGCGGGGATTACATCCTCCAGGAGCGCATCGCCATGAATCAGACGCATGTGAAGAGCCTGATGGGATTCGAGGGGGTGGTGTCGTACGACGTGGCGGCCCATGTCAATTATGATTACGACCTCCGCAGCCGGCGGCTGCTCTCCTGCCAGGTGAGCGGTTACCTGTCCCGGTACGCGCCGCGGGGCGACATCGTCAACATTTCGAAGGGCGGGGGATTGATTCCCGTGCTGGTTGAGAAGGGCGTGGAGCAGGCATGAGACGTCTGGTGGTGTGCGTCGGCTACATCGGCCGCGAGGCATTCGAGTTTGATTGCGAAGGGGATCGCCTCCAGGTGGAGTCGATGCTCGCCACGCGCGACGACGACATCCGCATGGTTCACTGGAAGGATCTCGACGCCTCGCTCCGCTCGACCCATGCCTACGACCTGCGGAACAGCTCATGGGGGAACGTCGATCTGGCTGCAGCGGCAGCACTGCTGATCCTCGAGGCCCCCGCTCCCGGCTCGATCTTCGCGGATTTCGATTGCGCCGACGCCGTGATGCACGAGATCCTTCGGCGTGGAATCCCGGCGGTCAATTCCCCACGCACGTTCCTCGACTACCCCGACAAGCGCTACCTCGTCGATCGCCCCGACATGCCCTTTCCCGCCACCCGCCTGGTGACGGCCGCCTCCGACATCGACGCGGCGATTCGGGATCTCGGAGAGGTGGTCGTCGTCAAGCCGCTGATCGGTGCCGGAGGGGATGGCGTCGTGCGGATGGCCGCTGATGCCGGACTCGTGCGGGCGGCCCTGGAGCCGGGGCGGGAGTATCTCGTGCAGGAATACCTCCCCGCGATCACCGCTGGGGAGCGATCGCTTTATTTCTTCGCCAAGCAGTTCCGCTACGCCGCCATCAAGCGGCCTGTCGGTGATGAGTTCCGCTGCAACTGGGAACACTCGTTGGCCGATCGCCATCACCCCACCGAGGAAGAGCTCGCGCTCGCCCGCGATGCGGTGGCGCGGTTCGGCAGCCCGTCGTTGATCGAGAGAGTCGATCTCTGCGGGGGGAAGATCATCGAGATGACGATCGAGTGCCCCGCCCTGCAGATCAGCACCTGCGGCGTCGAGAGGGAAGTCGGCGGGTGGACGTACGAGGCCATCGACATGGCCATCGCGGCCGCGGGCGCCGAGCTGCGCGGGGTAACGGGCAATCCTGGTGGAGTGGAGGGAAGCATGAAGAAGCGCACGATCGGGTGCATCGGTTACTTCAATCAAACGGAGTTCGACTATGATTTTTCCGTCGACCGTCGGCAGATCGAATCGATGCTGGCCGCCCGGGATGACGACTTCCTCATGGTCCACTGGGAGGATCTCGACCTGGCGCTCGAGTCGCAGCATGCCTGGGACATCCGCCGCGGGGTGTGGACGGCGGCGGACTTCGGGGCCTGCGACGCGCTGATGATCCTCTTGGCACCATGGCCGGGGACAACCTGGAACAACTTCCCCCGGTCGCAGGAGATGCTGCGATCGATGGTGGCTCGCGACCTCGTCGTGTTGCCCACGGCACAGACGTTTCTCGATTTCGTCGACAAGCGCTATCTCCTCGAGCGCGACGACATGCCCTTTCCTCGCACCGTGCTCCTCACCGATTCCAGCGACATTCCCTCGCTTCTCGAAGGATTCGGGGAGACCGTGATCGTCAAGCCGATCGTCGGCTTCAGTGGCCTCGGAGTGCTCAAGCTTCCCAACTCTGTGGAGCGCGTGCGGGAGGCCCTCGAGCCCGGTCAGGAGTATCTCCTCCAGGAGTATCTGCCCGAGATTGCCGACGGGGAGCGGTGCCTGTTTTTCTTTGCGAAGAAGTTTCGCTATGCGATCGTCAAGCGGCTCCACGCCGGCGAATACATCGCCAACGCGGAGCATGCCGAGTTCGAGGCGTATCAGCCGACGGCGGCCGAGCTGGCGTTGGCCTGTGACGCCGTCGAGCGATTCGGCAGCTCGTCCCTCATCGAGCGGATCGACATCGTGGGATCGAAGGTCCTTGAAATGACCGTCGACAGTCCGGGGCTGGCCATTCACATCGCCGGAGTCGAACGCGAGGTGGGCCACTGGACCTACGAAGCGATCGACCAGTCGATTGACGCTCGTTCCCGCTCGTGACCTGACCCCTGTGTCGGAGCGAGCGATCGCGGGTTCGGCAGACGCATCACTTGATGCCTGCCGGCCGGCGGTCGAGGGCGCCGCGGACGCCGAGTTGCTCCGGGTGCCGCGCGATCTTGTCGGTGAACACGCGGACGTCGTCGACAATCGGCCGCAGTTCGAGCGTGAGGTGATTGACGTTGGACACCGCCAGCGCCAGTTCGTCGTAGACCTTCGGATCGTTGACGAGCTTGCCGAGGGTTCCCTGCGAGTCGCCGAGGGCCTTCGCGAACGAGGCGATCTCCTGGAGAACCGAATCGAGCCGGCCGATCGTCTTGTCGATCTGGGCGACCATCTCCCCGCCGCGTTCGCCGAGCGGCTTGGTGAGCCCCTCGAGGTTGCGGAGGTTGCGGTCGGCGGTCTCGACGGTGGCGCCGATCCCCTTCACGGTGCTCTTCAGCTCGCCAATCACTTCCGGCAGGGAGCTGATCGTGTCGAGGATCTCCTCGCGGGCGGCGGCGTTGCCGACGACGGCATTGATGCTGGTCATCGCCAGCGAGAATTGGTCGAGCGTCGCCTCGGTCTTCTTCACGAGCTGTTGGAAGCGGTCGCCGTTCTCGGGATTGAGGAGCGTGCGGTCGAGGTTCGCCGAGAGGCGGTTGACCGATTCACTCGCCTGGACGAGCGACTCGAGTGCGAGGCCGAGCTTCGGCTCGAGCGACGCGAAGACATCGAAAGGATTCCGGGCCGCGGCGCCGCGGAGAATGTCGTTCTGCCCCACCTTCTCCCGCTGAGGCTGGATAATACCGGGGACGAGCGAGATTTCGGCGTCGCCAAGGATCGACCCGGAGATCCGCGCTTCCTCGTCCTTGTAGACGGGGACAGCGGAGTCGATGTCGGCGACGACGTTCACTCCCCCCTTCTCGTCGAGGGCGACGTTGGTCACCCGCCCCACGAGGATGCCGTTCTTGCGGACAGGCGTGCCGGGCGTCACGCCGCGGGCGTCGGAGAAGTTCATCCGCAGCGGATAACTGCGCTGGACGAGCGACGGCAGGTCGCCGAAGAGGACGATGAGGATGCCGGCGATGATCGCCGTGGCGAGCACCATCACGCCGACACGGAACTGCATGACACGGTCGTTCATGATTCGTCTCCGGGCGCTTCCGCCTCCACCCCGTCGGTGGTTGCTGCGGTGGCCGGCGCGGCGGCCCGTTCCTGTTCGTCGCGGAGCTCCGTGAGCCGGTTGCCGGCGCGGCCCTCGACGAACTGACGGATCCGTGGATCACGGCAGCGGTCGAGCTCGGCAGGCGTCCCCTCGAATACGATCTGCGAATCGGTGGGTCCGAGCCGGAAGAGCGGGTAGAGCATGACGATCCGGTCGGCCACCTTCCGGGCGGTGTGCATGTCGTGGGTGACGACGACGCTCGTCACCCCGCCGCGGTGGCTGACGCGGAGGATCAATTCGTTGATGACGTCGCTCATGATCGGATCGAGACCGGTGGTCGGCTCGTCATAGAGGACGACAGGGGGCTCGAGGGCCAGGGCCCTGGCGAGGCCGGCCCGTTTCCGCATCCCGCCGGAGAGCTGCACCGGCTTCTTCGCCGCCGCCGAACGGGGCAGGCCCACCTCGGCGAGGAGATCGTCGACGATCGCGGAGACCTGCGATTCGGGGATCCGCGTGTGTTCGCGGAGCGGGAAGGCGATGTTCTCGAAGATCGAGAGGCTGTCGAACAGCGCGGCTCCCTGGAAAACGAAGCCGTAGCGGGTGCGGAGGTGGGCGAGCTGACGGTCGCTGAGACGGTTGAGCGACTTGCCCTCGAAGCGGATCTCCCCGGCGGAGGGCTTGACGAGGCCGATGAGCGTCTTGAGGAGGACCGTCTTGCCACAGCCGCTCTCGCCGAGGATGACGACCGTCTCCGCGGCCCCGATCGAGAGGGTGATGTCGCGGAGCACCTGCTGGCTGCCGAATCGCACCGAGACATGATCGACCTCCAGCATCGGGCCGGTGGCGCGGTCGGTGGCGGCGGCGGTGGTGGCGACAGGGGAGGGCATGGCACGGATGTCGGGGGTCGTCGTGGGGCGGTTGGCCTGACGTGGCTGAAGCGATCAGAGGAGGCGGCGCGGCCCCTCCGGCCGGAAGAAGTCGTGGACGTTGTTGAGCCACATCCCCATGAAGAGGTCGAGGACGAGGATCAGGACGAACGAGTGGACGAAGGCATTCGTGGCGGCACGGCCGACCCCTTCGGCGCCCGGCTCGCTGTGGAAGCCGTGGTGACAGCTCACCAGCGCGATCGCCGCGCCGAAGAACAGGCTCTTGAAGATCCCCATGAGGAAGTCGAAGGCGTCGACGTACTCGCGGGAGTTGTTCCAGTAGTGGTGGTAATCGATGTTGAGGACGAGATTCGAGTAGAGATAGCCGCCGAGCACCCCCATGAAGTCGGCCATCACCGTGAGGGTGGGGATGAGGATCAGGCAGCCGAGAAACCGGGGGACGACGAGGTAGTAGAGCGGGTTGGCTCCCATGCTCTCCAGCGCGTCGATCTGCTCGGTGACGCGCATCGTGCCGAGCTCCGCGGCCATGGCGCTCCCCACACGCCCGGCGAGCATCGTGGCGGCAAGCACCGGCCCGAGCTCACGGACGAGCGAGAGGTTGATCACCGAGCCCAGACGCGTCTCGAGGCCGAGGGCCTTGAATTGGGCATAGCTCTGGACGGCGAGAACCATCCCGATGAACAGCCCGGTGAGGGCGACGACCGGGAGCGAAAGGACGCCGATCTGGTAGAAGGCGGGGAGGAGGACGTCCCGCCGCTGCCGCCGGACGAAGATCCAGCCGATGGTCCGCAACGCGAACAGCGTGACATCGCCGATGCCGACGATATGGTCGAGGACGATCGCGCCGAGGGTGGCGATCAGCCCCGCGAGCCAGTCGGCCACGCCGCCCGCCGGGGTCGGCAGGGGGCCTTTGGGGGCGAGATCGGTGGGGGATGATGCCATGGCGGTCCGGCCGCGCTTCCGACGCGGTTCTCCTTACCGGTGGCATCGGATGGAATGGCTCGGCAACTTGAGCCGGTTGTGCGGGCTCCTGCCAGCCCCGGTGGGCTGGAGAAGCCAGGGCGGATGCAACGGCGGTCATCGCTGCCGCCGGCGCCCGAGCGTTCCGATGGTATTTTGAATACTCCGCCGGGACGAGGGGAGTGTGCAAAGCCCCTGCCGACCTCCCATCGAGCCACTTGCCGAGCCGATTCCATGGAACAGCAATCCCCCACCGCCGCGGCTGTCCTCGCCATCCTCCGCCGACATGCCGCTGCGGGGGGCACGGTGACCGAGGATGCGACGCTCTTCGACGCAGGGGTCGGACTGGATTCGATCGGATTCCTCGATGTCGTCCTCGGGATCGAGGAGGCCGTTGGCATTCGACTCGGCGAGGAGGATCTCACCGAGGAGGTCCTGGCGACCGTCGGTTCGTTCGTCGCGCATGTCGAACGGCGCCGTGCGGCAGTCCGGCCATGAGCGATGCCGCTCTACCGAAACGCGGGCTGTTCCCCACTGGATGGCGCGACGGGATCCGCAGCTTGTTTGCAGGGCGGGGGGGAATCGAGCCCGCCGTCCGCATCCGGGAACGGGTGCAACGAGGGGACCTGCGGCTCGCCGACGGGCTCGAGAAACTCCGCCGCACGGCGGCGTCGATTCGTCCGGGAGGCCTGCTCCTCGACTGGGGGCGTTGTCAGCTTGGTCTTTCTCCAGCGGCCGAGGCGGAGTGGTTCCAGCGCGCCTGGTGGGGGCTGTGGGCGGGGGAGATGTTCCGAGATCAGGTCCACTCGGTGCCCCAGCACGACGATGCGATGGCGATCATCGACCGGCCATCCCCCGTCCTCCTCGATCGCTTCCGGGCGACGGGGCAGGGGAGGATCCTTGCCGGTGCCCATGTCGGGCCGCCCCATGCTGCCCTGGCCTGGCTTCTCGAGCAGAAACTGCCGCTCCTTGCCTGGACGGCGGCAGCCACCGCCTCGTTCGGCGGCACGGCCGCGGGGGCCAGTCTGGTGGACGCCTCGTGTGAACCCAACAGCCTGACGCTGGCCGCGTTCCATCTCCGCCGCGGTGGTGTTTTCTTCGCCGCCATCGACGGTGGCGCCGCGGGCCGCCTCATCCTTCTCCGGTTCCTCAACGGGGGCGTGCGCTGCTCGACGGCGATCCCCGCCCTCGCCCGGCGTCTCGAACTGCCGACGGAGCGACTCCTCGCCCTCTGGAAGGGGAACCGGATCACGATCGACTGCGAGCCGGTCGCCCCCGCTGCGGCCGGCCTCGACGAGGAGTCGTGCAACCGGGCCTGGCTCGAGGCTTGCAGGCAGCCAATCGACGAGGTCCTCCGCACGTCACCGGAAAACATCCGTCGACTCCGCTTCTGGTCGGAAGGCGCGATCTGCAAGGAGATCGGTCTGTGATCTGGCAGCGTTTTTTGGAACGCGTCGATGCGGCCCCCAACCGTACCGCCGTGGTGTGGCGGGGCACCGGCTTCTCCTTCGCCTCCCTCGCCGGGATGGTGGAAGCACTCGCCGCCGAGATCCCCGGGGCGGGGGTTCCGGAGGGCGACCTCGGGCGACCTCGGCGCGTCCTCATCCGGCAGTCTGATCCGCTCGCGATCCTCCTCGGCGTCCTCGCTGCCTGGAGAACCGGAAAGACCCCCGTCATCCTCCGTGAAAGCGCCAGCGACGCGAAGGTGGGCGAACTGACATCGCTCCTCCGTCCCGACCTCCTCCTCACGACACCGCTAACCGTCGAGCGGCTCCGCCCCGCCACGGTCCCGGGCAGCGCCACGCTCGCGACCACCCCGCGGCGCGAGGCGCTGGCCATCAGCACCTCCGGATCGACGGGCGATCCGAAGGTCGTCGTCCTCCCGGCCGAGGCCGTGCTTCTCAACGCCGACACGATCGCCTCCCGGCTGCGATTCACGACAGCAGACCGGATCGTCGTCAACACGCCGCTGACGTACATGTACGGCCTCATGGGGGGAGCCGTGGCCGGGTTGCTTGCCGGCGCCGAGGTTCATCTTTTCCCCCCGACAACCCCCTGGCCGATCATCCAAAGCCATATCCGCCGGCAGCGAATCGGGGTGGTGCAGGGGCCCCCCTCGCTCCTCTCGCTGTTTGCCGCCTTCTGGAACGGGGAGCCGTTCCCCGACGTGCGGCTGGTAACGACCGGCGGCGAGGCGGTGCGGGAACGGCTCGTTTCCGGGCTCGCCGCGGCCTTTCCGAACGCCGATCGGAGGATTCTCTACGGCATGACCGAGGCCGGCCCGCGGATCGCCGATGACGATCTCGATGCCGCCGGCGTCATCGCCGGGATGGTCGGCAGGCCCTACCCCCATCTCTGCTGGCGGATCGATCCGACAGATGCAGTCGGACTCCCCCCCGGCGCCGGTCGACTCGCCCTGGCCGGCCCCTCGATGTTTCTCGGGTATCTCCAGGCCAACGAACGCTTCGTGGGCATCGACGACGAGGGTTTCTTCCGATCGTCCGATCTCGTCTCGGTCGACGGCGAGGGGAGGCTTCATTTCCACGGCCGGGTCGACCGTCTCTTCAAGAGCGGGGGAAAACTCGTCAACCCGACCGAGATCGAGGCGGTGCTCGGGCGTCATCCGCTGGTCCGGCAGGTTGTTTGCCGGGGGAAGCCGCACGATCTGCTCGGCTGGATCGTCATCGCCGAGGTCGTGCCCGAGGGGCCCTTCCCGGATGCCGAAGCCACGCTCCGCCGACACTGCGAAGATCACCTCGAGGCGCAGGCTGTTCCCCGGGAGATCCGCCTCATCGACCGCTTGCCGGTGTCGGCATCGGGGAAGGCTGATCTCGGCGCCGCGAGCCCCGGGGTGTGAACGCTGCTCGGGGCAAAGAGAGCGGGCCCGGCGCTTTCGCGCCGGGCCCGCTCGAGTGACATCCAAGACTGGCAGAAAGCGGGGCTACTCCCCCTTCGGCTCGCCGTCGCCCGCCGGCAGCGCCGCTACGGGTTCGGCGGTGACGACGCCAATGAACTTCAGCTGCTTCTTGTCGGCGACCTCGATGCAGTCGACCTGGATCGTGTCCTTGCCGATGAACTCCCCCTTGAGGAGCTCCTCCGAGACCGGATCCTCGATGTAGTTCTCGATCGCACGACGCAGCGGCCGGGCGCCGAAGTCGGTGTCGGAGCCCTTCTTGATGATGAACTGCTTCGCCGCCTCGGTGAGCTCCAGCTTCAGGCCGCGCTCGCCGAGCCGCTCGCGGACCTTCGCCAGCTCGATGTCGATCACCTGCTTGAGATCCTCGACGGTGAGATGGTGGAACACGATCACGTCGTCGACGCGGTTGAGGAACTCGGGGCGGAAGAACTTCTCGATCCGCTCGTTGACGCGCTTCTTCATGCTGTCGTAGCCGGCGTCGTCATCGGGCTTTTGGAAGCCGAAGGCCGATTCATTCTTGATCGCCTCGGCCCCGGCGTTGGTCGTCATGATGAGGATCGTGTTGCGGAAGTCGACGTTCCGGCCGAAGCTGTCGGTGAGCCGCCCCTCCTCCATCACCTGGAGGAGCATGTTGAAGACGTCAGGGTGGGCCTTCTCGAGCTCGTCGAGGAGCACGACCGAGTAGGGACGGCGGCGGATCTTCTCCGTCAGCTGCCCCCCCTCCTCGAAGCCGACGTAGCCTGGCGGCGCGCCGATCAGCCGGCTGACGTTGTGCTTCTCCATGTATTCGCTCATGTCGATCTGGATGAGCGCGTCGGCGTCACCGAACATGAACTGCGCCAGCGCCTTGGCGAGGAGCGTCTTCCCCACGCCGGTCGGCCCGGCGAAGATGAAGCAGCCGGTGGGACGCTTCGGATCCTTGAGCCCGGAGCGGCTGCGGCGCACGGCCTTGGCGATGCTCTTGATCGCCTCATTCTGGCCGATGACCCTGCGGTGGAGTTCGTCCTCCATCGCCATCAGACGCTTGCTGTCCTCGGTCGACATCCGGGTGAGCGGGATGCCGGTCATCTTCGAGACAACCTCCGCCACCACCTCCTCGTCGACGACGCCGTCGGCCTCGCGCGACTTGTCGCGCCAGTCGCGGGTCATGTTTTGCTTCTTCTTCTTCAGCTTGTCGGCCTGATCGCGCAGCGCCGCCGCCTTCTCGAAGTCCTGATTGGCGACCGCCTCTTCCTTCTCCTTGTTGAGGCGCTCGACCTCCTCGTCGATCTCCTTGAGATCCGGCGGCTTGGTCATGGCCTTGAGGCGGACGCGGGCCCCGGCCTCATCGATGACGTCGATCGCCTTGTCGGGGAGGCAGCGGCCGGTGATGTAGCGGCTCGAGAGCTCCACGGCGCTCTCGAGGGCGGCATCGGAGATCTGGACGCGGTGGTGGGATTCATACCGGTCGCGCAGCCCTTTGAGGATCTCGACCGCCTCCAACTTCGTCGCCGGCTCGATCATGATGATCTGAAACCGCCGATCGAGGGCCGAATCCTTCTCGATGTACTTGCGGTATTCGTCGAGGGTCGTGGCGCCGATGCACTGGATCTCGCCACGGGCCAGGGCCGGCTTGAGGACGTTCGAGGCGTCGATCGCCCCCTCGGCGCCGCCGGCACCGACGAGCGTGTGGAGCTCATCGATGAACAGGATCGTGTTCTTGGCGCGGCGGACCTCGTTCATCACTGCCTTGATCCGCTCCTCGAACTGCCCGCGGTACTTCGTGCCGGCGACCATCATCGCCAGATCGAGGACGACGATCCGCCGATCGGCGAGGATCTCGGGGACGTGGCCGTCGACGACACGCTGGGCGAAGCCCTCGACGATCGCCGTCTTGCCGACGCCGGCCTCGCCGAGGAGGACGGGGTTGTTCTTCGTGCGGCGGCAGAGGATCTGGATCGCACGCTCGATCTCATTTTCCCGGCCGATCACCGGATCGAGCTTCCCCTGGCGGGCCAGCTCGGTGAGGTCGCGGCCGAAACTGTCGAGGGCCGGCGTCTTGCTCTTCCCCGCCTTGGCCGTCGCTTCGCCGCCGCCTCCGGCTCCAGCGCCCGACGTTGCCCGGCCTCCGAGCCCGGCGCGTTCGCCACCTTCCCCCTCCATGCCGTGGCCGAGGAGATTGAGGACCTCCTCACGCACATCCTCGAGCTTCAGGCCGAGGTTCATCAGCACCTGGGCAGCCACCCCTTCCTGCTCCCGGAGCAGCCCGAGGAGGATGTGCTCGGTGCCGACGTAGTTGTGGTTGAGGTTGCGGGCCTCTTCCATCGAATACTCGATTACCTTCTTGGCCCGGGGCGTCTGTGGGAGCTTCCCCATCGTCACCATGTCGGGGCCGCTCTGGACGAGCTTCTCGACCTCCATGCGGATCTTCCGCAGGTCGATGTCGAGGTTTTTGAGGACGTTGGCGGCGACGCCGCTCCCCTCCTTGATGAGCCCGAGGAGGACATGCTCCGTGCCGATGTACTCGTGGTTGAATCGCTGGGCTTCCTGATTGGCCAGCTGCATCACTTTCCGGGCACGGTCGGTGAAACGCTCGTACATAGGGAGTTCTCGGAGAGAGTGGCTTGTGGAGGGGCGGATGCGGCCGCCCAAAATGGCAGACGGTGTTTCCACCCGCCTGAACGGTGCAAACCTTACGCCAAATCGATCGGGGAATTCTAGGCGGCAGCCCGAATCGGGCAGGGGGTGGGGCGGTTGGGGCCCGTGCCAGCGGGGCGCCGGGGGGTGGACAGGCTGGCGGGGAAAAGGCCGAAAACCGAGCCGACGTGGCTCGGAGGACGAAATCGGCCCGGTCGCCCCTGTTGTTCGCGGCCCGGGCCCCGATGGTTCGCTGACGCCCTCAGGCAGCGCGTTCCGCGGCGGTTTCTGTCTCGTGCGTCTCGGACGGCAGACGGAGCACCATCGGCTCCGAGCCATCGTCGAGCCCGGATTCATCGTTCGCGGCTTGGTCCGCTGCGGGCGGCGTCTTCGTCGCCTCGAGGCGCGCAAGCTCCCGACGGATCACGGCCTGCCATGGGCGGCCGGCGTCGCTCCGGGAGAGTTTCTCAAACGCCGCCCGGGACTCGGCCCGACGATCGACCCGACGGAGGAGCGTCGCCAGGAGAAGTTGGGCCTCGCCGTCGGTCGGCGCGACGACGAGAAGTCCGCGGAGCTTCGTTTCGGCGGCCAGCCAATCGCGGCCCAAGTAGGCATCGCGAGCAGCGACGAACAGCGCCTCGGCGGCTTCGTTGCGACCGGTCGGCAGCGGTGGCGGAAAGGTCGTCACCGCCGAGAGCGTGGCCACGGCCCACACGCCGGCCGTCGCCGCCCAGAGGCCGAGGGCGAACTCGGTCGCCACAAGCTCCGTCCACACCCACGTGAGGAGGATCGCCATGTCGAGCGCGACGCCGAACGCGAGGGCGAGGATGAGGCCGGCGACGCTGCCGCGCAGCCAAAGCCACGGCAGCCCTGGCCAGAGGAGTGTCAGGTAACGAGTGGAGGTCACGGCCGCTCCGGGCGATCGGGGCCATCGGGGCTGGCAAAGCCGGCAGGGGGGGGAGTGTAGGGAGCAAACGAGAGCAGGCCAAGGCCGCTAGCAGGCTGTGGATAAAGTGACCCGCCGCTGGATGCGGCGGCCGACACCCCCGAAAAACCTCGGCTTTTTCGGGGGTGTCCTCAGTGGAAAAAGGTCATGGATGACTTTTTCCACGGGC
>CAMCCR010000055.1 GCA_945873085.1 Candidatus Kuenenia stuttgartensis | reverse complement strand
CCTCTTCCTCCGAGCCTGCCGCCGGGAAGCGGTGCCGCGGACACCGGTGTGGCTGATGCGCCAGGCTGGGCGCTACCTGCCGGAGTACCGCCAGGTGCGTGGCCGCGTCGCCTTCATGGAGCTCTGCAAGACGCCGAGCCTCGCGGCCGAGGTGATGCTCTCGACGGTGGACAGGCTGGGGGTCGATGCCGCGATCATCTTCAGCGATCTCCTCCCGATCCTCGAGCCGATGGGGTTGGATCTCGAGTTTGCCGCCGGCGAAGGCCCGGTGATCCACAATCCGGTCCGTGAGGCGGGCGACGTGGCGCGGATTCGGGAACTCGACGACCTCGATCCCCTCGCCTTCGTCTTCGATTGCGTGCGAGCGACGCGCGCCGGCCTCGACGAGACGTTGCCCGTGATCGGCTTCGCCGGGGCCCCGTTCACGCTTGCCGGATATTGCATCGAGGGGGGCACGAGCAAGGCCTGGCTCCACACCAAGTCGCTGATGTACCGCGAGCCATCGGCGTGGCATGATCTCATGGACCGGCTGGCGCGCGGGGTGAGCCGCTACCTTCTCGCCCAACTCGACGCCGGGGCGCAGTGTGTCCAACTCTTCGACAGCTGGGTCGGCTGCCTCGGTCCCGAGGACTACCGTCGCTACGTCCTGCCCCATAGCCGGACGGCGATGGCAGCGGCGCTCGAGCGGGCTCCGGTGGTCCACTTCGCGACCGGCAATCCTTCCCTCCTCCCGCTCCTCGCCGAGGCTGGTGGAACCGTGATCGGGGTCGATTGGAGGATCGGGCTGGACGAGGCCTGGCAGGCGATCGGCCATGATCGGGCCATCCAGGGAAACCTCGATCCGGCGGTGCTCCTCGCCGATCGAGCCACCGTCCGCCGCCGGGCGGGGGATGTGTTGGCCGCCGCGGCCGGGCGCCCGGGGCACATTTTCAACCTCGGCCATGGCGTCCATCCGCAGACGCCGGTCGAGAACGTCCTCGAACTGATCGCCGCGGTGAAGGAATTTGGGACGCGGGCTTGAGGGAGTCTCTCCGTTGTCCACCCGGCAGGGAATGGTCCGGCGGCCCTGCCGGCAGCCGGAATCGGGCGCTTGAGTCTCCCCCTCCCCATGGACCTCCCCCGCAGGGTACAAAGGCGTGTTGCGCGCCACCGTCCTCCGGACGACGTTTCGCGCAGCATCCCGATTCACACCGGTGGACTCTTGCTGCATGGCGACGCTCGAACAACGACTGTTCCACCTGTTCGAAAGCTCCGACATCGAGGTGGCCCGGTCGGCGGTTGCCGTGAAAGTGACCTGCCCGCGCGTCGGGCAGGTCAGCGGGACGGTCGATGGGCTCCAGGGGGAGGGACTCGGTGCCGGCCCCCACTCGGTGTCGCTCGAACTGTCGGCCAGCCGACGCGGCGGAATGACGCTCGAAGCCAGGGTGAGTTCCCCCCGCGGGCGGACCGGCCATCCCTGCGCGGTACTCGCCGCCGTCTTCCTCGAAGTCGATCGTCGTGGTCTCCTCGCTGGGATCCATGACAACACGCCGATCACGCTCCAGGTCGTCCCCGCCGATGACGTGGAGGCCGAAGACGAGAGCGAGGAGGTTGCCGATGAGAGCGACGCCGCGACCGGATCGGACGACGAGGAACCTGCCGACGGCACAGAGCACGAGATCGAACCGGTGGTGGTAACCCGGAAGCCCCCGGTGCGGATGCCGGCGTGGGCGACCGATCTCGAGGATCGACGGCGCCTCGTCGAGCCGGCCGTGCGGACCCGCGCCATCTCGGTTGCCGACGGACGGCGGGTCGCCGGATCGCTTGTCTTTCTTCTCGATCTTGCCGCATCCGCCGATGCCTCGGCCGCGGTGATCATCCCCTGCCGGATGCAACTCGACGTTGCCGGGCATACGACGGGCCGCCCGAGACCGGTGATCATCGGCCCCGGGCCGTCGGCCGATTCCGATTGGGATCAGGTCGATGCTCAGGAGCGGGCGATCCTCGCCCGACTCATCGGCACCGCCCCGCTGGCGGAAGCCGCCACGCCAGAGCCGCTCGAGCGACGGACCGTGTCCCGGATCGCCATCAGTGCCCAGTCGGCGGTCGAGCACGTGGCGATGCTCTGCGAACAGGGCCGACTGGTCGTGCAGCCGGAGCCGCGCCGCAATCCCGAACTTGTCGTGCCGTTGGCCTGGGATGGTGGCCGGGCGTGGGAGTTCGCTCTCGTCCTCGAACCGGAGGACCCGCCGTCCTTTCGCGGGGAGACGCTCCGCGAGATGGCCGAGAGCGAAGGGCCCACCACGCTTCCGCGCCCCGGCAAGGCAACGCTGCGAGGGATGCTCGTGCGCGGGAGCGAGCGGCGCGACATCCGCGAGCCGCGGGCCATCCTCCGGGCCGGGTTGGTGGTTTTTTCCGACCGCATCGCCCGGCTGGCGCTGGGGGACTCCCCCGGCAACTCCCAGGCGGCCGGATGGCTCCACCAGTTCGAACGCCGTGGCCCGATCGAATTGGCCGGCTCGCAGTCTGACGGCCTCATCGAGCGGTTGGCCGCGCTGGCCGACGTGCCGCGGCTGCTCCTCCCCTCCTGGACCGGCTGGCGGATCGAGTCGGGGACGCCCCGGCCAAAGCTCGTCCTCGACGATTCCCGGGCCGTGACCTCGACCGATGACGATGCCGACCCCGAGAACGCGGCCCGCCGGCGTCGCCGCGCGGTTCCCCGCGTCCAACTCGCCGGGCGGGTGTGGTTTGAGTACGGCGGGATGCAGATCGAGGCCGACAATCCGGCTGGGGGCGCAGCCGACGCCGAACGACGGGTGTTTGTCCGCCGCGATCGCGCGGCCGAACGTGAAGCACTCGCGATGCTTCCCCGCTTCGGGGCCACCGCGGCGCGGCCCGAGGTCGAAGGGGAGACGGTCACCCACCACGTGGAGATCGCCAGGGCCCGACTCGATTCCTCCGTTCCGCAGCTCGCCGCGGCCGGATGGGCCGTCGAGGTGGCCGGCCGGCGCTATCGTCCCGCCGGGAGTGTGGCCTGGAACGTCACCAGCGGCATTGATTGGTTCGAGCTTTCCGGGTCGGTCGATTTCGGCGGCGTGATCGCCGACATGCCGGCGCTCCTCGAGGCCCTCGCCCGCGGCGACCGGGCCGTGGAACTCCCCGACGGGTCGCTCGGCATCCTCCCCGATGGCTTCGCTGCCCAGTTCGAGCCGATGGTGGCGCTGGCGCAGAAGCACGACGGGCGGCTGCGCTATGGCCGCATCCAGGTGGCGCTCCTCGACGCCCTCCTCGCCGGCCAACCGCAGTCGCACGTCGATGAGGCGTTCGACCGGATCCGCGCCGAATTGGCGCGGGGTGAGCGGCCGGAGGCCGAGAACGAGCCGGAGGGCTTCAAGGGGACGCTCCGCCACTACCAGCGGGAAGGGCTCGGTTGGCTGACGTTCCTCGAGCGGATGGGGCTCGGCGGATGCCTGGCCGACGACATGGGTCTCGGCAAGACGATCCAGGTGCTGGCGATGTTCGTCCGCCGGCGCCAGGTCGTGACGGCCGGCGGGCTGGCCCACCGCCCCTCGCTGGTGATCGTGCCGAAGAGCCTCGTCTTCAACTGGATCGAGGAGGCGGCGAAGTTCGGCCCCGCCCTCCGCGTCGTCAACCACACCGGGAACCAGCGGACCGAGGGGTCGGAGTCGCTTGCCGATGCCGATCTCGTCCTCACGACGTACGGGACGCTGCGGCGCGACATCATGCGCCATCGCGATATCGAGTTCGACTATGTCGTCCTCGACGAGGCGCAGTCGATCAAGAACGCCGGCAGCCAGGCTGCCAAAGCCTGTCGTCTGCTCCGGGCCCGCCACCGCTTGGCACTCACCGGCACGCCGGTGGAGAACCACATCGGCGAGCTGTGGAGCATCTTCGAGTTTCTCAATCCGGGGCAACTCGGCAGCGCGGCCCGCCTCAAGCGCTTTCTCTCTGGCGGTCGGGGGGGGAGTGCCGCTGAGGTCGTGGCCAGGGCGGTGCGTCCCTTCCTCCTCCGCCGCACCAAGTCGCAGGTGCTCTCCGACCTCCCGGAGAAGACCGAGCAGACGATCTTCTGCGAACTCGGGGAGACGCAGCGAAAGGCCTACGACGAGCTCCGGGAGCACTACCGGCAAGAGCTGTCGGGCCGGATCGGCAAGATGGGGATCGGCCGATCGCGGATCGCCGTGCTCGAGGCGCTCCTCCGGCTGCGACAAACGGCCTGCCATCCCGGGCTCGTCGATGCCGCCCGGATCGACGAACCGGCCGCCAAGCTCGAGACGCTCCTCGAGCAGCTCGGGGAAGTGCTCGCGGAAGGGCACAAGGTGCTCGTCTTCAGTCAATTCACCAGTTTTCTCTCGATCGTCCGCCGGCAGCTCGATGCCCGATCGGTCGCCTACGAATATCTCGACGGCAAGACGACCGATCGCCAGGCACGCGTTGCCCACTTCCAGGAGGATCCGGACTGCCGGCTGTTCCTCGTCAGCCTCAAGGCAGGCGGCCAAGGGCTCAACCTCACCGCGGCCGACTACATTTACATTCTCGACCCCTGGTGGAACCCCGCCGTCGAGGCCCAGGCCGTCGACCGTGCTCACCGCATCGGCCAGACACGGCCGGTGTTCGCCTACCGTCTCATCGCCCGGGACACCGTTGAGGAGAAGATCCTCGCCCTCCAGGATCGGAAGCGAGATCTTGCCGAGTCGATCGTCCGTGCCGACGAGAACATGATCTCGACCCTCACGCCTGAGGATGTCGAGCTGCTCCTCTCCTGACGGCCGGATTACTCACGGAAATCTAACGCCGGTGCACCACGATCGGAGCGTAAGGTAGTCAGTCATAGGGCCGTGCGGCTACGTTTCCAGGGAACGGTGATGCTATGCCTCTGGGATTCGACTTTGTCGGTGGCCGGGAGAACCGGGCGTCGACGTTTAGGCTTTCCGCTGATGGCATGGATCACGGTGGTGTCAGCGTGAAGCAGCATCCACTCAAAGGTCGCAGCGGGAGCGCGGTGCCCCACTCTCGAATCCTCGTCGTCGACGATGAGGAGGATCTTCTCGAACTGGTCCGCTTCAATCTCGCGCGGGACGGGTATGAGGTGCTCGGCGTCGTTAGTGGCGAGGAGGCCCTCAAGGCCGTCCGCCGCGATCCGCCCGATCTGATCGTGCTCGACTTGATGCTTCCCGGCCTCGACGGCCTCGAGGTCTGTCGTCGGCTCAAGGCGGATCCGCGGACGCGCGAGATCCCGATCGTCATGCTTACCGCCAAGAGCGAGGAGCGCGATGTCGTCTCCGGGCTCGAACGTGGCGCCGACGACTACATCACCAAGCCCTTCAGTCCGAGAGTCCTCTCCGCGCGGGTCAAGGCCCTCCTGCGGCGTCTGGAATCGGAGAGGAATGCGGATCTGGAGTCGACCGTCGAGGTCCACGACCTCGTCATTCATCCCGGCCGGCACGAGGTGCATCTGTCCGGTGAGGTGGTCGATCTGACCTACACCGAGTTTGCTCTCCTCCACTTCCTCGCGAAGAAGCCCGGTTGGGCGTTCACCCGCACGCAGATCGTCGATGCGGTGAAGGGGGAGGACTACCCTGTCACGGAACGATCGGTCGACGTGCAGGTGGCGGGCTTGCGAAAGAAACTCGGCGAACACGCCTCCTACATCGAGACGGTGCGGGGCGTGGGATACCGTTTCCGCGCCTGATCAACGGCCGCCTTTCCGTGGCCGTGCCGATTGTGCGACACTTGTGGCGGCGTGCTGGTCTTCCTGACGACACGCCGGGCCGAAGGGCCCTTGGTCGGCCATTCTCCGGAGGTGCCCTCCGTTCCGTGACGCCCCGTCCCGGTGCGTGACTCAAGGGCACTCGCCCCCATGCCGCGTTCCCGACTCGCCTGGCGATGGTTCGCTGCTTGGTGTCTCCTTGTGGCCGCCGTGTCGGTCGGCTGCCAATGGCTCGCCTCCGTAGAGATGGCCCGTCTGGCCGACTCGATGCAGGTGCAGCAGTTGATCGAGACAGCCGGCAGGTTGTCGGCCATTCTTCCCGACGACCCCGCCGCCGATCGGTCGTGGATCGCGGAATTCACGCGCGGCACCGGGAATTCCCCGGGGTCGTTCGTCGAAGTCTTCGACACGGTTGGGCAGAGAATCGTGGCGGCAGCCGCAGCTCAAGGCACGCCCCCGAGCGCCGACGGGAAGGGGCTCGATGCCGGGGCGTTGGCCGAGGCGCTCGACGGACGCCGCTCGACATCGGGGCGCTACGACGCGTCGAACGCCAGTCGGACGGTGTCGGTGGTCAGTCCGATCGTGCGGGCGGGGGGGACGACGGCCATCGTCCGTGTCACCGGCAACACAAAAGCGGCCGATGCCGGGCTTGCCCTCGCCCAGAGACGGTTGGTCACGGGAGCCCTCTTGGGGGCGGTGGCTGCGCTGTTGGCCGGGTGGCTCCTCGCCCGCCGGATGGCGGGGCCGTTCGAAGATCTGGCGAATGCCGCCTCCCAGGTAGCTGCCGGGGCGATCGAGGTCCCCCTGCCGGCGTCCGATGTCGCGGAGGTTTCGAAGCTTGCCGGAGCCATCGAGACGCTCCGTGGCCAGTTGGTCGAAAGGGGGCTGACGATCGGTCGCCAGGGGACGCAGCAGGAGGCGGTGCTGGGGAGCATGATCGAGGGGGTGCTCGCCGTCGACGCCAGTCAGAGGATCGTGAGCATCAACCGCGCGGCGGCCGACCTCCTCGGGATCGATGCCCAAAGCGTGCTTGGTCGGCCCATTCAGGAGGTCGTGAGGAACGCCGACCTCCGCCAGTTCGCACTCCAGGCGATCGATTGCCGGGAGACGTTGGAGGATGATCTCGTGCTCCGCGCGGCGCGCGACCGCACGCTCCGCGTCCGGGGAACACCGCTGCGCGAAATGTCAGGTGAGGGTGGCGCTGTGATCGTGCTCAACGACATCACCGACATCCGCCACCTCGAGAATGTCCGTCGCGACTTCGTCGCCAACGTGTCCCACGAATTGAAAACGCCGGTCGCCTCGATCAAGGGCTTCGTCGAGACTCTGGTCGAGGGGCGGGTGGACGATCCCGATGATCGGCGGCGATTCCTCGAGATCATCGCGCGTCAGGCGGACAGGCTGGGGGCGATCATCGAGGATCTTCTCGCCCTGTCACGGATCGAGCAGGCCGAGGGGATGGGCGACCTGCCGTTGGAGCGGGTCGGCGTGGCCGACGTGTTCTCGGCTGTCATCGCCGAGTGCGGTCCCCGTGCCGAAGAACGCTCGATCGTCATCCGCGTCGAATCGCCTCCGGGGCTCGAGGCCGAGGTCAACGCCCCCCTTCTCGAGCAGGCCCTCATCAATCTGGTGGACAACGCCCTGAAATACAGCGAGCCGGGGGGCGAAATCCTTGTGGCGGCAGCGCCCACCGCGGACGGGATGCTCGAGTTGATGGTCCGCGACCGGGGCACCGGTATCGGGGCGGAGCATCTGCCACGTCTCTTCGAGCGTTTCTACCGCGTCGACAAGGGACGCAGCCGCAAGCTCGGCGGCACGGGCCTCGGACTGTCGATCGTCAAGCACATCGTCCAAGCCCACGGCGGCGCGGTGGCTGTGGAAAGCACGCCCGGCGTCGGGAGCACCTTCCGGGTGCGCCTTCCGGTGAGCCGCGGATGATTCCCTGGATCTTCAGGCCTTCGGCTTGGCGTTGTGGAAGTCGACGATCTGTTTCCAGGCTTCCTCCGGCGTCTCGGCCCAGGAGAAAAGGTCGAGGTGCTCGTCGGAGATCACCCCCTCTTCCGCCATCTGCTGGAAATCGATGATCTTCGACCAGTAGTCCCTCCCGAAGAGGATGATCGGCACCGGTTGCATGCGGTGAGTCTGGCGGAGGGTGAGGGTCTCGAACATCTCGTCGAGCGTGCCGAACCCGCCGGGGAAGAGCACCACCGCCGCCGCGCGGAGGATGAAGTGGAACTTCCGCAACGCGAAGTACTTGAATTGGAAGCAGAGATCGGGCGTGATGAAGGGGTTGGGCTGTTGCTCGGCGGGGAGCTTGATGTTGAGGCCGATCGACTGGCAGCCGACGTCGAAGGCGCCGCGGTTGGCCGCTTCCATGATCCCCGGGCCGCCTCCGGTGACGACCACGAAATCACGGGCGTCTTCGCACTGGTTGTCGATTGAAACGAGCCTCGCGAACTCCCTCGCCGCGTCGTAATAGTGGCTGAGGTTGAGGAGCTTCTCGGCCCGTTCCACGTCGCGCTTGAGCTTGGGGGACTCAAGGTTCCCCTCCGCGGCGCGCCGGGCCTCGGTGAGCCGGCGCTTGGCGGCGCCACGCTCGACGATCTGCGTGCCACCGAAGACGATCACCGTCGAATGGATCCGGTGTTCCTGGAGAGCAAGCTCCGGTTTGTGGAGTTCGAGGAGCATCCGCACACCGCGGGTCTCGGGGCGATCCATGAGGAGGCGGTCGTGCTGCGCCAGGCTGTAGCTCGGGCTTGCGAGGATCGCCTCCATGTTCTCCGCCACCAGCGCCACATCGTCACCGAGCGTCGTGTCGGGGAGGATGGCGCAGGTCTTTGCCGGCTCGACGGGCTTCGGGGCGAAGGCAGGGGAGGGGGTCGGAACGGAGGATTTCGGTCGCTTTGGCATGGGGGGAGTGTGCTCGCGAGGGAACAAGACGGTGGACGGAAACGACGGTGGAATCGCCGCCTCAGACTGCCGTGAGATCGAATGATTCGCCGATTGCGGGGACGGTCGCTTCCCAGCCGAGCGTCTTCTTGAGATGGTCCGCCATCCCGCGGGCTGCCGGTGGCTCGCCGTGAACGAGGAACACGCGCCGCGGGGCGGCCATGCTTCCGAGCCAGCGGGCGATCTCGCGACGGTCGCCATGGCCGGAGAGGGCATCGACACGGCGGACGGCCGCCCGAACTGGGATGTCGCGGCCGTGGATCTTGAGGAACTCGGCCCCTTCGATGAGCGTTCGGCCCCGTGTGCCGGCCGCCTGGAAACCGGCGACGAGCACCGTCGTGCGGGGGTCGGGGAGCCGACGGGCAAGATGGTGGAGGATGCGGCCGCCGTTCATCATGCCGCTGGAGGCGATCACGATGCCGGCCCCCTGATGGGCATTGATCGCCTTCGATTCCTCGGCGGTCCGCGCCATCCGCACCCAGGGGGCGGCGAGCGAATCGGAGACTCCCTGCATCCTCGCCTCGGTGAAGTCGTGTTCCTCCACGTGCCGGCGGAAGACATTGGTTGCCTCCACGGCCATCGGCGAATCGATCCAGACGGGAATCTCGGGGAGACGGCCGGCGGCCATGAGCGTGCGGAGGAGATAGACCAATTGCTGACAGCGGCCGATGGCAAACGAGGCCACGAGCATCATGCCGCCGCGGGAAATCGCTTCCTTCGTCGCGGCCTCCAGCTCGTCGAGAGGCCGGCTCACCGGATGGTCGCGATCGCCGTAGGTGCTCTCGCAGACGAGGACATCACAAGGGGGGGGCGGAACAGGGTCGTTGTAGAGCGGGGCATCGTAACGGCCGATGTCACCCGAGAAGAGGCAACGGAGCGGCGCAGGGGCCCGGTCGACCTCCATCTCCACAAACGAGCTTCCCAGCATGTGACCGGCGTCATGGAACCGGGCACGGATGTTCTTGGCAGGGGAAAACCAGCTCTCGCGCTCGAGGGGCTTCACGAGCCGGAGCGTCTGCTCGACATCCCGTTCGTCGTAGAGGGGGAGCGCGGGGCTGTGCTTCGAGTATCCCTTGCGATTGGCATACTCGGCATCCTCGTTCTGGCACTTCGCGGAGTCGTAGAGGAGAAGGCCGAGGAGATCGGCCGTGGCCCGGGACGTGAGGATCGGCCCTCGGAATCCCTCCCGCGTCAGCCGCGGGAGCCAGCCGGAATGATCGATGTGCCCGTGGGTAAGGACGACGGCCTCGATCGAGGCCGGCGGAACCGGGAAGCGTTCCCAATTGCGCTCGCGAAGGCGCTTCTCCCCCTGGAACAGTCCGCAGTCGACGAGGATCCTCTTCCCGTCATGTTCGAGCAGATGCCGGGAGCCGGAGACGGTTCCCGCGGCCCCGAGGAAACGCAGCGTCGTCATCAAACGGAATCCTTGTTGGTAGGCTGTGAAGAGCGGGCCCTGACTGGAGCTCGAGCGAACCGTGGCCTCGAGTGGCCCGGTCGACGAAAGGTCAGCGCGGGAGACTCCGAGTCGTTCCCGCCAGCACCAACTCCCCCGGGGTGATCCGCACTCCCCCGAGATGGTACTCGGACCGCTCGTCTGATGTCGTCTTTGTCCGGCCGGGCAATTGCACGAGGAGTAACGGGCCGCCGTCGAGAAGGCGGATTTCCGTTGCCGCACCGGCCCCCTCCGCCCGAGCGGCGATGGCCCGCAGCACCGTGCCCGGAGGGAGCGGGACCGCTCCCAGGCCGGCCGAATCGACTCCGACAGCGAGGAGGTTGTCGCTGCGGACGGTGACTTCGAGGATCGCCCAAAGCTGGGCGGAGAGCGGGCCGAACTGGACCAGCGCTGAGCACGCCGCGCGGCGGTCGAGAAACCGGACCTGGGGCGACGAGATCCCACCCTCGAGGAGCCCAGGGGCATGGTGGGGGAGGTCGATCGAGAGCCAGGCATTCGCCTCGGCATCGGTGAACGCCTCACCCCAGTCGCCGGGCCGTTCGAGGCCCGCCGCGAGCGACGAAGCCTTCGACATCATCCTCCCCGCGGCCCGCTCCCCTTCAGGCCCGGAGGGAACGGCGCCCCGGATGCCGACAGGGCTGAAATGCAACAGGGAGTAGCTTGCCACGAGTAACCCGGTCGCGAGGAACCCGATCACGAGCATCCCGGCGGCAGCGGGACGGCGTAACCAACGCCGTCCCGCGCCACCGGCCTGTCGTGGTGTGGCGGCTTCACCGGGGGGAGTGTTCATGAGCCATCGTCTCCCGGTGACCCTTCACCCTCAGCCTGCCGTCGCGAGCCGCAACTCGATGACCCGTTCTGCTCCCGCCGGCTCGTGGGCGACGGCGATCTGGGATTGGATTCCACAAGGGTGGAGTTCGTCGCGGAGGACGCGGACATCGGCAGGGGCTTCGATCCCGATCCGCACTTTGTCGCCACTCACCCGGACGATGGTCACGACGACCGAATCGCCGACTCGAATCCGTTCGTTTTGCTTCCGTGAAAGAACCAGCATGGGAGACTCCGTTCCTGGGCTGTTGGATGTGATGAGGCGACTTTACAAGCGTCACTGTACGTCTGTCAACCACCGAGGCCCGGGGCCGACACCGCCTGCCGTCGTCGTCGGCTGGGGCGGGGATGGTTTCGTGGAATGGGCAATTTGTGCGGTACAGGGAACATCGTCCGGCCGCGTCGACTTTCTTGGGTGCGACCGGAGGGGTAACGGATTCGCCTGTTGTGCCGTGCGGGGTGGGCTAGCAACCGTCGGCACGGGTGCTGGACGCCGGTAGGCAGGCTGCCGCATGGGCTCCGAGGGAAGCACGCTCTGCCCCGGGGCGATCAGCGGCGTTTCGCGGCCGCTGGTGCGGTGGCAACAGGACCGTCCTCCTCGCCTCGGCCGGCGTAGGCGGCCAGATCGACCGGAGCCGCGACCGCCATCCGCTCCTCGGCCGCAGCCACCCGCTTGTGATCGGAGGCAAGCCATGATTCGAGGACCTTGTGTTTCGACCGCAACACGTTCGGCCGCCTTCCGAGCTTGGCCATCCGCGACTCGATCTCCAGACGGACCGTCACGGGGATTCCCCCTGCGGCGGCGACGCGGCGGTTGATGGCGATCCGGGGAAATGGGGGAAGGCCGCCGGGGTGGACGAGGGCCTTGACGAGCAGGGCGGCGTCGGCGAAGCGTTGGTATTCCTCAGGAACTGCTCCGTTGTCGGCCTCTTCAAAGGAAACTTCGTAGCGGACGCGGGGGCCGACGAGGACGATCGTCGTCGCCGTTTCCTCCATGCCTTCGCTGAAGTCGGGGCCACCCGCCCAGCGCATGAGTGGGTCGTCGGACTTTCGCGCCCAGTTGCCCAGGGATGCGCGGAGGCGTTCGAGTTGCAGATGGTCGATCTGCGTTTTCACATCGCGGGCCGGATCGACGAGGATGATCCGCTCCCGGGCAGGATCGTGGAGCACGAACTCCACCGGTTCATCTGGCCCGGCATCGTCATTCTTTTCCTTTTCCTTTTCCTTCTCCTTGGAGAGCGTTTCGAGGAAGTCCCAGGCGATGCCATCCCTGAACAGGCTCAGGCTGCGGGCAACCGGAGCCTCGTCGTTATCGGCGAAGACCTCCGTCTCGACGCGCAGCAGCACGCCGTCCCCCGCTGCCGCTTGGCCCCCTTCAACCAGGCACCCGAGGACGATGAAAAGCCTGGCCAGCGATCCGACCAACCGGTCGCACGGGCCTGTCACTCGACGTTCAGGGTTCGCGGAAAAGCTGTGGGGAGGCATCGGTTCTCGGCTCCGGAGGAAAACGGGGGGCCGGAGCGTAGCAGGCGGGCCGTTCCCCCAAAAGCCAGGAGTTTTCCCACCTCAGCCCCATCGAAAACCCCGGTTTTTGAGCCTTGAACCAGAGCCTGAACGGCGGCCGGAAGGGGGTGGGAAGTGCCCCGCCGCTCGAAGCGGTGGCAGACACCCCGAAAACCCCTGGCTGGGTTGGGGGAGGCTTTGGGTGGACGAAGGCCGCGGATGACTGATCCGACAGATCTTCAGCGGGGCGGTGTCGGCGCCGCTTCGGCCGTTGGCGACGCGGCCGCGTCGGGCTTCTTCATCGGCGCCTGATTCATCAGCCCCCCCTTCATCTTCGTGATCTCGAGGGAGATGGTGCCGCCGAGTCGCTCTCCCGGAGCAAGGCCGCGTTCAGCGGGGGTGAACGTGCCGGAGATCGATCGCATCGGCGTCAGGCCGGGGATACCGAAGCCCGAGGTTCCCTCCGTGACCATCCCGTTGACGGGCAGCGAGGCGTCGGTGTCCCGCACCCGGCGCCGATCGAGGAACAGGTTGAGGGCCAGTGGTTTGCCATCGTCGGCTCGCTTCCCGGAGATCACGACGCTCACCGGCGATTCGCCGGGGGAGCCGGGCGGTGGGGCCTCGGGTGAGGCTTCGCCGGGGCGAACGGGCCCGCGGCGGGGACTGCCGCCACCGAATCCGGGGAACATGAAAGTCGAGACAGAGGCCTCCACATCCGTAAGGGCGATCGGCTCGCCACTGAGGATCAGGGTCAGGGCTACGTCGGCAGGGGGGACGTCGTCGATGGCGCCTTCGCGATAGGTGGCCGAGAACGATCCGGTCGCAGTTCCGAGCGGCTCGCTCGTCATCGGACGCCGCCAGGTCGATGGGGCCTCGGCGGGCCATGTCTCAAAGGCCTGGACGAGTTCTCCACGGCGCCGACGGATGTAGTCCCGGACCGCTTCCATCGCCTTCGGCGCGCCGGTCTGTCGTCCTCCGATCACCGGCGTGAGGAGGTGCTCGAGGCGATCGACCTCGGCGAGCAATTCATCCTCGCGCCACACCGAGTCGAGGAGCCCTTCGAGCGTCCCCCGGTAGCGGTCGGCCATGCCAGGGGTGAAGTAGAGACGGTTGGGGAGGGCGGCCTGCGCTGCGACCGGGGGCGGGGTGCGGCGGGGCGCGAACGGGCCGCCGAAGTTGGGGGCCACGCCGGCCGCGGCGTCGGCGCCCCAGGGGATGAATCGGAACAGGCCGTCGGCCGGGGTTGCATAGACGAAGTAGTTGTTCTGGTTGGAGGAGTAGCCGTCCCAGATGTTGAGGAGCGACTCGACCGCCCAGAACGTGAAAAAATCATCGAGATCGACGAGGCTCCCGAGTTGCTCCACGTCGAGCGGATCGGCGGAGGCCAGGAGCGCGGCGAGGGCCTCGAGCCTGTCCCGGTCGCCGGGCTTGTCCGCCCCCTGCACCTCGAGGCGGGCGAGCGATTCGGGAACGACGTCATTGATCGTTCCCTCGACGAGCATCCCGCTGCCATCCCCGAACGATCGGCGGAGGAACGGTTTGCGGACCGACTCGACGTTCGAATAGACGCCGAGCGGTTCGTCGTTGACCGAGACGGTCGCGAATCCGACGCGCGGTGCCGCCAGGCCAGCCGCGCGGAACACCCGGTAGGCCAGCGACTGGCTGATCAAGGAGGTGTCCTGCTTGTTGTTGTTGAGCGTGAGTCGTCCCAGTCCTGCGACCGGTTCTTGGTCGACGAAGCGGTTGAAGTCGACGAGCAACGAGGGACTGGCACTGTCGAGCGATCCGAGCAGCCCCTTCTTGCGAACGCCGACCGAGCCGACCGGCACGCCGTCGATGACGATGTCGGCCCGGCGCCAGGTGAAGGGGCTCGAGAGGTCGCCGCGCAACACCGCGCCCATGTCGCGAGATTCGTTGCGGATGGCTTCCCAGTCCTCGGCAGGCAGCGAGATCGAGATCGCGATCACACGTGTCTCGTCGAGGATCCGCTGATCGGTGAGCCCCGTCGGCTCTGCCGCGGTCGCCGTTGTCGCCAGGGCCCAGACCGTGATCGCGATCGCGATCAGACGGATGGCGGGGAGCTCGGCGGTTGGCATCGGGGGTCCTCTCGCAGACGTTGGGATCTTGGGCCACCGCTGAGGGCGGTAGGGGTGCTTCAGGCAGACGACACGGGGAGCAGCCGGACCGGAGTGTCGTGGTAGACCGCGCAGCCGCCGGCATCGGTCTCCGCGCTGCGGATCAGCGCGTTGGCACAGCGTCCGGCGCTCAGCCATCCCCCCTTCTCCATGAGGACGACGTCGGCCCGTTGTCGAAGGTCGAACTTCAGTCGGACGACGATCTCCGCGATCTCCGACTCGAGTCTCGCAAGGGCCCCATCGACGAAGCCGGTTGCGGCGGAGGGATGGACCGTGGCTGTGGCGGGGCCCTCCTGCTGCGACGGGAGCCACTGCGATCCCTGAGCCCGTTCGGTGGCCAGCGCCATCAGCAGCAGCGGTCGCAGGGCTGTCCCACGCGGGGGATCGAGCGTGACATCGTGGACGAGGTTCACCTTTCCGGAGGCGGTGGGGAAGACGCGGTCGGGATACATCAGAGTCGGGGCGAGGGGGTTTCTGACCGGGCCGCGGCGGAGATCGTCGAGCGACGCGCCGCGATCGGCCACCTTCCCCAGAACGCGTCGCTTCCAGTTGTCGGCGTCGGCGGAGAACACGTCTCCGAGGCCGGTTCTCCGCGCCAGTTCGCTGATGATGTCCAGATCGCTCTTCACTCCGGGCGGCGGCGCGACGACCGGGCGCGATTCGACGATCCAGTGGTGTCCGTAGGCCCCGAGGAGGTCGTCCTCCTCGAGCAACGTCGTCGTGGGGAGGACGTAATGCGCCAGGCGCGCGGTGTCGGTGAGGAAGGAATCGACCACGACCGTGAGTTCCCGCCCTGCCAGCGCCTCGGCGACGGTGTGAGACTCCGGCAGCATCGCCACCGGATTGGCGGAGCTGATCCAGACGGCCCGGATCGGAGGGTCGCGGGCCTCGAGAATCGCGCGGCCGAGGCACGCCTCGGGAAGGAGGCGGGGAGCGACCTCCTCGCGGCGGGCAAACGAGAGGTCGAAGGCCCCGCGGCGCTTCGTGTAGTACGACACGCCGCCGCCAGGGACCCCGATGTTCCCCGAGATGGCCCCCAGCGCGTCGAGAACGCGGACCGCGGCCGAGCCATGCTGCCGCCGCTGCAGGCCCCAGCCGATGTGGAGGGCTGCAGGGCGAACTGCATAGGCGTCGGCAAGGGCGACAAGTGCCTTCAGGGGCACTCCAGCGAGCTCGGCCCACGCCTCCACGCCGCGGGAGTGAGTCAGGGCAAGAAAGGAGTCGAGGTGGTCGCAGTAATCCCCGGCGCCGGGATCGGCCGTGCCAGACTCGAACATCCGCCGTGCCACCCCTAGGGCCAGCGGGATGTCGCCCCCCGGCCGCGGCTGCACGAACAGATCGCACATCGCCGCGGTCTTGTGGAACACTGGATCGACGGAAACCAGCTTCGCCCCGCGGGCCCGCGCCTCGAGGAGAATCGGGATCAGGTGCACGCTCGAGACGTGGAGGTTTTTTCCCCACAGGATGATCGTGCGGGAGCGGGTGGGATCGAAGAAGTCGTGGCTGTCCTCGTCGCCGAAGTCGGTCATCTGGGCGGCATCGCCAGCGCCGGTGCAGACATCCCCCGATTTGACGGCGACCGGCCCGAAGCGCTCGAAGAAATAATCGACGACGCCTTTGAGGATCCCCATCGATCCGCCGCAGCGGTAGGCGAGGATCGCTGCCGGCCCCGATTCCGCCCGGATCGCCATCAGTCGGCCGGCGATGTCGTCGAGGGCCTCCTCCCAGGAAACCGGTACGAACGAGTCGCCGACGCGGCGGAGCGGGGAGGTGAGCCGGTCAGGAGCGTACTGACGCTCGAGGAACCGGCTGGTGCGGTGGCAGAGGAAGCCCTGCGTCACCGGATGGGCCGGGTCGCCGGCGAGGCGCGTGATCCGCCCATCCTCGATGGTGGCCACGATCCCGCAGGCATCGGGGCAATCACGGTTGCAGGCCGTGAGACGGCGTTCCCGGGCGGACGAATCCCCGTCAGCAACGTCGTTCATGCCTGCCTAAAATCCAAACGGAGAGGGCGGGATTCATTCGAGCCCGTTTTCCGCTCTCGAGGATTCTCTGCGATTCCGGACGCAATGTCCATATCCGTCAACGACTTGTGATCGTTGGCTGGCGTCGGATCGAAGCGGCCCGATTTTGCAAAGCTGCCAAGTTGCTCGAACACCTAGCAGGCTGTGGATAAAGTGGCGGCCCGACCGTACGAGGCGGTCGCGAGTGCGTAGCACTCGAGAAAACCGGAGGTTTTCCAAGTGGACTGGCTCCACCGGCTGCCCCGCAGCCGGTTCGGTCGTGGATGACTTTTTCCACGGGCAGCTAGAGGCGGTGAAGGTCAGCTGCTCGGCGAGGAGAATCGTGCCGCGGTGATCCTGCGGCAGCTGCGCGACGGGCCGATTCGCGTGATTCCGTTCATGCGGATCGACGGCAAGCGGGTGGTGCCGCGGCT
>CAMCCR010000054.1 GCA_945873085.1 Candidatus Kuenenia stuttgartensis | reverse complement strand
CCCGAATCGCCGCGAAGCCGCCCGACCGGGCGGGGCTGATCGGAGGCCTGAAAGAAGGATTGGGCATGGAGAGCTTCGAGGTGGACTGGCCGCGACCCACGGCCACCCTCAGCGGGCCCGCTTGTGGGCGGCCGTGGGGCGATGTTTCGACCGAGTATCGCCCCCCACCCGTGCCCCCCGCAAGGCTGATGCACCACTCCGGCCCCCGGTGACGTCTCCCCTGGAAGCCGCTGTTTCTGGACACCCGCGATCGACGCGGTCTATGCTCCTCCCAATCCCCCGTTCTCCCGCAGGAGCCCTTCCATGCGCCCCGAGTCTCATTCCGCCGAGCTTCCGATCACGTCGACCAGCCCTGCCGTCGACAGGCCCCGCGCGAGCCGGCGGACGTTTCTCAGGGGCTCGATCGCCGCCAGCACCGTCTTCAGCCTGCCAACGATTGTTCGCGCTGAGAACCGGGCGGAGAAGCTGCGGATGGCGGTGATCGGCTGCGGCGGCCGTGGCGGCGGCAACCTCGACGCCGTCCTCGGCGAGCAGGTGGTGGCGGTGTGTGACGTCAACGCCAAGACGCTCGCCGGCGCCCTCGGCAAGGCGCCCGGCGCCAAGGGATTCGGCGACTACCGCCGGCTCTACGAGGAGCTCAAGCCCGCCGACTATGACGCCGTCGTCGTCAGCACCACCGAACACACCCACGCCTTCGCGACGCTGCCTGCGCTTCGCGAGAAGAAGCACGTCTACTGCGAAAAGCCGCTGACGCACAACGTCCGCGAGGCCCGCGTCGTCACCGAGGCAGCCAAGCTGGCCGGCGTCGCCACGCAGATGGGGACGCAGATTCATGCCGACGCCAACTACCGGCGCGTCGTGGAGCTCGTGAAGGGGGGGGCGATCGGGAAGGTGAGCGACGTCCACTGCTGGGTCGGCCGGGCGTGGGGGCTGCAGTCGCCGGAGGATGCGAAGAAGTATGGCGACATCATCGCCATCCAGGATCGCCCCGTCGGCTCGACGCCGATCCCTGACGGGCTCGACTGGGATCTGTGGCTCGGCCCCGCCCCGCAGCGCCCCTTCCATGAGGCCTACTGGCCGGGGCCGAAGTGGTATCGGTGGTGGGATTTCGGCAGCGGCACGATGTCCGACTTGGGGAGCCACTGGATCGATCTTCCCTTCTGGGCGCTCGATCTCGATGCCCCGAAGACCGTCGAAGCCTTCGGGCCGCCCCCCCATCCGGAGCTTGCTCCGGCGTCGATGCACGTGACGTACACCTACGGCGCCCGCGGCGACCGGGCTCCCCTCTCACTCTCCTGGTATCAGGGGAAGGACAAGCCGCCGGCCTGGGAAGAGGGCTCGATCCCGCGTTGGGATTCCGGCTGCTTGTTTATCGGCAGCCAAGGAAGCTTGCTCGCCGACTACGGCCGCCACCTCCTCCTCTTCGGCCCCGATGTCCGCGACTTCAAGCGGCCGGCCGAGTCGATACCGCCGTCACTTGGCCATCACGCCGAGTGGCTCCATGCCTGCAAGACCGGCGCCCCGACGACCTGCCCGTTCAGCTATTCGGGCCCCCTCACCGAGGCCAACCACCTCGGCAACGTCGCCTACCGCTCGGGGAAGAAGCTCGAGTGGGACGCCGCGGCGATGAAGATCCCCAATGCCCCCGAGGCGGAGAAGTTCCTCACGCGGGAATACCGCAAGGGCTGGGAGTTCGACCGGATCGCCTGAAAATCCGTCGACCATGGGGCCGTCACCCCTCCCGTTCATCCCTCCCGGAGGCCCCCATGATTCACCCGTCAGATCTCCGGGCGCGCCTGCCGGGCTTGGCGATAGCGTGCGCCTGTGTCGCCGCGATCGGTTTGCCCGAGACCGGGAATGCTCAGAGCACTGGAAGCGCTCCCCCGGGCCCGGCGATCGGCAGGGTCGACTGGCATCTCGATCCGGAACCCTTCAAGGCGCGGGCCGATCGATCGGCCGACGGGGCCACGCTCACGCTCGACAATGGTCTCGTCCGTCGTGTCCTCCGCCTCAAGAACGGCTGCGCCACCATCGCCCTCGATGACCTCGCCGGCGACCGCAGTCTCCTCCGCGCCGTAGGCCCCGAGGCGCTGCTGACCATCGACGGCACCGAGCATCGGATCGGCGGGCTCGTCGGCCAGCCGAACCGGGCGTTCCTCCTTCCGGCCTGGCTCGCCGCGATGTCGGCCGATCGGGAGGCCCTCCGACTCACTGGGATCGAGACCGGCGTCACGGTCGAGCGGTTCCCCTGGAAGCGCTCGCGTCATCACGCCCCCGCTGCCGCCTGGCCGCCGCCGGGGGTGTCGGCCCGCCTCGACTTCGCCCCCGCGGGTGACGATCCTCCCTTCACCGTCAGCGTCCACTACGAGCTCTATGACGGCCTGCCCGCGTTCTCGAAGTGGATCGTCGTCACGAATCGTTCGGGCAAGCCGCTCACCGTCGACCGCTTTACCGCCGAACACCTCGCGATCGTCGAGCCCTCCAATCCGGTCGACGACGCGCCGGGGGTCATCCTCCCCCATCCCGATGCGCTCCATGTCGAGACCGATCAGGCCTTCGGCGGCTTTGGCCACGAACATGCCTGCCGCCATGCCGTCCGCTGGAGGGAAGACCCGGCGTTCGGCACGCAGGTTAATTACGAGAAGAAGATGCCCTGCCTCCTTGAGGTGGGCCCGTTCCGCGGGCCGGCCCAGGAGGTGGCGCCGGGGGAATCGTTCGAGAGCTTCCGGGCCTTCGTCCTTATCCACGATTCCACCGACCGGGAGCGGCGTGGGCTGGCGGTGCGGAGATTCAAGCGCACCTTGGCGCCGTGGGCGACGGAAAACCCGCTCATGCACCACCTCCTCGACTCCCGCCCCGAAGCGGTGCGGCGGGCGATCGATCAGGCAGCGGAGGTCGGCTTCGAGATGGTGATCCTCTCCTTCGGCTCGGGCTTCGATGCCGAGAACGAGTCGGCCGACCACCTCGCCCTCTTCAAGGCCCTTGCCGACCACGCCCGCACGCGTGGCATCGATCTTGGCGCCTATTCCCTCCTCTCGAGCCGGCAGATCGGCGGCGGGAACGACGTCGTCCCTGCCCCTGGCGAGAAAACGACCTTCGGACACGCCCCGGCCCTGACGAGTGCGTGGGGCCTCGACTACTTCCGCAAGCTCGAGAAGCTCTACGACACGACCGGATTCACCGTCCTCGAACACGACGGCTCCTATCCCGGCGATTGGGACGTCACGCCCCGGCCGCCGCTCCAGCGCGGCCTCGACGACTCCCAATGGGCGCAGTGGCGGATCATCCGCGATTGGTATCGATGGTGCCGGGAGCGCGGCGTCTATCTCAACGTCCCCGATCACTACTTCCTCGCCGGCTCGAACAAATGCGGCATGGGCTACCGGGAGACGAACTGGTCGCTTCCCCGGGCAGAGCAGGTGATCCACACCCGCCAGAACATTTTCGACGGCACCTGGGAGCGGACGCCATCCATGGGATGGATGTTCGTGCCGCTGGCGCAATACCACGGCGGCGGCGCGGCGGCGACGATCGAACCGCTCGCCGAACATCTCGACCACTATCGGCGGATGATGGAATCGAACCTCGCCCTCGGCGTGCAGGCCTGCTACCGCGGCCCGCGGCTCTACGACACCGACGCGACGCGCGAGATGGTCCGGGGGCAGGTCGCCTGGTACAAGGCCCACCGCGACATCCTCGAAAGCGACGTCCTCCACCTCCGCCGTGCCGACGGCCGCGACTGGGACGGCATGCTCCATGTCAATCCACGGCTCGAGAAGCGCGCGTTGCTCGCCGTCTTTAATCCGCTCGATGAGCCGATCGAGCGGACGATCCCGGTGCCCCTCTACTACGCCGGTCTCGTAGGCTCGTGCCTGGCAAGCCGGGGCGGCGCGGAGGCCGAGCGCGTACCGCTCGATCGCTTCAGCCGCGCCGAGGTGACGCTCACGATCCCCGCTGGGGGAATGGCGTGGGTGGTGTTCCGGGCGGAGTGAGCCGGCGGCCACCGGCCGGAGGGTCAGACGCCCCTGGACGACGGCGTCCAGAACGTGAGCCGGTTGGCGAACGGGTCGTGGATCGTCATCTCCGTGCTGCCCCAGTCCTGATCGTGCCAGCCGGGACGGGCATTCCCGTAGCCCTTCTCGTTGAGGCTCGCGCACAGACCGCGGACGTCCGCCACCTCGATCCGCACCCGTGCGCCCGGCGCGCAGTCGCCGAAATGCTCGGAGAGATGGATCCGGCAGTCTCCCTGGGAGATCCCCATGTACAGCGGCATCCCCGGCTCGAAACGGTGCTCGAAGTCGACGGTGAAGCCGAGGAAGTCAACGTAAAACTCCTTCGCCTTCTTCTCGTCGAAGCTGCGAAGGATCGGCACGGCTGGCTGAAACATGCTTTCATTCCCAGGATAGGTAGCACGAGGAACGACCGTCGACGCAGGATCACTCGCCACACTGCGGACAGGGTCCGGCGAAGCGGAATGATTTGACGGGGCGAAAATGACCACAGGCCCGGCAGGCCTGCCCTTCCCCCTTCCAGGCATGGACGACGACGTCGACCACGACGAGGATCGCGTACAGGCCCCCGAGGACGCCGACCGGAACGAGCCACGCCTCGCCGCCGCCATTGGGCCCTCCTTGCCGTCGCACGAGGGCGGCGGCAACGACCATCGCCACCATCATCAGGCCGAAGAGGAGGGGACGGATTGATTTCATGCTTTCAACTCCGATTCGGCAGCGGGCCCGCTTGCAACCTCTCAACCTCCGGTCACGGCCTCCGTCACCAGCCGTCTGAGCTCCTTGTAATCGGTCTTGCCCGTCCCGAGGACGGGAATCGTCTCGATCTGCCGAACCTCGTCGAGGCGCATCACGCCACGGAGGCCGTCCTCGACGAGGATCTGGCTCGCCTCTCGGAGCGTGAGGGGGAAGGTCGTGAACAGCGCGATCTGGCGGCCGCCCGGCGTCTCGATCCCCTCCACCGCCACCTTCGGGCCGTTCTCGTCGGCGGGATAGCGCTTTGAAAACGGCTCCTCGAGCGCCGGCAGCGAGATCATCTCTCCCCCCGCCTTGAGGAACCGCTTCAGCCGCCCCTTGAAGGCGAGCCAGTTGTCGGCGTCGGCAACGACAAGATCGCCGGTGCGGTACCACTGCTTCCCTTCGAGCTCGACAAACGGCGATGGGCCGTCGTGATTCAGATACCCGGAGAAGATCGACGGCCCCGAGGCGAGGAGCATTCCCGTCTCCCCCGTCGCCACCGGCTCGCCCGAATCGACGTCGACGACGCGGATGTCGACGTGTCGCACCGGCCTGCCGATGAACCCCCGGCGCCGATCGGCGACCCGGTTGGCAGCGAGGACGGGAGAGCACTCGGTGATCCCGTAGCCCTCGAGGATCACCGCCTCCGGCGCCAGGGCCGCGGTGCGCTCGAAGACCGCATCCGGGCACCTCTCGGCCCCGGCGATGATCCGCCGCAGGCTCTTCAAGTCTCCTGCCTTGCTCACCGAGAGGATGTAGGAGAGGAAGGTCGGCGTCGTGAACAGCATCGTCGGGTGGAACGCCCGGATCGTCTCCACGAGGCCACGGGCATCGGTCGGATCGGCATGACGGACACTGCGGATGCCGGTGAGGTGGGGGAGGAGGACGTTGCCGGTGAGCCCGAAGCTGTGGAACGGCGGAAGAAACCCGAGGAGCGAATCGGCCGCCGTCACCTCGAGGACCTCGAGAGAGTCGGTGATGTTCGTGATCAGGTTGGTGTGCGAGAGGGGAACGGTTTTTGGCGCGCTCTCCGATCCGGAAGTAAACAGGAACACCGCAGGTTCGTCGGGATCCTGCTTGGGGAGCCCGCGGAGGATCGCCGCGGAATTCAGGATCGTGCCGAGGAGCGTCGAGATCTGCTCCGCCTTCCCGATCCCTCCGCGGATCGTCTCGAGGTATTCGTACGGAGTCCCTGGCACCTCGATGCCGAGCCGGTCGACGAGCTTCTTCGAGGTGATGATCCGCTGCGTGCCGGTCACCTTGACGCCATGAGCGAGACTCGACGGGCCGGTCGTCCAGTTCATCATCACCGGCGTCTTTCCCGCCATGTGAAGGGCGAAGAAGACGATGTCGGCGGCGACGCTCGCCGGCAGCATCACGCCGACATGCTTCTCCGGCCAGGCCGCGAACCGGCGCGCCATGAGGCTCGCCCCGACGAGGAGCCGACGCGACGGAAGCACCCCGGAGATCCGATCGGCCACGGCCGGCTCGGACGGGGCCGCAAGCGCCCGGCGAACGAACGCCTCGGCGACGGTGCCGGCGAGCACCGCCGGCGCATCGGTCGATCGCGGCAGCGCGAACCAGGCCGCCGGCACCGGGATCGCCTCCTCCTTAACCCCGCCGGAAAGCTTCCCGTCAGCGAGAGCCCACAGCTCGCCGAGGGTGTTGAGGACGGAGGCGTTGTGGAAGCCGAACTGCTGCTCGACTTTGAGCGTGGCATCCATCCGATCGAGGCTGTCCATCCCGAGGGCCTCGAGCGTCGTGTCAAAGGCGAGCTCGTGGGGATCGAGCTCGCGGCCGAGATGCCCCTGAACGAGATCGTTGACCAGCCGAATCGTCTTCGGATCGATCGTCGCCGGATCGATCGACGGGAGCGAGACGCCGGCGGCGTAGTGCCCCGCGGTGGGGCCGAAGAAGTGACTGTAGCGCACGAACGCGGGCTGCTGCGGGCCATCGACGTTGTACCAGCCCTCGAGGAAGGCGTTGGTCTGCTCACGCGACGCTTTGGGAAGCGTCCTCTTGGGAAGCACCTCGACGTGGATCGTCACCTTCCGGCGCGGCAGAAAGACCACGAGCGCCGCCAGGGCCCAGCCGAGATTCCGCAGCATCGTCGGCACGAGGCTCGGCGGAGCGCCGGTGGCTGCGCACCCGAAACTGCTCCCCCACAGGCCGCGGGTCCGCACGAGGACGACATTGAGATCGGGGCAGCGCCAGAGGAGCTCATGGACGGCGCGGGCCGAGCCGACCACCTCGGCGTTGCCGCGCTGGAGTCGCCCGGAGGGATAAATCAAAAAGCTGTCGCCGCGGCCGATCCGCGCGACAACGGCGTCGATCATCTCGAGGGTCTTGGCCTGGGCGTCGCGGCTCTGCGCGGAGAGATCGGGCACCTCGAAGGCATCGACCATGGCCATCAACGGCCGCAGCGGCAGCAGCCGGTAGATGCCGCTGAAGACGAGGGGACGCAGCGCCTTGCCGAGCCGGAGGTGGGAGAGCACCAGCGGCGGATCGATGTAGGCCGGGTGGTTGGGGAGGACGAGCGTCGGCCCCTTGAGCGCGGAGAGCCCCTCGGCCCCTTCCACCGTGACCCGGTAGCGGAGCCGGAGAAGAATCCCGGAGATCGTCCAGAAAAGCCGGTTGAGCAGGAGTTTCATAGGTGACTTCCACCTCCCTTCGATGATCTCTGGGGCGACACCCGCCCGCGACTGTCACGCAGCTACCGTTCTCGCCCCATCACGGCCGCCACCGTAGCGGTCTGGTAGGATCGGACGCCATGGTCGTTTCCGTCAAACAGCTTGAAAAACAGTACGGCGCCAATCGGGCCCTCGGGGGGGTGAGCCTCGACGTGGAGCCGGCCACGCTCTTCGGCCTCCTCGGCCAGAATGGCGCGGGGAAAACAACGCTCATCAAGATCCTCCTCGGCCTTGTCGCCCCGACGGCGGGAGAGGCTTCCCTCCTCGGTCAGCCGGTCGGCACCTTCAAAGCCCGCCGCGAGGTCGGCTACCTGCCGGAGGATCACCGCCTCCCCGAATACCACACCAGCACGAGCCTCCTCGACCTCTACGGCGGCCTCCAGGGGATCCCCCGCCGCGAGCGGCGGCGGCGGGCCGCCGAGCTCCTCGACATCCTCGGCCTCGCCGGCCGGGAAAAGCTCCGCATCCGCGGTTACTCCAAGGGGATGAAGCAGCGGCTCGGCCTCGCCCAGGCCCTCCTCCACGGTCCCCGGGTCCTGTTTCTCGACGAGCCGACCGACGGCGTCGATCCGGTGGGGCGGAAGGAGATCCGCGATCTCCTCCTCGAGGAACGCCGTCGCGGCGTGACGGTGTTCATCAACAGCCATCTCCTCGGCGAAGTGGAGCAGCTCTGCGACCGGGTGGCGATCCTCCGCAAGGGGAAGCTGATGGTCACCGGCACCGTCGCCGACCTCACCCGGCAAAAGGCGAGTTGGCTGGTCGCCTTCGATCGCGAAGTGCCGACGTCGTTCCATTTCCCCGGCGCGAGCATCGCGGCGGTCGAAGGGGGGAGCCGGCTCCGAGTCAGCTTCGATCCTACCGACGGCCAGGGCACCGCAACGGGCGCTGATGCACCGGAGGGGATCGATCAATTCGTTGCCGCGGCCAGCGCCTCGGGGCTACGGCTGCGGCACCTCGAACGGGAACGGGCGACGCTCGAGGACCTCTACCTCGCGATCGCCGACGGCGGAGGCACACCGTGAACGAACCGAATCACGTTCCGCGTGAGGCGGCTGACGCGGCCGGACGCGTCACGGTGCGGCCGATGCTGCCGCGGACGTTCGCCGCCATGCTCCGGGATACGTGGCGCGAGTTCCTCGACGCCAAGGTTCTTTATCTCCTTCTTCTGGCAATCGCGATCCTGTTTGGCGCCGCGCTGACCGGGCGGATCGAACCGCAGCCGGGGGGCCGGCAGTATCTCGACATCGCCGCCCGGGCGATGGCCGCCGATCTCGACGGCATCGACATCGCCACCCAATCGATGGGCGATGTCGCCGGCCGGCTCAACGGATCGATGTACGCGATCACCGCCGCCGAGCCGATCGACGCCGATCTCCCCGAAGGCCACTGGAAGGCGACGCTGACGCGGACGTTCATCCCGCTGGTGGGAGTGCCGGAGTCGGGGGAGGAGATCACCGACCGGTTCGGGAAGATCGCCGACGGCCAGATCTGGACGATCACGGAAATCCGCGAGACCGGCACGGAGTGGGCCCGGAAGATCGGTTCGCAGACCTGGGAAATGGCGGTCGCCCCGGGACGCGATCTCCGCCTCCTCTGGCCCCACCGCTTCACCCTCTTCGGCGACAGCATCGAATTGGCAGGCACGAAGGGAGCGCCGCTGGGGCTCGAGGTCCTCATCCTTCAGAAGCTCCTCGCCACCGGCCTGGGAGGCACGATCCTCCTCTTGGTGAGCGTGGCGGTCACGGCGGCGTTCGTGCCGAACATGGTGCGGAAGGGGACGCTCGAGCTCCTCCTTGTCCGCCCGATCCCGCGCTGGCAGCTGCTCGTCTTCAAGTATGTCGGGGCCCTGCTCCTCGTGGCCGGCCTGCTCGGGATTCTCGTCCTTGCCGTCTGGCTGATCACCGGGATTCTCGCCAACGTCTGGTCGCCGGGGGTGCTCCTCGCGCTCCCGAGCCTGCTGGTCTTTTTCGCGCTGCTGCTCTCGGTGAGCGTCCTCACCGGGGTGATCACGCGGAGTGTGATCTCGGCGATGCTCGTGACCGTTGCCTACTGGGCGATCCTGTTCATCGCCGGCCAGATGAACAACGTCGCTGTCGAGAGCCGGATCCGCGAGGCGAACGTCGGCAAGCTGCGGCCGACAAGCATCGCCGAGACGATCCGCGGCCGACAACCGCGTCGCGAGGAGGGCTTCAAGCCGGGGCGGAAACCCTTCTATCAGACGACGATCGGCCGGATCACCGAAGGGGTCTATGCCTTCCTCCCCCACACCGAGGATCTCGACAACCTCGTCGACCGCCAACTGATGCGCGACTTCGCCGTCGCCGGCCCGTTCCGGGCGCTCATGGAGAGCGCCTCGTTTTCCTGGGAGAAGGGGCTCGGTCTCACCCTCCTCCACACCGTCGCCTACCTGGGAATAGCCTGCACGATCTTCTCGCGCCGCGATCCTTAGCAGGCTGTGGACAAAGTGCCCGCCGCTGGAGGCGGCGGCCGACATCCCCGAAAAACCTTGGCTTTTTTGGGGGTGTCTCAAGTAGAAAAAGGGCATGGATGACTTTTTCCACGGACAGTTAGACCGGCTCGCACCACGATGGCCACCACGTCGCTCCATACGCTTCCCGCCCTCGTGCTCGCCAAGCTGATCCGCGAGGGGGCGATCTCGAGCGAGGAGCTCGTCCGCTGTCACCTCGAGCGGATCGCGGACAAAAACCCGTCGCTCTCGGCTTTCGTGACCGTCTTTGAAGACGCGGTCAAGGTGGCGCGGCGGAAGGATCGAGAGCGGCTCCGCCACCGCGAGGCCCTCCCGCCGTTTCATGGCGTGCCGATCGGGATCAAGGATCTCAACGTCGTCCGCTTCAGCCGCACCCGCTTCGGCTCGCGAGGCATGCCGTCGATCATCCTCCCCTTCGACGATGCCAACGTTCGCCCCCTCCGCCGGGCCGGCTTCGTGATCCTCGGCAAGCTTTCGACGAGCGAACTGGGCGCCATGCCGGTCACTGAGCCCGCCATCCATCCGCCGACCCGTAATCCCTGGAGCCTCGACCACACCCCCGGCGGATCGAGCGGCGGATCGGGGGCGGCGGTGGCGGCGGGAATGCTGCCGATCGCGCAGGGCTCCGACGGCGCCGGATCGATCCGCATCCCGTCATCCTTCTGCGGGCTCTACGGCCTCAAGCCCTCGCGTGGCCGGGTCGTAAACCAGTTCCGCTTTCCCGATCGGCGGATTCTCTACACCTCGGGGCCGATGGCCCGGACGGTGACCGATGCCGCGGCCCTCCTCGACGTCATGGCGGGGATCGACACCGGCAGGCAACACTGGGCCCCGCCGCCAACGCGACCATTTTCCGCTCGTCGCGCGTCGCCCAAGCGCTTTCGCATCAAGGTCGTCGAGTCGACCGGGATGGTGCCGACCGATCCGAATGTGCTCGCCGCGGTCCGTCACACCGCCCGGATCCTCGAGCGGATGGGGCACGCTGTCGAAGAGGCGAGCCTTCCGGAGAGTGATCTCGGGGAGTTTCTTCCGATCTGGCAGCGGCTCATCGGCGGCATCCCGCTGATGCGCTGGCGGCGGGCGCAGCCGGTGACAGCTTGGCTGCACGAGGGGGCCCTGGGGCTCAAGCGCGCGGAAGTTGACGCACTCGAAGACCGGCTCATCAACCGCTTCGCGCCGGTGTTCGGCACGGCCGATCTCTGGCTCACCCCCACCGTCGCCGTCGAACCGCCACGGATCGGAGCCTGGGCCGGGCTCCAGCCGAACGACACCTTTGCCGAGGCCGCCAAACTCGCCGCCTTCACCGCCATCGTCAATCTCGTCGGGCTGCCGGCGGCGAGCATCCCCGCCGGGCTTTCGCCACAGGGCCTGCCGATCGGCGTGCAACTCATCGGCGATATGTTTCGCGAGGAGGACGTTCTCTCGGTGTCGTGGGATCTCGAGGAGGCGGTGGCCTGGCGTCAACTCGCCCCGGGCTAGAGTCGAGTTCTGCCCTAATTGCGGCACTGGCCGCGGGCAAGCCTTGCTGCTGTGGCCGAAATACGCGTCAGCGGTTATTTTGTCTCTCTTCTCTGGCTCCTCTCGGGGAACCTGCCTGGAATCGTCCCGCGGGGGATCGTCAGCGCAGGCACGGGAGCTGGCTCAACCGAACACGCGAGGGATCACGTGGCAGGATGCAGGCGGATGATGGCGGCATGGACGCCGGTGGCGGCACGAACGGAATCGGGCCGCGGGCTCACGACCGGAGATTTTCCGGCTCGGTCGGCCGCGGTGGCATGGGCCTTCGGCTCGATGCTCGGGCTCCTTTTCACCGCATCGTCGGCGGCCGCGGCTGGGTTTGCCCCCAGTGAGCAGGTTCTGCCGGCAACGACGCGGGCCTGGGTGAGCGCCCCCGACGCCGCCGCCCTCCGCGAACGCTTCGACCGCTCCGCGCTCGGGAAGCTCTTCGACGAGCCGTTAATGCAGACGTTTTACGACGCCCTCGACGAGCAGCGGTCGAGCATCGCCGGCGACCGGATGGGTTTCGGGATCACCCCGAAGGAACTCTCGGGCGTCAGTGGCGGCGAGTCGGCGGTGGCAGCGGTCGAACAGGCCGACGGCTCCCTTGCCGGACTGCTCCTCGTCGACACCAGCGGCCATGACGACGCCGTCCCCGCGCTTCTCGACATGGTCTTCAAGCGGCTCGCCGATCGTGGGGGCAAGAAACTCGCCGCCCCTGAGGGGATCACGGCCTACGAGCTTCCGCCGCTTCCGCCCCGCGAGGGGAGACCGGTGGCCGCCGAGCCCGCCGCTCCTCGCCGGATCGCCTATGCCACGCGGCCCGGCGCGATCGTCGCCGGGACGAGCGCCGAGATCGTCGCCGCCCTCCTCCCGGCGCTCTCCAAGCCGCGACAGGATTCGCTGGCGTCGCTCGAAGCCTTCCAGGTGGTGGCGCGGAAGTGCGGCGAGACCGTTCCCGCCGGCGTGGCGACAGGGCGGTGGTACATCGATCCGCTCGCCCTCTTCCAGGCCCAGCAGAGGAGCCGGCCGGCGCCGAAGAAGGCCTCGAAGCGGAAGCCGACCGACTACGTCGAGATGGCACGCCGCAACGGCTTCGACTGCATCAAGGGGGCCGGTGGCGTCGTCTTCTTCGGCGAGGGGAACGTCGATCTCCGCCACAACACCCTCATCTACGCCCCGCCAACCGTGGCCGGCGGGAAGGAACGCTACGAGAAGGCCGCCCGGATCCTCGAGTTTCCCAATGCGACTTCGCTCGCCCCCGCCCCCTGGGTGCCGGGAGATGCTGCCAGCTGGCTCGGACTCCAGTGGGATCTGCCCAAGGTGTTCCGGGCCCTCGAGCCCCTCGTCGACGACATGGTTGGCGAGCAGGGGGTGTTTGACGACGTGATCTCGAGCCTGAAAGACGATCCGGACGGGCCACAAATCGACGTCGAGAACGACCTCATCCGCCATCTCGGCGGGGCCGTGATGATCACCGGTGACCATGTTCTCCCCTTCGGCCCCGATTGCGAGCGGATGCTCATTGCCCTGGAAGCCGATGATCCGGAGACGGTCGCCGCGACGATCGCCCGGAGCATGTCGACCGAGGCGAAGACGCGGAAAATCGACGTCGGCGGGCATGTGATCTGGGAGACGGTGCCGGACGAGCCGGGGAAGTCCGCCCGTTCGACGCGGGTGCGAGCCCGCGACGACGGGGACGACGACCGGCCCCGCGGTGCCCTCGGTGGCGATCCCGACGACGCCCCCTTTCCGAATGCGGCCGTGGCCGTGGCCCATGGCCAGATCCTCATCGCCTCCCACCTCGACATCCTCCAAAGGGTGCTCGACGGGAAGTCTCCGCCGTTTGCCGAAGAAGCCGACTACAACGAGTCGGTCGAACAACTCAAGGGCCTCCTCCCCGGGGACGTTGCCCTCCGCACCTTCGCCCGCACCGAACAGATGGTGCAGCCGACCTACGAGCTCCTCCGCGCCGGCAAGGGCCCCGAAAACAAGAGCCTCGCCGGCCGGCTCGCCAACGCCCTCCTCACCGCCCGCGACAACCCCGGGGCTGGTCTCGGGAGCAAGAAATCGAAGGAGCCGCGGACGCCGCGCGTCGATGGGACGACGCTGCCGGAGTTTGATGCCATCCGCCACTACTTCGGTACGGCCGGAATGACGATGCAGACGGTGCCGGAGGGATGGATGTTCGTCGGGGCGTCGCTTTGGAATAACGCGGGACACGACCATGCCCCCGACGACACGCCCGCCACCGAGCCCGCGGCCACCGAGCCCGCGGGTACTGAGCCCGCAGTCACCGAGAAGGCGGCTGCGGAGCCGGCCATCGAGGAAGAGGCTCCCCCGGAACCGGTCGGCGCCGGCACCGAGTGAGCCGCGATCGAGCCGGTGGTCCTTAGCAGGCGTTTGTCCCCGCACGGAAGACCGTCATGCCGACCGCCACGGCCACCTCCGCCGATGTGATCGTCCTCGGCACCGGCGGGATGGGGAGTGCGGCCTGTGCGCACCTCGCCGCCCGCGGTGTGACGGTGATCGGCCTCGATCGGTTTCCGGTTTCCCATGACCGCGGCAGCTCCCACGGCCAGACGCGGCTCATCCGCCAGGCCTACTTCGAGCATCCCGATTACGTGCCCCTGCTCCTCGAGGCCTACCGGCTGTGGCGCGGGCTCGAGGAGGCGACGGGAACGAGGCTCCTGTTCCAGTCGGGGCTGCTGCTGGCCGGCCTCGAGACCGGCGAGGCAGTTGCCGGCGCCCTCCACGCCGCCGCCATTCATCGCCTTCCCATCGAGCGGCTTGCAGCCAGTGAGGCCAAGCGCCGCTGGCCGGCCTTCGCCCTCGACGACGACTGGGTCGCCGTCTGGGAGCCGGCGGCCGGCTACCTCCTCGTGGAGGAATGTGTCCGAGCCCACGCCGAGGTCGCCACACGCCACGGCGCCCGCTTCAAGGAGGGCGTTGCCATCCACGGCTGGCATGCCGGGGCACGGGGCGTCACGGTCGACACCGACCATGGCACGTTCCACGCCGATCGGCTCGTGATTGCGCCCGGCGCGTGGGCGGCCGATCTCCTCGAGATCCCGTCGGTGACGCTCGAGGTGCTCAAGAAAACGCTCTGCTGGTATCGCCCCCCGGCGGAGCACCGTGCGGCATTCGCGGCCGGGCCCGAGCCGGGGATCGGCCTCCCCTGCTTCGCATTCGACACTCCCGCCGGCTTTTACTACGGCTTTCCGGCGCTCGATGACCTCGGCGTGAAGATCGCCGAGCACACCGGCGGCACGCCCGTCGCCGATCCGCTGGCGCTCGATCGCTCACTCGACCGGGAAGAAGCTGCGCGCGTGGCAGCGGTGGCGCGAACGCGGCTCCCGGCCCTCGGCGACGATCTCGTCCACCATGCCGCCTGCCTCTACACGATGACCCCCGACGCCCACTTCCTCATCGGGCTTCATCCGGAGCAGTCACGCGTGGCGATCGCGGCTGGTTTTTCGGGGCATGGCTTCAAGTTTGCAAGCGTCGTCGGCTCCATCCTCGCCGACCTCGCCCTCGACGGCTCGACATCGCAGCCGATCGGTTTTCTCGCCCCCAGCCGGTTCGCAAGGTAGTCGGTTGTCGCGGCCGAGGGCCCGGCGGCCGTATCATCGCGGCAATTCCATCCCTTCCGCCAGAGACGCTCCCATGCCGAGCCTGCGTGCCATCTGCCTCGTTCTCCTCGCTGTGGCGATCGCGTCAGGCCCTGCCCCAGCCTTCGGCCAGGATCTCCCCCGCACCCACGAGATCGACGTCGACGATTACTTCACCCTTGGCACTCCTTCCACCCTCGCCGTCTCCCCCGACGGCGCGAGCGTGGCCTACATCGAGCAGCGTTGGGAAGGCGCCGACGCCACGCGGAATGCCGACCTGTGGATCGTCGACGTGGCTACGAAGGCCCGGCAGAGGCTGACGTTTGACCGGGCCGAGGAGGCCGCGCCGCAGTGGAGCCCGGATGGCAAGTTTCTTTACTTCACGGCCAACGTCCGCCGCCCCGGCGACGATGCCCCGCCCCACGATGGCAAGTCGCAGGTGTGGCGGATCGCAGCCGACGGCTCGAGGCTGATGGCCGTGACGCGCGTCAAGGAGGGGATCGGTCGCGCCGAGCTCTCCGCCGACGGCCGGGCCCTCTACTACACCGTGGTCGCCGATGGGACCGACGACGAATGGAAGGATCTCCGCACCCGCCACAAGGAGGTCGAATACGGCCATGGCGTGACGAAGTTCACGCAGGTGTGGCGCCTCGATCTGGAGAGCTGGAGAGCGGAGAAGCTCATCGACGAGAAACGCGTCGTGACGGCGCTGCGCGTTTCGCCCGACCAAGCGCGGATCGCGATGGTGACGACTCCCGACGACGAGATCCTCCACCTCGAGGGCTGGTCGCGGATCGACGTCTGGCACGCGGCCACGCGCACGATCGACGTGGTGACGGCGGCCGGCTGGCGCGACGGCCATCCCTCGCCGTTCGGCTGGCTCGAGAGCCCCTGCTGGTCGGCCGACGGCAGGCTCGCCTTCGCGGTCGAGTTTGACGGCCACCCCTGCCGGATCTACGCCTGCCAGTGGAATGGCGCGCAAGGAAGCGTCTGGGAGCTGCGCCGCCCCGCCGGGGTGAGCGTGCTGGGGACAACGCTCGCCTGGCGTGGCGCCGACGAGCTGTGCTTCATCGGCGAACAGCGCGCCAGGGCCCGCGTCCACTCGATCGCCGCCGTCCGTGATGGCCGTCAGGGGGCCGACCGCCCCCTCACTCCCGGCGACCACGCCATCGCGGCCTTTTCAATCGCCGCCGATGGTCAGCTCGGTATCATCGATGCCACGCTCACCGATCCGCCCGACCTCTATCTCGTCGCGGCCGACGGAGGGATGAACCGGCTCACGAAGCTCAATCCCCAGGTCGACGGCTGGAAGCTGCCGACGATCTCGCTCGTGCAGTGGCGCGCTCCCGATGGCCGCGAGGTGGAGGGGGTGCTCGAGCTGCCACCCGACGCCAAGCCGGGGGAGCGGCTGCCCTTGGTGGTGGAGATCCATGGCGGCCCGACCGGCTCGTCGCTCCTCCAGTTCCAGTTCTGGATCTACGGCCGCGTCCTCCTCCCCGCCAAGGGCTACGCGCTGCTCTCGCCGAACTACCGTGGCTCGACCGGCTATGGCGACGACTTCCTCGAGGAGCTCGTCGGTCGCGAGAACGATATCGAGGTGGCCGACATCCTCGCCGGAGTCGACGCCATGGTCGCATCCGGCATCGCCGACCCCGACCGCCTCGGCGTGATGGGGTGGAGCAACGGCGGCTATCTCACGAATTGCCTTGTGGCAGCGAGCGACCGCTTCAAGGCTGCCAGCAGTGGCGCCGGCGTCGTCGATCAGGTGATCCAGTGGGGCACGGAGGACACCCCCGGCCACGTCATCAACTTCATGGGGGGCAAGCTCCCGTGGGCCGAGCCCGATGCCTACCGGGCCGCCTCGCCGATGTATGCGCTCGACCGGGTGAAGACGCCGACGCTCCTCCATGTCGGCGAGCTCGACGCCCGCGTCCCGGCGGCCCATGCCCGGGCGATGTACCGGGCGCTCAAGACCTACCTCGACGTCCCGACGGAGCTTGTCGT
>CAMCCR010000053.1 GCA_945873085.1 Candidatus Kuenenia stuttgartensis | reverse complement strand
CTTCAAGGTCAACTTCAGCGAGCCGGTGAAGCTGGCCGGCGACCAGAGCACCATCACGCTCCCGGTCGCGGTCGGCTCTGCGATGCGCGAGGCGCAGTACGTCTCGGGGAGCGGCACGAAGTCGCTCACCTTCCGATTGACCGTCAAGGCCAACGACGTCGACACCGACGGGATCAGCGTCGGCCGCGTCAACTCGGCCGCGATCCGCGACTTCGACTTCAATCAGGCTAACCTCGCCCCGCGAATCCTCGACCGGGCCGGCAATCCCGCCAGCAACGCCATCCCCGCAATCGACACCAGCCGGATCCGCATCGATGCCACCGGCCCCGTCGTCACCTCCTCCAGCGCCTTTGTCACCCGGGGGCGGCAGGTCTCACTCCAGGTCACCTTCGATGGACCGGTCATCGTCAAAGGCAAGCCGACGGTGCCCGTGATCATCGGCGGGCAGAACCAGTCGCTCGCCTACACGGCCGGCTCGGGAACCAAGACGCTCACCTTCGCCGTCACCATGCGCAAGGGCGCTTCGGTGGCGAGCCCGGCGTTTCGCGGTGAAAACGGCCTCGTCGGGAACGTGATCCTGCTCAACGCAGCCGCAGATCTCAAGGACAGCTTCGGGAATCGCGTCACCGCGATCGGCGGCGACTTCGGCAAGACCAGCACCGCCGCGGGCAGCCGGGTCGTCGTCATCGAAACCCTCTCCGAGCAGGCGAAGAACCGTCCCTTGGCCCTGCCGCCAGCGGTCGCTCCGCCGGCGCTGTCCCGTTCACTGCCCCCGCCGATCGCCGCCGTGCCGCCGCCTACACCACCGCCCCTCGTCGTGCGGTCGGCGGCGACGTTTGTCCTGCCGGCCGCCGTCGATGGAATCGTCGAGTTGTCGGGGGACATCACCGGCAACGCGACGTTTCGCGCGGGCACGGTCTACGTGATCACGGGTGAAGTGCACGTGCGGAAGTTCGTCACGCTGACCATCGAGGACGGCGTCGAGGTGCGGATCCGAAACGGCAAAGAGAACTTCACGACGATCACCTCGTGCGCCCTGATTTTCGACTCGGGGTCGTCGCTCGTGGCGAAGACCGTCACCTTCCAGGCCGCCGATGCTGCCAATCAGCCGGTGAAAGAGGCCGACAACGGCGGCGTCTTCTTCTGCGGGGGGACGCGAAAGGCCTCCAAGGACGACGTGTCGTCGATGGTCGTCGGACCGCGCGTGGGCTGGTCGTTCAACGCCACGAACATCGTGGCCAACTCCCTGGGCCGGAAGGATCCGACGGAAGGTGATGGCGACGGAAGTCGGCTCGACGACATCGATGCGGTGTCGCTGATCGGGGTGATCGCCGACGAGTGGAACGTCCCGGCGGTGGAGATCAACCACTCGGGCGACGACGGCTTTGATCTGACGAACTCCGACATCGAGATGGAGCGTATCACGGTCATCGACCCCGTCGAGGACGGGGTCAATCTCAGCTCGAGCTACCTGTCCATCACGGAGTCATTCATCGTGGACATGACGGATCGGGAGTTGCCGGATGACCGCGAGATCTTCGACTTCGAAGTCGGCACCGGGCCGTCAATGCTCACGATCGTCCAGGGGGCCTCGGTCGATCTCCGTGGCTACTGGGACACGAGTCACGACGATCTCCGCATCTCTCTGAGGTCGCGCGACATGCCCGCGCCGTACCCGCCGTATGCGCGAAACCTGTACGCCTGGAAGGGCCGCCTCGAGAAGGGGCCGGCAGAGATTTTCTCCAAGTCGGATCGACGGTAGCCGGAATCGATCCAGCCATTTTTCTCACGATTCTTCTGATCCCAACCACGAGAACGACGCCATGCGCCCCACGACGCTCTTTTCGGTTTTCTCCCGCGCCTCCCGCCGCTCTCAGGCAGCGACCCACCGCGCCCGGAAGACCCGGCTCGCCGCCGCCGAGCGGCTCGAGGAGCGAATCAATTTGACCGCAACGATCGTCGATCTGGCGGCGTCGCGAGCCGCCTCAGAGAACCATGCCGCCTACGACCAGTTGCCGATCCCCGCTGGCGCCACGCTCGTCGACGTGAGCGACTCGGGCCGCTACGTGCTCTTTTCGAGTACCGACACCAACGTGATCGCCGGCCAGCAGACGATCCCCTCGATCAACCCCGACCTCTTCTGGCTCGACACCGCCATGGGCCAGACGCGGCTCGTGACCCATCGGGCGGGCAGCCCGGTGCAGTCGGCCGGCTACGCGGGGCTCGAAGGCTTCAAGTACTTCCCGGGGTACGGACAGTGGCCGATGTTCGAGCCCCTTTCGGCGGATCTCAGCGGCGACGGCCGGAGCGTCGTCTTCGATTCGATCATCGCGGCAAACGAGTACGACGCGAGCGTGCCGGTGGAGAACGATCAGGCGACCTACCGTCCTGTGAAACGGGATGCCACGACCGACACGTGGAAAAACTTCCAGCTGGGCACGGTGGACGTGTTCGTGTGGAGAGCCGATGGCGACGCCGCCAACAGCATCGCGCTGGTCAGCCGCCTCAATGCCGAGGGCCAACAGCAGGCTGTCGCGACAAACTCGTTGGTGCCAGGGCTGCCCGTACCGAAGCCGGGCCAGCCGATGGCGACCGGCGTGTTCGCCCAGGAATACCTCCCCGTGCTCCCGGATAACTTCCAGAATCTGGTGCAGCAGGACGCCCAGGAGTCGCTCTCCCTCAACAAGGGCATCTCCGAAGACGGCACCAGGGTGCTCTACGACAGCTGGGTGCCGGCCGGCTGGATCGACGTCGTGAGGCCGGGCATCCTCGACCAAGAGGCGATCAGCGTGAACGCGCAGGGCCAGGGCGCCGGCAGCGACTGGACACTCGACAGTTTCGTCGCCAGCACGACGGGCTTCGGCGGCGGACCGTGGGCAGCGAAGACCGTGACCGTCAACGTCGATGCGACGCAGGCCCTCGGCAACTACACCGGGCCGGCCATCGGCCAGGGCGCGTGGGCGGAGCCGTTCGAGCCGATGTTCAGCCAGATGAGCGGCGATGGAAAGCGGGTGGTCTACAGCACGCGGCGGACGTCCGCCGAAATCGTGACCGGCACCACCGACTCCGATTTCTCCCTCGATGTCTTCGCCAGCGACGTCGACTCGAGCACCAACCTCCTCGTCAGCCGGAAGTGGGATGATGCCACGAAGGCCGCCGGGTCGGCCCAGCCGAACTTGTTCGACGGGAGCGTGCGCCCCTTCGTCCGCAACTTCGTGGCGGAATTGTGGGATTCCCAAAACCACTCGGTGAGCAACGACGGGAGAACGATCGCGTTCACGTCGTCGGCCGGCAACCTCGTGGAGGGCTGGAAGGACGTCACCGCCGATTTTTCCGAGCCGGTGATCGTCGGCGGGAGCAAGTGGACGGCGTTTCAGCCCCACCCGATCGACATTTACGGATTCCAGTTCGCTTCGGCCTCCCCGACCGTCCCGACGGGGAAGGCCGTGCTCGTCAACTCCCCCGATGGCCTGGCCAACACGAACCGGATCGCCACCTTCGGCGGGATGTCGGCCGATGGGTCGTCATTCCTCTTCTCCACCGCCGCCAACAACTTCTACCTGCCCGGGTTCACGTCACCCTATCCCTTCACGCAGAACCTGCCGCAGGCACCGCTGCCGCTCAACTTCATCCTCGGAGGCTTCGACAACCTCTGGATGCGGAGGGTCGACTGGGCCGCCGGGGCCAAGGGTGTCACGACCCTCGTCTCGGTCGGCTTCAACGTCGATGCCGATGGCAAGCCAGACATCAACGGCAAGCCCAACGCCGCTGGCAACAAGGCGACGCTCGGATCGCCCACCCCCGCCGGATCGCGCGATGTGCTCAACACGATCAGTCAGAGCGGCCGGTACGTGATGTTCTCGAGCAAGGCCAACAACCTCGTCCAGGGGATCTCCGACCGGAGCTTCAAGGGGGGCGTGTTCATCCGCGACACGGTGGCCAACCGCACAACACTGCTCACCACCACCGCCACCGGCAACGTTCCCTCGGCGGGCCTGTTCGTGAACTCGGCGATCGCGTCCGACGACAAGACCTCCCGATTCGCCTCCTACGTGGACGGCACGGGGGCCAGCGACATGCAGACCCGGTTCCGCACCGAGGACGTGGCACCGGGGCCGACGAGCCACGTCTACCGGATCGATTATCCGGCCGTCTCGAACGCGGCGTCGGCCACCAACCCGGCGATCTTCACGGTCGCCAGCGCGGATTTCAAAACGGATGTGAACACGCGGCCGGTCCTCGAGTTCCGTGATCAGATCCCGCTGATCACCCCCAGCGTGAAGACCTCGCCCGGCCAGCTCCTGCCGAACTACGCCGGCGAATGGCGGACGGCGACGGGCGACATCAACGCCGACGGCGTCGTCGACTACGTCTACGGGGCGGGCCCGGGAGGACGGGACACCGTGGTCGTGGTCGATGGAAGGACCAACTCGGTGATCTGGCAGGCGGCGGCGATGTTCAAGCTCGTCCCCGGCGCCACGGGGGCGGCCGCCCGGCCCGGCGTGTTCGTCGCCACCGCCGACGTCAACAGCGACGGCTTCGCCGACGTGATCGTCGGCTCGGCCGGGGCGCGGCCTAGCGAGGTGAAGATCTACGAGGGGCGTCGGGGCACGCTCCTCCGCACGCTTGCGCCGTTCGGGGCCGCGGCGCGGGTCGGGGTGCGCGTGGCCGGCGGCGACGTCGATGCCGACGGGTACGGCGACGTGGTGGCGGGCGCCGGCCCCGGCGGAGGGGGCAAGGTCGCTGTCTACAGCGGCCGGCTCCTGATCGCCGAGAGGGGGACGCTGCCGCCCCAGAATGCCCTGCTCACGTCATTTGCTGCCAAGGGAGGAACGGGCGTGTTCGTGGCCGCGGCCGACATGAATCGCGACGGCAAGGCCGAGCTGATCATCGGCTTCGACAAGGCCCGGACCGTGAGCATCTACGACGGACTCAACGGCACGCTCATCTCCAAGAAGGATCTCGGCACGGCCTTCCGGACCGGCGTCCGCGTGGCGGCCCGGGCGGGCCAAGTGATGGTCGCGTCCGCGGACGGGGTCAGTCCGACGATCCAGCTCTACGCGTACGCCGCTGCCGAAGGGGGCGGTGAAGGGGTCTGGACGCTCCGCTCGAACCTTGCCAACGAGAAGATCAGCGGGTTCACCAAGTCCAACACCCGCGGGCTCTACGTCGGTTGATCGTCGCGATCGCCGCCGACCATCGTGAATCCAATGCGAGGGGAGCAGTCTTCCATGGGGGCCTGCTCCCTTCGTCATTTTCAACACCGCTCAATTCACCCGCGGAGGACCGCGGGGAGCATCGCCAGGAGCGTGCCGAGGCCGCTCTTTCCCTCGGCACAGCGGCCGTAGAGATCGACCACGCCCCGCGTCAATCGGGCGCCGGCCGAGTGCCACGGAAACCACGGCGGCCGGATCGGCGACCACAAGGGAGCGCGGATCACCGAGTTGTGGACGAGCGGCAGGAGGAGCGGATCGTGGACGAACCCGATCCCACTCTTCGGGGCGGCGAGCGTCGCTCCCGGAAAGCCCCCCCACGGCACGTTGCCGAGGGCGTAGGCCAGCGCCGACCAGGTGTTCACTGCCACCACCCCGAAGGCGAGATGATCGACGAAGTCCTCGGCATGCCGGGCATCGACCGCCGAGAGCCCCGTGGGGATCGTCACGCTCGCTGCCAGTGACCCCGGCAGCCGATGCGAGAACGCCAGGGCCCGGCCGCAAAACCCGGCCAGATCGTCGGCGTCGAGCGGCACCTCGGCCACGACCGGCACAAACCACTCCCGAGCGAGGAGGCGATCGTCGGTCTTCGTGTCGACGCCTGTGAACAGACTGCAGGGGAGCGTGCCGTCGGCGGGCGCGACGCGTCCCGTCGCCCCCTCCCAGTCGCGGACAGCCCCGGGATACCAGCCCGGCCGCGCCGGCAGCGAGGCGAGCCGGCGCTCGACAAGCGCGAGGAAGTCGGCGCGCTGCGGCCACGACCGGCAGGTGACGATCCCCTTCGTGGCGATGCAGTTGAAGGAGGTGTTGTTGGCGATCGAGGCCGCGACAAGGTCGGCCTGATGGGCAAGCTCGGCGCGGGAATAGCGGCCCGGGAGGATGAACCAGGGGGTGACGTTGCCGAGCTCGCAGGTGATCGGCTTGGAGAGTCGCGGGGAGGCGGTGCGGTCGCCAGAATCGGCGCTCCCCCACACGATCGCCCGGAAGGTCGCCTCACCGCCGGTGACATGGACGTGGGTCGTCTCCGCGGCGGCGAGGGCGGCCTGGGCGACGTCGGCGCCTCCCTCGACGATCGCGAGCAGCCCCGCCTCAACCAGCGGCCCGAGCGCTGACTCGAGGTGCGGCCGGAGCGGGGCATGGAGGGGATGGAGCTTGAGCAACACCCCGCGGCCATGCTCGAAGACCTGGGAGAGGACATCCGCAGCCGACAGGCCGGTGACATTCCCTGCCCCGAGCACCACGGCCACGCCGCCGGCGCGCGGACGCTCCTCCACCTCGCGCCGCCAAGCCTGTTCGAAGTTGGCCAGGCCGCCGGGATCGTGACAGCGGACGGTGGCCGCGAACCCTTGGTGGATCATCCCGTCATGGAGCGACCCCGATGGACCGAGAGCCGGGAGGAGTTCGAGGCCGACAAGCGCCGGGGGTGTCCCCCCCACCGAGCGGCGACCGGCATGGAGGATTCGGGGCGCCGAGGGGGCGCGGGGGAGCCCGCGCTCGGCGATGTCGAGCTGCGCCCGGGCCGTGAGGAGGCAGAGTCGGGCCGTTCCCATCGGCCCGGTCGCCAACTCCTCGGCAAGCGCCGAGCCGCTGCCAGGGACCGCGCGCTTGATCGCCACGGCCGCCTCGGCCCAGGGGGCAGCGACAGCCACCGTGGCAAGCGCCGTGCGACGGGCGAGTTCGGCACGCTCGCGGGCATCGGTGGCGGCGAAGCGGCGAGCGCCTGCCGCGAGCCGGCCGAGCACGGAAGACAACTCGGAGGTGTTCACGGCAGGCTCGCGGAGGGATCGGGAGGGAATCGAGGGGGAACGGCTGCGGCGTGGATGGCGCGGGGAGTGCTCCACGGCTCCCACATCGCGCTACTTGCCGACGCAGTGCCGCGAGAATATCCGGTCGAGGAGATCGGTGCCGATCGTGTGGCCGGTGACCATGCCGATGGCATCGATCGCCGCCAGGAGCGCCTCGGCGAGGAGTGGCTCCTCGGCTGGTCCACCGGCAAGGCCCACCGCCGCGATCGCTTCCGCTTCCGCCAAGGCTTGCCGCGCTCCCACGAGCCCGGCCCGAATCCGCTCCGCCGCGCCACCGAAACGAGGCAAGCTCGCCACCGCCGCGGCGATCTCACGCCGGAGGCGATCGAGCCCCAGGCTGGTGGTGGCGCTGGTGGCGATCGCGGCGCCAAGGTCACCACTCGGAAGCCCGCGATCGCAGCGGGTGAGGATGTCGATCACGACCGCCCCGCGAGGCACGGCGATCTCTTCGGGCTCACCGGGCCCCACCCCCGGATCGCGACAGCGGAGGACGATCTCGGCCCGACCGATCTCGGCGAACCCCACATCCGCCGCCGCCGCGGCAAGCGGGGCCTCGAGCGGATCGGGGCGCTCTCCTCCTCGATTGCCCACGCCAGCGGTGTCGATGAGGAGCCATTCGACCGCGCCCGGCTGGCCGGCGAGCCCCGGCGCATCGCCCCGGACGACCGCCTCGAGCCAATCGCGGGTCGTCCCCTCTTCGTCGGCGACGAGCGCCGCCTCGCGGCCGATCAGGGCGTTGTAGAGGCTGCTCTTGCCGATGTTCGGCGGACCACAGATCACGACCCGCGGGAGCCGTCCGCGCGCACCGGCGTCGCGCGCTTCGACCTTCGCCATCGCGGCCTCGACGGCGCGACTGATCTCCCCGAGCGCGGCGATCACGCCCCCCCAGAAGCTCGCGCTTGTCTCCCCGAGGCTGTCGGGGCTGCGCTCGTCGGCAAAATCGATCGCCGCCTCGACGTCGGCCGTGAGATCGAGGAGCCGCTCACGGATAGCCTGGAGATCGCGGCCGACCCCGCCGGCAAGCCGGTCGAGGGCTTGCGACAGCTCGCCGGGCGAGCGGGCATCGACAACCGCGAGCACCGCTTCGGCCTGGAGGAGATCGAGCTTGCCGGTAAGGAAAGCGCGAAGGGTGAACTCCCCGCCCCGGGCCAGCCGGGCCCCGAGCCGACAGGCCTCGCCAACGATCGCTTCGACCAGCGGTTGCGAGCAGGGGAGCTGCAACTCGGCAAGCGGCCCGCCGGTCGGGCCAGCAGGACCGGGCCAGCGGAGGATCTCGATGGCGATCGCCCCCCACTCACCCCCGAGCCGATCGGCGCGGAGCGTGGCGGGGATCGCCCGCGGGCCGGCAGGGAGCGGCTTCGGAAGGACGAAGAGTTCCTCGAGCAGCCCGTCGAGCCCTTCGCCCGAGAGCCTGATGATCGAGCGGACGCCCCGGCCGGGCACCGTGGCGGAGGCGACGATCAGGTCATCCGGCTCCCACATCGGTCACCTGCCGTTGACGCCCTGGCCGAAAGCATCTCACCGCTTCTTGCGCGACTGGCGGCGCTTCCGTTCTGCCTCGCCACCATGGGCAGCGCCGTTGGCCTCGGCTTTTCCACCGGTGGAGAAGAACGGCACGTCGATGATCCGTCGACCGGCGCCCGTCGTGCCGCCCCCCGCCACAACGCCGGTCGCCGGGGCCGCCGTCGGGAGCATGAGCCGCTCGGCGATCCCCCACAGGCTCGAGGCGATGAAGTACAGACAGAGGCCACAGGGCACTTTGAAGAACATCACCGCCATGAAGAACATCATGTACTTCATCACCTGCTGCTGGACCTGCGACTGCTCATCGACTGCCGGCGGCATGAAGAGGTGCTGCTGCCAAATGAACAGGGCAATCGTCGCCAGGGGAAACAGATTGAGGAACGGGCCGAGATAGCCCTCTGGCGCCGTCAGGAACGGCGGGAGGAGGTTTGACCAATCCCAGAACATGTCGGGGGCGGCGAGATTCGAGCACCAGCGGATTGCCGAGCTGAACAGCGGCGCCTGCCGCAGCTCGACATCGGTGGCGAGCGACCGGTAGAGCCCCATGAAGATCGGGATCTGGATGAACACCGGCAGACAGCCGCCGACTGGGTTGTGGTCGTGCTTCTTCCACAGCTCCTGCGTCGCCTGCGTCCGCTTGGCCGGGTCGTCCTTGTACTTCTCGGCGATCGCCTTCATCTCCGGCTGGAGAGCCTGCATCTTCTGCGTCGAGAGCGCCTGCTTCCGGCTCACCGGGAACATCGCCCCGCGCACCATGACGGTGAGGAGGAGGATCGCGATCCCGTAATTGCCGATCACGGCATGGAGGGCATGGAGGATGGCGATCATCGGCCGGGCGACCCAGCCGAACCAGCCGTAGTAGACGAGGTCGTCCATGGCCGCGGACGGTGCCCCGTGGCGGGCGAGGAGATCGGGCTTCTTCGGCCCGGCGAAGATTCCATAGCGGTGCCGAACCGGCTTCCCCGGCTCGAGCGCGATCGGCCGAGAAACGATCCGGGCGGTGACATCGACGAGCTTCTTCTTCGTCGCCCCGGGAACGGCGCCAACCGCGATCGGACGGACCTCGGCGAGATCGGGGATCTCGCTGTCGGTGGCGGGGATCAGTGCCGCAGCGAAGTAGAGGGCATCGACGCCGGCAAACGACAACGGCTTGCCGTCACGGACAGACGTGGCCGGATGCTCGAGCTTGTTGTCGGCGATCTTCAGACCGCTGATGATCGCCGACTGCTCGCCGGCGAAACGCATCGCCACGTCGCGGACGGCAAGCGTGCCCCAGTCGCGGGCGACGCGGGCGGTGTACCACCAGCCTTCCGTCGGCAGCCCCGTCGGGCCGTCGAGAGCGTATTCCAGCGTCGTCGGCTTGTCGGCCGCGAACTCGACGACAAGGTCGAGCGTTGCCGGGCCACCATCAGCGCCGGGCACGAGCCGGTATTCCTTGGCGACGGAGAGCCCGCCGGGAAGCCGGGTGCTGAACCGCACCCCCTCCCCTGCGGTGAGGGGCTCGGCCGTCCAATCGCGGTCGACGAGGCCCAAGCCCGGAAGCTCATCGAGCGGCTCACGACGCGACCGGCCATCGACCGATTCCAGCGACAGCCGGAAGGAGAGCGGATCGGCCGGATCGGCGTCGGGATTCTCCACAGGCGCCGCGAGGTATTCGGGACGGACGACCTCGAGCGGGCGACGATCGAGATCGACTTCGCACGACGACGCGGTATCCCCACGCCGGTAGTCGACGGCAATCTTTCCCCCCGGCTTCGTGCCATCGAGGGCCCGATCGAGCCCCGCGGCATCGGTCACCGCCACGCCACCGACCCGTTCGATGATGTCGCCGACGGCGAGCCCGGCCAGATGGGCCGGGGTCCCTGCTCCGACGACACCGATGCGGCATCCTCCCGCCACCGGCGCCACGGCCAGGTGCCCCATCGCCCCGCGCCAGTCGTCCTGATCGTGATAGCGCTCGCCGGCCAACTCAATCCGCTCCACCGCCGCGCCGCGGCTGGTGAGCGTGTAGAGCACTTGGGATGCGGCTGTCGGATCGAGCGACCCGAGAGCATGGCGGGTGCGTGGGGCCGAGGCCTCGGCCGGCTCGGCGGCCGCGTCGCCGGCCCCGACAACATTGGCATCACGGTCGCTGCCAGCCTCGGCGAGGTCCGCGGGCTTGTCAGCCGCGAACGCTGCGCCCTCGGCGCCGGCCGCTTCCTTCGCCGCGGCGACCGGCAATTCGGCATCTCCCGGCTCGGCCAGAGGGCGGGGGAAGAGCCATGCTTGGAGGAGCTGACTGCCGAAAATGATCGCGAAAGCGATGAGAGCGAATTGAACGTGACGGCGTTCCATGATCTCCTCGGGCGATTCACCGCCCACCGGGCTCCCTGGCAGGAGCCACTCCGGCCGCAGCACCGTAACCGTGCCGCATCGACCGCTGCCGCCGACTGATCAGAGCCTTGAGCGTGCGGCGGGGAAACGCCACTCGAGGCCGGAGGGCCGCAGACCGCGACCTTCCACCAAGGGAGGCAGTATACCAGCCGCCGCGGAAATCCCCGGGAGTCGGGATCAAGGCGAGCCCGGGCGGATAGGACGCGACAGCGGCTGCGGAAGCCCAGCCGCCAGGATGACGGCTCGAGGGGATATCAGCGGCCGACGAGGAGACGGTCGCCGAGATAATTGTCGAGATCAGCGACCGCATAGATCTTCTTGCAGGTCACATCCGCGGGATAGCGGATCCGCCGGAAGCGGACGACGACATCGTCGTCGGCATGGCCGGTCTCGACGATCACGTAGCTGGCGCGGGAATCGAGGTCGCGGGGCTGCCCCACCGAGCCGACGTTGACCATCGCCTTCGGCCCCGGGAGCGTTCGCCGCCATTCCTCGTCGGTGAGGCTGATCTCCGGGGCTTCGAACTGCGGCGCCACGGTGAACACGCCGGGGATGTGGGTGTGCCCCTGGAAGCAATACCGGCCGACGAGTTCGAAGATGTGCTCCATCTTCAGCGGATTGTAGATATCTTCGGGAAAGACATATTCGTCGAGCGGGCGGCGGGCCGATCCATGGACGAAGAGGAGATGTCCCTCGACGTGCGTCCGCGGCAGCTCTCCCAGCCAGTCCATCAGCCTGTCGGCGGAGTTCTTCGGCATCGCGTCGTGGTGTTCGAGTTGCGAACGCGTCCAGCGGATCGCCCGCTCGGCACCGACGTTGAAGCCGTCGGGATCGAAGAGGGCCCCCTGGTCATGATTGCCGAGGATCACCAGCCCGCAGCGGTCGCGGACGAGCCGGGCACACTCGCACGGATTCGGCCCGTAGCCGACGATGTCGCCGAGGCAGGTGATCGAATCGACCTTTTGCTGGTCGATGTCGGCGAGGACCGCCTGGAGGGCCTCGAGGTTGCCGTGGATGTCGCTGATGATCGCCCGCTTCACGCCAACTCCACCCCCGCTGTGCCACCCTCTGGGGAGGCGCCTCAAGAATCAGACGGATCGAACCGATCCGATGCACCATCCGCCGCCCGGGAACGGGCGACGATCATGATACTACGCCAAGCCCAGCAACTCGCCCCACAAAACCGGTCAATCCCCGTCAGAGTAAGGGGGTTTGCTAGCACGGTCAAGCAGCGTGCGTCCCCCCCGGAGCCGATTCCATGAAGACGGTCGCCATCGACACCTCCCTGCCGTCCGGCAGCGTTGCCGCCCTCGACGGTGAGCGGATGAGCGAGGTTTGCTTTGCTCCGGCCCAGGCCCATGCCCGGCGGATCGCCGCGGCTCTGGCGGAGGCAACGGCCGCGCTGGGGTGGGGCGTCGCCGACGCCGACCTCGTGGCGGTGATCCGCGGCCCGGGCTCCTTTACGGGGCTGCGGGTCGGCATCGCCGCCGCCAAGGGGATTGCCTGGGCTGGCGGGATGAAGATCGTGGGGGTGTCGGGATTCGAAGTGATCGGCGCGAGCGTGGGGGGCGAGGAGCCGATCCACATCGTCTACGACGCCGGCCGGGGCGACCTGTTCGCGGCCACGGTCCACCCCGCTCCGGCCGCCCCCACCGGCTGGCAGACCGACGGGGGCGTGCTCGTGCCGATCGACGCCTGGGTGGCAAGACTTCCCCCGGGCGCGACGCTTTCAGGCCCTGGGCTCGATCTCGAAGCGGTGGCGGCCCTCGTGGCGGCCCGGGGGGATCTCCGCCCCGCCGCCGGGGCCGCCCGCCTCCCCTCGGCCGCGGTGGCCGGGCGACTCGGCCTGCGGCTCCTCACCGCCGGAGCGACAGGGTCGGCAGCGGAGCTCGCTCCCGACTACCTCCGCCCGAGTTACGCTCAGGAAAACGGGGCCGGCCCTTCCCGCTGACCTGTCGAGGGACGTACAGTCTGGGTTTTTGCCCCCCGTTTCCGGCCGTTGCCCCGCCATCCCCCGTCACGCAGGAATCGACATGGCCCGTCCGATCAAGAAGCTGCTGGTCGCCAACCGCTCCGAGATCGCCATCCGCGTCTTCCGCTCGGCCCACGAGTTGGGGATCCGCACCGTGGCGATCTATGCCCACGAGGACCGGTTCGCCCTCCACCGCTTCAAGGCCGACGAGTCGTACCTCGTCGGCCGTGCCGGCGAGCCGATCCGCTCCTACCTCGACTTCGATGGGATCGTGGCGCTGGCCAAGGCGCACGGCGTCGACGCGATCCACCCGGGCTACGGCTTCCTCTCGGAGAATCCCGAGTTTGCCGCGGCCTGCCTGGCGGCGGGGATCACGTTCGTCGGCCCGCGGGTGGAGCTCCTCGAGACGCTCGGCGACAAGACCGCCGCCCGCGACCTCGCCAAGCGTGCTGGGGTGCCGATTCTCGCCGGCAGCTCGCAGCCGGTGACGAGCCAGGCCGAGGCGCTGCGGATCGCCAAGGAGCTCGGCTGGCCGGTGATGATCAAGGCGGCGCATGGCGGCGGAGGCCGCGGGATGCGGGTCGTCCGCGGGGAAGACGAGCTTGCCGTGGCGCTCGAGAGCGCCCAGCGCGAGAGCCAGACGGCCTTCGGCAGCGCGAAGGTGTTCGTCGAGAAGTTCATCCAGCACGCCCGCCACATCGAGGTCCAGCTCCTCGGCGACATGCACGGGGGGCTCGTGCACCTCTTCGAACGCGACTGCTCGGTGCAGCGCCGCCACCAAAAGGTGGTGGAGGTGGCCCCCGCGCCGAACCTCGATCCCGGCATGCGGAAGGAGATCTGCGACGCTGCCTTGGCGATCGGCCGGACGGCCCGCTACGAGAATGCCGGGACGGTCGAGTTCCTCGTCGACACCGACACTGGCCGGTTCTATTTCATCGAGGTCAACCCGCGGATCCAGGTCGAGCACACCGTCACCGAAGAGATCACCGGGATCGACATCGTTCGCCGCCAGATCCGTGTCGCCGAGGGCTACCGCCTCGCTGATCCGCAGATCGGCCTCGGCAACCAGGACGCGATCGGATCGATGGGGACGGCGATCCAGTGCCGCGTCACGACCGAAGACCCCGAGAACCGCTTCCTCCCCGACTATGGACGGATGACCGCCTACCGCTCCGCCAGCGGCATGGGGATCCGCCTCGACGCCGGCACCGCCTTCTCAGGCGCCGTCGTCACCCCGTACTTCGATTCCCTCCTCGTCAAGGTGACGGCGCGTGGGCTGTCGCTCGACGAGGCAGCCGGCCACATCGAACGCTGCTTGCAGGAATTCCGCGTTCGCGGCGTGAAGACGAACATTCCGTTCCTCATCAACCTCGTTACCCACCCCGAGTTTCTCGCCGGCCGCTGCACGACGAGGTTCATCGACGAGACTCCGGCGCTGTTCGATTTCCCCATCCGCCGCGACCGGGCCACCCGGCTCCTTGAATACCTCGCCGACACGATCGTCAACGGTAATCCGCTCGTGAAGGGGCGGCCGGCAGCGGCCCGGCGCACCTCCGCGCCGATCCCCGAGTTTGATGGGCTGTCGACGCCTCCGGCGGGAACGAAGACGAGGCTCCAGGAGCTCGGGCCGGAGAAGTTTGCCGCTTGGGTCCGCGATCAGAAGGGGCTGATGGTGACCGACACGACGATGCGCGACGCGCATCAGTCACTCCTCGCCACCCGGATGCGCTCCTTCGACATGCTCGCGATCGCCGATGCCTACGCCCGGATGGCACCGGGGCTGTTCTCGCTCGAGATGTGGGGCGGGGCGACGTTCGACACCTCGATGCGGTTCCTCAAGGAAGATCCCTGGGACCGCCTCGCCCGCCTCCGCGAGCGGATCCCGAACATTCTCTTTCAGATGCTCCTCCGAGCGAGCAATGCCGTCGGCTACACGAACTACCCCGACAACGTCGTCACGGCCTTCGTGAAGGAATCGGCGGCCGCCGGGATCGACATCTTCCGGGTGTTCGACCCGCTCAACTGGGTGCCGAACATGCAGGTGGCGATGGACGCCGTCCGCGATGCCGGCGGGATCTGCGAGGCGGCGATCTGCTACACCGGCGACGTCCTCGATCCGACGCGAAAGAAGTTCTCCCTGGCCTACTACGTCGATCTGGCCCGGCAGCTCGAGAAGCGCGGCGCCCACATGCTCGCCGTTAAGGACATGGCGGGGCTGTGCAAGCCCTACGCGGCAGCGACGCTCGTCAAGGCGCTCCGTGAGGCGATCGGGATCCCGATCCACTTCCACACTCACGACACCTCCGCCTCGGCGCTCGCCAGCGAGCTCGAGGCGGCCCGCAACGGCGTGAGCATCGTCGACGCGGCCATGGCGCCCTTCGCCGGCCTCACGAGCCAGCCGAACCTCAACGCGCTGGTGGAGGCGGCCCGTCACACCCCGCTCGACACCGGCCTCGACCCCGAGCCGCTGCGGCATCTGGCCCGGTATTGGGCGGCCGTCCGCGAGCACTACACCGCCTTCGAATGCGGCATGAAGGCCCCCGACGCCGATCTCTACCTCCACGAGATGCCGGGGGGGCAGTTCACGAACCTCCTCGAGCAGGCCAAGGCCCTCGGTCTCGCCGACCGCTGGGAGGATGTCTGCCGCGCCTACGCCGACGTCAACACGCTCCTCGGCGACATCGTCAAGGTGACGCCGACGAGCAAGGCGGTCGGCGATCTCGCGCTGCTCTTGGTGACCAACGGCCTCCACGCCTCCGATCTCCTCTCCGATTCTCGCGAGATGGCGTTCCCGGAGTCGGTCGTCGATCTGCTGTCGGGCCGGATGGGCCAACCGCCGGGGGGCTTTCCCGAAGCGGTCGTGCGGCGGATCGTCCGCCCCGGCGAGCTCGTCACCGGCCGCCCTGGCGAATCGCTCCCTCCGGCCGACTTCAAGGCGGCCGAGAAGAAGGTGGCGGAGATCACCGGCATCCCGGCGACCCACCAGGAGGTGCTCTCGTGGCTCCTCTACCCGCGGGTCTTCCAGGATTTCGCCCAGCACCGCTCGAAGCACGGCGACGTCAGCGTCCTCCCCACGCCGGCATTCCTCGAGGGCCCGAAGCCGGGCGAGGAACTGGCCGTCGACATCGAGCCGGGCAAGACGCTCGTCATCCGGTTGCTGACGGTCGGTGAGCCACACGTCGATGGAACGCGGACGGTGTTCTTCGAGCTCAACGGCCAGCCGCGGAGCGTGTCGGTCGCCGATCGCAGCCTCGAAGCGAAGGTGCAGCGGCGTCCGAAGGCGGTCATCGGCGATGCCCGCGAGGTCGGCTCCCCGATGCCGGGTTTGATCGTCACGGTGGCCGTACAGGCCGGCGACATCGTCAACCGCGGTCAGAAGCTCCTCAGCCTCGAGGCGATGAAGATGGAGACAACCGTCTACGCCGAGCGGGACGGGAAGATCGCGGAGGTTCTCGTTGCCCCGGGCACGCCGGTCGAGGCCGGCGAACTGGTCGTGAAGTACGCCGACAGTTGAGCGGCTGCTGGCGGCTCACTGACGATTCGCGGCCGGCTTCCGCCCCGCTTCGACCGCGGCTGCGGCCTCGAGCCATACCTGCTCAAGATCGGGGCGGTCGAGGTCGGCGGCCATCGTGGCCAGTCGGCGGCGGACGTCGGCGTCTCCCGGACGGGCCCACGCCTCCTGATGGAGGTCGGCAAAGGTGCGGCGGAGGGCCCGGATCCGCTCCGCCTCGGCCCGGGCCGCGTCGGCGTCGGCCTCGCGGCCAGCCCCGGCATAGGCCTGCGCGAGCTTGAGGCGGACGAGGTAATCCCTGGGGTGCTTGGCAACGCCCCGCTCCAGAGGACGGACGGCCCCCTGCGGATTGCCATCCTCGAGATCGATCGAGCCCTCGAGGCGGAGCGCTCCGAGATCGTCCGGGGAGGTTTCGAGGATGCGGTTCACGATTCCCCGGGCGGCCCCGCGGTCGCCGATCGCCAGGAGGCATTCGGCTCGGAGGAGATCGGCAGCGCCACCCGCGAGCTTGTCGAGCGTGGCCAGCGCCTCGCGGTGGCGATGAAGCTTCACAAGGCTCCCTGCCATTTCGACGAGCACCTCGTTGCGATCGGCCTGATCGGGGGAGCGTCGCAGGCTCTCCTCATAATACTCGACCGCCTC
>CAMCCR010000052.1 GCA_945873085.1 Candidatus Kuenenia stuttgartensis | reverse complement strand
CCGCTCTCTCCGTGCCGCCTGCGCTTTCGCCCTCCGGGCTTCGCTTGCCGGCAAGACCGGCTCTCGGGGCACGGGCGACCCCTCGCAGAGCTGCCGAATGTTGGTCGTTCTTACCACCGGAGAGGACGAGGCCGGGGTCGGCGAATGCTCGAGGAGTCCCCGATCGCGCCTACCGCTTTGAACGGCCCGCGTGGCAAGTCTAAAGCGATGCGGGGCGACGAGACCTTTGCCGCCCCGGCCGATGAATCACCCACAGGCCCGATACGGAGAACGCCGGCCCACCGGGCTTCACGTCGGCGCCTTTCAGCGCGGCTCGTCGGTGACGCAGCCTTCGCTTGCCGGGGCGACGCAGCGGATGTACTTGGCGAGGACGCCACGCGTTGCCTTCAGCGGCGGCGCGGTCCAGGCGGCACGGCGCTTGGCGAGATCGGCGTCGGAGACGGCGAAGTCGAGCCGGCCGGTGTCGCCGTCGATCGTCACCTTGTCGCCATCGTGCACCAGCGCGATCGGCCCACCTTCCTGCGCCTCCGGGACAACGTGCCCGACGATGAAGCCGTGGGAGCCGCCCGAGAAGCGACCGTCGGTGATCAGCGCCACGTCGTTGCCCATGCCGGCGCCCATCAGGGCCGAGGTCGGCGTGAGCATCTCCGGCATCCCCGGGCCCCCCTTCGGCCCCTCGTAGCGGATGATGATCACGTCGCCACGCTGGATCTTCCCCTGCTCGAGGGCGGCGAGCATCGCCTCCTCACTATCGAAGACGCGGGCCGGGCCTTCGAAGCGGGCCCCTTCCTTGCCGGTGATCTTCCCGACGGCGGTGCCAGGGGCGAGGTTGCCTTGAAGGATCGTGATGTGGCCGGTCGCCTTGATCGGCTGCTCGACCGGGTGGATCACCTTCTGCCCGGGCGTGAGGCCCTTGTTCGTGGCGAGGTTCTCGGCGAGCGTCTTGCCGGTGCAGGTCAGGCAATCGCCGTCGAGGAACCCTTTGTCGAGCATGTATTTCATGAAGCCGCTGGTGCCGCCGACGGCATGGAGATCCTCCTGGACGTAGCGGCCGCTCGGCTTCAAGTCGGCGATGAAGGGAACGCGGCGGGCGACGGCCTGAAAGTCGGCCGGCGTGAGATCGATGTCGACGGCCCGGGCCATGGCAATGAGGTGGAGGACGGCGTTCGTCGAGCCGCCGAGGGCCATCGTCACCACCATCGCGTTCTCGAAGGCGCGGCGGGTCATGATGTCGCGAGGCTTGATGTCGCGCTCGAGGAGATTCTTCACAGCCAAACCGGCCCGACGGCATTCGTCGAGCTTGGCCGGATCGACCGCGGGGATGCTCGCGCTGTCGGGGAGCGACATGCCGAGGGCCTCGATCGCGGTGGCCATGGTGTTGGCGGTGTACATGCCGCCGCAGGCGCCGGCCCCGGGGCAGGCCTGACGGACGACGCTCGCGCGGCGCGCGTCGTCGATCCGCCCGGAGACGTATTCCCCGTAGCACTGGAAGGCCGAGACGATGTCGAGCGGCGTGCCGTCAGCGAGGTGGCCGGCCCGGATCGTGCCGCCGTAGACCATGATCGCCGGGCGGTTGAGCCGGCCCATCGCGATCAGACAGCCGGGCATGTTCTTGTCGCAGCCGGGGATCGCCACGAGGCCGTCGTACCACTGGGCCTGCATCACCGTCTCGATCGAGTCGGCGATGACGTCGCGGGAGGGGAGCGAAAAGCTCATCCCGTCGGTCCCCATCGAGATCCCGTCGCTGACGCCGATGGTGTTGAACCGCATCCCCACCATGCCGGCGGCCACCACGCCATCCTTGACGACTGCGGCGAGGTCGCCGAGATGCATGTTGCAGGTGTTTCCGTCGTACCACATGCTCGCGATCCCGACCTGGGCCTTGTCGAGGTCGGCCGGCTGGAGTCCGGTGCCGAGAAGCATCGCCTGGGAGGCCCCCTGCGAGCGGGGCTGGGTGATGCGGGAGCTGATGCGGTTGATGGCGGCCATGGCGCGGGGGAGTCCTCGAGGAGATTTTCGCGGCGGTCCGGTGGCGAAGCGGCCTAGCCCGGAGTGGAGCCGAGGGGCAGAATAGTCTCTTCGATACCCGTTGGAAAGCGTCCGGAGACTCCCGCGCCACCATGTCGACCAACCTCCGCCCCCCCAAGTTCGTTTACTTCGATCTCGGCAACGTGATCGTCGACTTCGACCGCGAACACGCCGTCCGCCAGATGGCGCAGGTTGCCGGGATCACGCCCCAGGCCACGCACGCGGCCGTGTTCGAATCAGGGCTCCAGGCGAAGCTTGAACGGGGCGAGATCGACTGGCCGACCTTCCACGATGCCTTCAGCCACTCAACCGGCTCGACGAGCGACCCGGCGCGGCTCGCCGATGCGGCCAGCGACATGTTCAGCCTCCATGTGGCGACGCTGCCAGTGATCGCCGCCGTCGAGCGGGCCGGCTACCGAACGGGGATCCTCTCCAACACCTGCGCGCCCCACTGGGAGCATCTCCTCGGCAAGCGGTATGCCGTGCTCCCCGGTCGGTTCTCCGTGATCGTCCTTTCCCATGAGGTCGGCGCCCTCAAGCCCGACGGGGCGATCTACGAGATTGCGGCGCAGATGGCCGGAGTGCCCCCCGAGGCGATCTTCTTTACTGACGACGTGCCGGAGCATGTCGAGGCGGCCCGCGCGGCCGGCTGGGATGCCGAGGTGTTTGTGTCGGCCTCCCGCCTCGCCGACGATCTCCAGCGCCGCGGCCTCAACCTCGGCCTCTGAATCCGCCTTCCGCCAAGGCGATGATCACCGTCGCCTCGTCGATCCGCCCCTCCGCGACAGAGTGGCCATCGACGACGAGGACGGGCACCCGCAGGCCGTACTCCCGCTCGAGGTCGCTGTCGCCGCCAATCTCCACGATCCGCGCGTGGGGGGCATGGTGAGGGAGGAGATCCTCGACCGTTTCGCAGAGGTGGCAGCCGCGGCGGGTGTAGAGAACGACGTCCATATCCGAGCCGGTTGCAGGGGGCTTGGGACAGCTACCGGAGCATCCCGACACGCCAGCCACCCGGAACTTCCGGCGCCGGCGGGTGCGATTCGGCAGGCATCCCCACGCCTGTTAGGATAGCGTCTCTCCCCGATCCCCTTCTTTCCGCCCCATTGCGGCATGAGCGACTCCTCGCAGACGCTGGACGACTTTCTCCGCGTGCTCCGCGCCAGCGGGCTCGTTGATGCTGGAAAGATCGATCAGGCGCTCGCGCCCTGGATGGACACCGAAGGCCGGCTCCCGCTGGGCGACGAACCGGTGCCGGAGGGCCTCATCGCCGCCCTCATCGAGTCGGGGCAGCTCACCCCCTGGCAGGTCGATCAGCTCCGCAAGGGGCGTCACAAGGGCTTCGTCCTCGGCAAATACAAGCTGCTGCGGCTCCTCGGCGCCGGCGGCATGAGCAGCGTCTACCTGGCGGAACATGCCACCCTCCACCACAAGGTGGCCATCAAGGTCCTGCCGGTGAAGCGGGTGGAGCAGAGTTCCTATCTGGCCCGCTTCGAACGGGAAGCGCAGTCGTCTGCCCGCCTCAATCATCCCAATATCGCCCGGGCGTTCGACCTCGAGTCGTCGGGGGCAATCCACTTCATCGTGCTCGAGTACATCGACGGCACGGATCTTTACGCGAAGGTGAAGCGGGAGGGGCCGCTCGATGTCCGCGAGGTGGCCGAATATCTCCGCCAGGCAGCCACGGGGCTCCAGTACGCCCACGATGAGGGGCTCGTCCACCGTGACATCAAGCCGGCCAACCTCATGCTCGACAAGCGGGGGACGGTGAAGATCCTCGACATGGGGCTGGCCCTGGCCAACGGCGACGAGGCGGGATCGCTGACGCGCGAACATGACGAGAAGGTGCTCGGAACGGCCGATTATCTCGCGCCAGAGCAGGCCCGCGACAGCCACAAGGCCGACCGTCGCAGCGACGTCTACTCCCTCGGCTGCTCGCTCTATTTCCTCCTCGTTGGCAGGGCGCCATTTGCCAATGGACCGCTCGCCGAGCGGCTCCGGGCGCACATGAACGAGCCGGCTCCCAATCTCCTCGAGAAGCGCCCGGACGTGCCGACCGCCATCGCCGAACTCTACTTCCGGATGATGGAGAAGCACCCCGACGCCCGCCCGCAGACTGCGCAGGAAGTGGCTGACGCCCTGGCGGCCTGGCTCGGCTCGACGCCAGCCGGGCCGCGTCCCACGGGGCGTCTCGACCCGCCACGCCGGGCGCCACGGCGGGGTTCCGGCGAGGGCTCGGCGACGCCGGGGCCGCGGCGGCAGCCTGGCCAAGTGGTGCGCAGTGGTCCTGGCAGCACCTCAGGCCCCCTTGGATCTTCCGGCGTGCTCGGCAGTGGCTCGGGCTCCGGATCGCTCCCCGACTCGGGGCGGTCTGGCCCGGAGAGCGCCGCCCCCTCCGGCGTGCAGGGCCTGCCCCGCATCGACACGTCGTCGTCGCCGCCGCGGAAAGGGTCGGCGACGCGTGCCGGCGGCCCCCCTTCAGCTCCCCAAGCGAAACAAGCGAAACAAGCGAAACAAGCGGTGGCCTCGAAAGCTGCCGCCGCCGATCCGGCCGACGAGCCGTCGCGGCCGAAGATCAAAACGTCCTGGACAGACATGAATGTCCTGGGGCTGCCGATCGTCTTCTGGATCCTGTTCCTCGCCGGGATCGGTGCAGCGGTCGCCCTGGCGATCGCGGTCCTGCGGACGCGCGCCTGACAAGGCTGCCGGAGCCGATATCGACGCTCGCTCGATGCTCCTTCGGGGCGGATCACCCCAGCTTCCACTCCCCGGCGGAAAGCGTGTCGATGGCAGTCCGGTGGGTGAGGTCGTAGTCGAGCGGCGTGAGCGTGACATGGCCCGCGGCCAGGGCGGTGACGTCGGTTTCGCTCGGCGACGGGGGGGGCGGCGGTTCGTTCGTCGCCCAGTAGTAAGACCGTCCCCGTGGATCGACGCGGCGTTCGAAGGCCTCGCCGTATCGGGCCGTGCTCATCGGCACCACCCGCATTTCACGGCGGCCGCCAAGGGCCGCGGAGGGGATGTTGAGGTTGAAGAGACTGCCGGCCGGCGGAGAGCGACGGAGCAACTCGGCGATCACATCGATGGCGATCGCGGCCGCTCGGTCGTAGTCGGCATGCTCGTCCCACTCGAGACTCACGGCAATGCTCGTGATCCCGAAGAAGGCCCCTTCGACCGCCGCTGCGACGGTCCCCGAATAGAGGACGTTGATCCCGGCATTGAGGCCGCTGTTGATCCCGCTGACGACGATATCGGGCCGACGAGGGAGGAATTGCGAGATCCCCAGCTTGACGGCGTCGGCAGGGCTGCCGTCGACGGCCCATCCGCGCAAGCGCGCGCCATCGAAGACCTGCTTGGCCGTCAGCGGGGTCAGGAAGGTGATTGCATGCCCGACCCCGCTCTGTTCGGTCGAGGGGGCGACGGCAACAACGTCGCCCAACCGCCCCAGGGCACGCTCCATCGCGGCCAATCCGGGGGCAAAGATCCCATCGTCATTCGTCAGCAGCGTGAGCACCGGAACTCCTCGGGGGGGCTTGAATGCGCGTCGGGCCGCGCCCCGATCGTACTCGGTTCGGGCCGACGGCACCGTGGCCGCCGGCTCGTCTGCAGCCCGCCGGAGGGGGCGGAGCCGTGTATTTCCAGCCCCGTTGGAACAACGGCAGGGCGAAGACCTATACTGTCGGGCTTTTCCGCTCCCGCCCCATGCGGCCCCCAGCCATGACGCAGCACGCCCACCGGTCCGAAGCCCCCGAGCCCACCACGGCCCGTTCCGAGCGGATCATCGTCCTCGACTTCGGCTCGCAATACGCCCAGCTCATCGCCCGACGGGTGCGCGAGCAAAACGTCTTCTGCGAGATCGTTCGGCACGACCTCTCGGCAGACCGCATTCGCGACATGGCTCCGCGGGGGATCATCCTCTCCGGCGGGCCTTCGAGTGTGTACGAGGAGGGGGCGCCGCGATGTGATCCAGGGCTGTTCCGTCTCGGCATCCCGGTCCTCGGCATCTGTTACGGGATGCAGTTGGCCTGCGACGCCCTCGGTGGGCGGGTCGGCCAGGCGTCGTCGCGGGAATACGGCCGTGCTTCCTGCGAGGTCACCACCACAGACCCACTGTTTGGCGGAGTGCCGGCGACGACCGAGGTGTGGATGAGCCACGGCGATCAGGTCAACGAGGTCTCCGCCGATTTTGCAGCGCTTGCCCAAACGGCAACCTGCCCCTTGGCCGCCGTCCGCCATACGACGCTTGCGATCTATGGCCTGCAGTTCCACCCCGAAGTGACTCACACGCCCGCCGGCAGCCGGATGCTCGCCAACTTCCTCCGCGAAGTGTGCGGCTGCACCGGCGCCTGGAGGCTGGAGGATGTCGCCGCATCGACGATCGCCGACCTGCGGCGGCGGATCGGCAGCGATCGGGTGATCTGCGGCCTGTCCGGTGGCGTCGATTCCGCCGTCGTCGCCGCCCTCCTCAGCCGCGCCGTCGGCGATCAGGTGTCGTGCATCCTCGTCGACAACGGCCTCCTCCGGAAGAACGAAGCCGCGGCGGTGATTGAAGAGTTCACCACCCACTTCAAGACCGACCTCCATGTCGTTCCGGCCGAGGAGAAATTTCTCACCGTGCTCGCCGGAGTGACCGAGCCCCAGGAAAAGCGGCGACGGATCGGCAAAGCCTTCATCGAGTGCTTCGCCGAGGAGGCGGCGCGAATCCAGGGATCGCGGAGCCAGGGCGCCAAGTATCTCGCCCAGGGAACGCTCTACCCGGACGTCATCGAGAGCGGCGCCGCCCCGGACGGGCCGGCCGCCACGATCAAGCTCCACCACAATGTCGGCGGGCTCCCGGACGACCTCCAATTCGAGCTCATCGAGCCCCTCCGCGATCTGTTCAAGGACGAGGCCCGGCGGCTCGGCTTGCAACTGGGGCTCCCGGAGCGGATCGTCTGGCGCCACCCGTTCCCCGGCCCGGGGCTCGCCGTCCGTTGCCTCGGGCACGTCACCCGCCCCCGTCTCGACACACTCCGCGACGCCGACGCGATCGTGCTCGAGGAGCTCGACCGCGCCGGGCTGATGCGGAAGGTGTCACAGGCGTTTGCCGTCCTCCTCCCTGTGCAGAGCGTCGGGGTGATGGGGGACGCACGGACCTACGACGAGGTCCTCGCCGTCCGGGCAGTCGAGACAGAGGACTTCATGACGGCCGATTGGTCGCACCTGCCGTACGACGTGCTGGCGCGGATCTCGACGCGGGTCATCAACGAGGTCCGCGGCATCAATCGCGTCGTCTACGACATCTCCTCGAAGCCGCCGGCCACGATCGAGTGGGAGTGAGGGCCAACGGCCCCCCTCAGACGGCACGCTTCCGTGTGGCGAGAGGATGCCGCGAGAGTGGCCGATGCCCTTCCAGCCCGATGACACGGATCCACAGCCCGGCACGCTCGAAGTCGTTCTCCAACTCGTGGAGTTTCTCGAGCACGCTGTGATCGACCAGCCTGGCCCCCTCGAGATTGACGATGACATTGTTGCCGTCGAGAAGCCCGAGCTTCTCGATTTGGCCGCGGAACGGGATCCAATTGCTGAACACGGCCGACCCGACCGCATCGATCTGGATCGTCGTGTCGTCGATGACGCGAATCTCGAGGAACGGCTTGAACATCGTCCTCAGCGGGAGGCCATGAATGGCGTGAATGACGAACTTCGTCGCCACGCCGATGGCCACGCCGAGGAGGAGATCGGTCGCCAGAACGCCGATGATCGTGCCGAGGAAGATCACCATCTGCTCGCGTCCGATCCGCCAGATGCTGATGAACTCGGCAGGCGATGCCAATCTGAATCCGGTGTAGACGAGCATGGCGGCCAGAGCGGCAAAGGGGATGGCGCGGACCAGCCAGGGCGCCAGCGCCACGAACGCAAACAGGAAGATTCCGTGCCAGAAGTCGGCAAACCGCGTCCGTGCTCCGTTGTCGATGTTCGCCTTGCTGCGGACGATCTCGGAGATCATCGGGAGCCCGCCGATCGACGCGGCCACCACGTTGGCAGCCCCCACGGCCACAAGGTCACGGTCGAGGGTTGTCTTCCGTTTCCAGGGATCGACCATGTCGATCGCCTTGGCGCTGAGGATCGACTCGAGGTTGCCTACGAGGGCGAACATGACGAGCCATTTCAACGATGTCCACAGGCGAGCGGGGTCGGTGAAGGCTGAAAAATCCGGAAATGTCACCGCCGTGCTGAGCCGCGCCGGAACGTTGATGAGGAACTGCGGCCCGAGCGGGTATTCACGCTCGCCGAACACGTAGGAATGCTCGTGGCCCAACCCGAGCCCGAGGGCCATCGGCACCGCCACGATCAGGACGATCAATTGGGCAGGCACCCGCTTCACCCAACCATCTGGAAGGAGATTCCTGACCCAGGGCATCGCCACGAGGATCGCCAAGCTCGTGATCCCGACGAGGGCGATCGCCGGATTGAGCCCGAGGAGCATCTCTGGCAATTCGCGGAGGATCTCGAACGGCTCGGCAGCAGCCTTCTCCCCGAGCATCACGGGAAACTGCTTGAGGATGATGATCACGCCGATCGCGGCCAGCATCCCGTGGACGACCGCTGTGGGGAAAAACTCGCCAACCACGCCCGTCCGCAGAAAGCCGAAGATCACTTGCACGATCCCGGCCGCGCAACCCACCGCCAGCGTCAATCGATAGGCCTCGAGGTCCTTCGCCGGGTCCTGCCCCCCTGTGAACCCGAACGCCTGCATCGCCCCCAGGACGATGACGATCAAACCCGCTGCGGGCCCTTTGATGGTGAGTTCGGAATTGCTGATAAAGGACGTCAGGCACGCGCCGACGATGGCGGTGAAGACACCGGCGACCGGCGGAAAACCCGAGGCGACTGAAATCCCCAGGCACAGCGGCAGCGCGATGAGGAAAACCAAAAACCCGGCCGTCATGTCCTCGCGGATCCACCGACGAAAACCTTCGGCGTCCCCGCGAGGCGCGGCGGCACTCGGCGTCACGCCAACGCTGGAAGACTCACGCACGGTCTCATCCCCGCAGTCGAATGAAGGAAAACAGGTCGATTCACCCCGACACGGGTGCAATCCGCAGGGACATCCGCCGGGCCGTGTGGCCACCACGCGCGCAACGCTGAAAGCCGCGGGCTTCAGGGTCTACAGGCTGCTGGAAAGACTGCTGGAACATGCACCGGCACCTGTGATTGTGGTACTCTAACAAGGAGTTAAGGGCCCCGGAAGAAATACCATGCATGTCGCTATCGTCGAAGACGATCCTGTCATCGCCAAGGCCGTCGCCACGGCTATCCGTGAGGCAGGCCATGAGTGCACGTGGGTCCCCGATGGCGAGACCGCAGTCCGGCAAAACACGCTCCTCTCCAATGACGTCGTCATCCTCGATGTCATGCTCCCCAAGATGAGTGGTCTCGAGGTGCTCAGTGCGGCCCGCGATGCCGGCGTGAAAACACCGGTGATCCTCCTCACGGCCCTCGGCACCGTCACCGACAAGCTTTCCGGCTTCCGCTCCGGTGCCGACGACTACCTCGTCAAGCCGTTCGCGATCGACGAACTCCTTGCCCGGATCCAGGCGATCCACCGCCGAACGTCCAACAAACCGACGATGGAGATCGAGGCTGGCCCCCTCCAACTCAGCCTGGCGACGAAACGGCTCTCCCTCAACGGACGGACGATCGACCTGACGCCGACCGAGTTCAGCATTCTCGAATTGCTGATGCGATTCAACGGGCAGGTTGTGACCAGAAAGATGCTCTGCGAGCATGTCTGGGCCTTCGATTGGGACGGCCCGACGAACGTCATCGAGGTCCACATCAACAGGCTCCGTGGCAAGCTCGACAAGGAACGTGAGGATTCCTACATCCAAACCATTCGCGGACGAGGCTATGCCCTGGCCATCGATTGACGTGCCTTTCTTCCGGCGCATCCCCTGGGGATCGCTCCGCGTCCGCCTCACGCTCCTCAACTCGGCGGCCGTCCTCTTGGCGATGCTGATCCTCCTCTTCGCCGTGCGCGTCGGAGTGCGGTCTGCCTTGTTCAACGAGACGGAGCAAACGCTCCTCGGCGAGGTCCGCGAGATGGCGATGTCTCTCGAGGAGTACTACCCGAAATCCGGCAGCTTCGTCGCCAGTCGCGATCTGCTGGTCGCAGAGCTCCGCCGCAAGGCCGAGAGCCATCGTGACCGCTCCTGGTTTCTCCAGCTCATCGAAAACAACCAGGACGGCACGAACACGGTCTGGGCCAGTGACAATTGCCCCGAGGAGATCCTCACCGAGCCGATCGACGAGGCAGTGACGGAAAAGGTAAAGCGGGCGGCCAAGCACCGCTGGGCCAGAAGATTCATCGACACGATCGGCGGGCAAAAGCTTTATGTCCGCATCGGCATGCCCGACGCGGTCATCGAGAAGGACGTCGACAACCTGACCTGGTTTCTTCTCCCCATCGGTATCGGATTCACCCTCCTCACGCCGCTGGCGGGATACTGGCTGGCCCTGCGGGCCACCCAACCGATTGCCGGCATCCTGAAAACGGCCGGCAAGCTCAAGCCCACCAAGCTCGGCGATCGCCTCCTGACCCGGGGCACAAACGACGAGCTCGACCAGCTTTCAGCCACGATCAACCGCCTCCTTGATCAGGTGGCGAGGCACGTGGAACGGCAGCAGCAATTCGTCGCCGACGCCGCCCATGAGTTGCGCGGCCCTCTGGCGGCGATGCAGAACACGCTCGAGGTTGCCACCGCCAACAATCGGAGCCTCGATTCCTATCAGGGAACCATCGAAGAGGCGCTCGGCGAAACCCGCCATCTCACCAAGCTCACCAACGATCTCCTCCTCCTGGCCGAGGTTGGTAACAGCCTCGGCTCGGTCTTCAACGAGGCCTGCGACCTGGGGGACGTCGCCCGGCAGACGGCGGCGATGTTCGGGGGAACGGCCGAGGAGCGATCGATCGAATTGACGATCCACACAAGCGGAGAGGCGATCGTCCGCGGCGACGAGCGGCAACTCCGGCAGGTGATCAGCAACCTCGTCGACAACGCCCTCCGCTTCACCCCCGACGGCGGGCGCATCGACCTCTCCGTCGAGTCGGATCGGGCAGCCCACGAAGCGATCGTGACCGTGGCCGACAGCGGCCGTGGCGTCGAGCCGGAGCATCTCGAGCGGGTGTTCGATCGATTCTTCCAGGCGGATGTCGCCCGTGATCGCAGCGACATCAAGCGGGGCGGCGGCCTGGGGCTGTCGATCTGCCGTTCGATCATCGAACGCCACGGCGGGCGGATCAGCCTCGACAGCCCTGGCGTCGGCAGGGGCGCGACCGTGAGGGTCATCGTGCCTCTCCGGCTGGTGCGCCGAACGCCGCTGTAACGTCGCTCCTTCCCACCGCGACGGATTACCACGGCCGGTCCACCACGGCCTCTGCCCCAGTGCCAGGCACTCAGGCACGATCGCGGCGCTGCTTGCCCGACGGCCTTCGGCCACACGGCACATCCGTGCCCCAGGGACTCTGGAGAGGCCTGGCAGGGAGGGGGATTTTCCCAGCCTCCTGAATCCGTCATCGCTTCACCAATCGTCAAGGTCGCTCACCGACTTTGACGATCAAGCAGACATTGCACCCAGAGATTCCCGCCATGGTCCACGGCCCTCCCAAAGACCGTCACCCCCCATGCGGGTTGGTTCGCGGTCTGGGAACGGCGGCCTTGGCACTCCTTGCGCCCCTCGTGACGGGCGTTGGGCTCCTGGCGGCTGCCGAGCCCTATCTGGTGATCGCCGAGACCGACGACGCTCCGGCCCTCACGCTTCCGAGCGTCACCGCCGGCTTCGATTCGTTTGACGACGTGAGCGCGGCCTTCCAGGACGACCGGAAGAAAGTGGCCGCCCTCGAAAAGCGACTGGCGGAACTCGAAAAGCAGGCGGCAGAACGAGTCGAGTCGATCCCCGTTCCCGCCCCCAAGCCGGCCGGCAAGGACGCCGGCGCGAAGGATGCCACGAAGGATGAAAAAAAGCCGGAGGAGCCCTACGAGGTCGGCAGTGACCTGCGAATGACGACGAAGTGGAATTACGGACTCCAGGTGGAAAGCGCCCACAAGGACTTCCGCGTCAACGTGGGCGGCCGGATCCAGATGGACCAGGTGGCGTTCACGGAGGGCCCCGGCCCAGCCCAACCCCAGGATCAAGGCGGCCTGGCACCGCTCCTTCGAAACGCGCTCGACTTCCGTCGCGCCCGGCTCCGAATCGATGGGCGGATGTACGAGCTCTACGACTTCGTTGGTGAATACGACTTCTCAAACCAATTGAACACCAACGCCTCGACTTTCCCCACGGAGGCGTCGCTGGGCAACTATGCCGCGATCACCGAGAACTGGATCCAGATCCGGGAAGTCCCCGGTGTGGGCATCATCCGTGGCGGAAATCAGAAGGATCCCTTCGGCTTCGAGCACTTGACGAGCAGTCGCTGGCTCAACTTCATGGAACGGTCCTACGCCCAAGACCTCTACGAGGGCCCGTTCAACAACGGCTTCGTCCCCGGCGTTCGGCTCCTCAACACCACCGATGACAAAAGGGCGACATGGTCGGTGGGAGCGTTCAAGAACACCGTCAACCCGTTCGGCTTCATCGACAACTCCTCCGGCAATGCCGCGGTCGGCCGGCTCACCTGGCTCCCGTACTACGAGGACGAAGGGAAGAAGCTCCTCCACCTCGGCGTCGCCGGCCGGGCGATGCAGACCAACAACGGCCAGGTCCGCTACCGCACCCGTGGCAACCTCCGCGACGGCCCCCCCGGCCCGCTCAACGCGATCTATCTCGACTCTGGATCGCTCCAGGGGGACTGGATCAACCAGGTGGGTCTCGAACTGGTGGGGAACAACGGCCCCTGGTCGTTCCAGTCGGAGTACTTCGGCAACTGGCTCTACAACACCACGTCGGCCACAGGGGCGTTCGAAAAGTTTTTGCCCGTCGGCTCGACGACGCTCAACCCCAACTACGGCACGGCTGGCCTCCAGCCAAAGGGCGCCCCCTGCGGGACGTATTTCACGAATTCGGGCTATGCCGAGGTGCTGTACTTCGTCACCGGCGAATCGCGCTCCTACGACCGACTCGAGGCCCGCTTCGACCGCCCGATCCCGCGGAACAACTTCTACATCGTCCGGGATTCCACCGGCCGCCTCCGGGCCAGCGAGGGTGCGGTCCAGGTGGCGATGCGGTACCAGTACGTCTGCCTCTCCGATCATGAGATCAACGGTGGCACGCTCAACGCGCTGACGTTCGGCGTGAACTGGATGTTCAATCCCAACTCGCGTCTCTACTTCAACTACGACTTCGCCTACCGCGATTTCACGAACAACCTCAACAACAACGCCAGCGGTTGGATCACCGGCTTCGGCACCCGTCTGGCCTTCGACTTCTGACCCTGCTCCCGGCCGACCGCCGAAAGCGACGGAGTTTCTCACCATGCATATCTCCCCCGCTCCCATCACGCTTGCGATCCTCGTGGCGACCGCTGGCCTCTTGACCGCAGCCCAGCCGCCGGAGGATCTTCCTGCCCGGCCGCAAAGCGGCCAGAAGGTCGCTCCCGTCCGCGATCCGGCTGCTCCCTCCCAAAGCGCGGAGCAGGGGGGGGATAAAGCAGCGACCAAGGGGAAGGGCTGTGGAGAGCCCGGCTGCACCTCATGCATCCCCCAAGTGGCCACCTGCAGGGCAACGTGGGAAGACAAGAAGACGAAGAAGGCGACGTTCGCACAGAAGTGCGACTTCGAGTGCAGCAGGCCGTGGGAGCCCTACCATCAGGGTAACTGCTGCGAGGAGAAGACCACCCCCTGCGGCGACGTGCGCACGAAGAAGAAGCTTTTCAAGACGGAGGAGGAAAAGGTGGAGCGGGTTCTCAAGTACGAGGTGGTGATGAAGCCGGCCGCCCCGTGCTGCGAGCCGCAGCCAACCTGCTGCTGCCTCGGCTGTCGCTGTCTCGGCTCGGCGTTCGAACGGTTGTTCTCCTGGTGTCATTGAGCACCGAGTTGGCCGGCCCCTCATCTCCCCTCATCTCCCCCAAGCAGCCGATCCCGGAGTGTCATCGCGTCAGGCATCTCCGCAGCATCCTGCCTGACGCTCACTTCTGAACCGGTCGCTCCCCTGATTTCCCCGACCCTGACGATTCCTCCTGGGATACCACCCATGAGGATTGTCGCGACGTGGAAGACCCTGCCGGGGACGCCAGAGATCAGCCCTTCCGCCCCTCTCTGGGGTCCGGACCGCGTCCTGGATCGATCCGCTCCAGGCTGACCTCCGCCGCGGCAGCCTTCCTCCTCGGCGCGGCCGCTCTCGCCGCCGGTGCCTCGGCCGCCGCCGACGATCGGGGCGTGAGCGGGAGCCGACGCCCGTTTGGTATCCCCGGCGTGGCCGACGCATTGCCGGAACCGATCCCTCCGCCGCCCGTCACAGCAACGCCAACGCCCCCCCTGACGCCGCCGCCGCCGGTCGATGACAGCCCGTTCCCCGCCATGCCACCGCCTTGGAGGGAGCCTGCTGACGCTCCCCTGCGGTTCGGCGACGACCCGCTCCGGGGTGACGAGCCGGCAACGGCCATGGTCCGGATCGGCGGCCTCGTCCAACTCGATAACACTGCCTATGCAGCGACCGCAGGCCCGATGCAGCCGATCGATCAAGCCGGGCTCGCCCCGCCGCTCTCCGACGCCGTGAACTTCCGTCGCGCCCGCCTCCGGGTCGATGGACGGCGCGGGGATCAATTCGACTGGGCCGCCGAATACGACTTCGCCAACCAGATCAACGCCAACAACCAGATCGATCCCCTCTGGCCCAGTCAGGGTCCATACCCCGCGCTCACCGACCTGTGGTTGCGGATGAGTGACGTGCCCGTTCTTGGCGCTCTGCGCGTCGGCAATCAGAAGGATCCGTTCGGCTACGAACATCTCTCCAGCTGCCGATACCTCGACTTCATGGAGCGGTCGTTCTGTCAGGATGCCTTCGTCGGCCCCTTCAATGACGGCTTCGTCCCCGGGATCTCGGCGCGCAACGGCACCACCGACGGACTCCTCGGCTGGGAGGCCGGCGGTTTCGTCAACACGGCTGCCCCCTTCGGCTTCTCCGACTTCGCCGGGGGGAGCATGACCGTCGGCCGGGTCGTCTGGGTGCCGACCTACGAGGACGATGGACACAGGCTCCTTCACATCGGCCTCGCCGGAAGGACGATGCAGCCCCGCAACGGCCTCGTCCGCTTCCGCAGCCGTGGCGGCCTGTGGAACGGCCCGCCCGGCCCCGAGAACGCCATCTATGCCGATTCCGGGGTGCTCGCCGGCTCGTGGCAGAACATGCTCGGCACCGAATTGGTCGCCAACGCCGGGCCGTGGTCGATGCAGGCCGAGTATTTCGGCTCGTGGCTCTACGACGCTGCCACGACCGATATCGGCCCACTGTCGACCGCGGGCTTGCAACCCCCCCCAGGCACGCCGGTGGGCACCGTCTTCTATCAGGGGGGCTATGTGGAGACGACCTACTTCCTCACCGGCGAGAGCCGCACCTATTCCCTCGTCGAGCACCGCTTCGATCGCCCGCAACCGCGTCACATGCTCGCGCTCTCGGCGCACAGGCCACGCGGCTTCGGGGCCTGGCAAGCAGCCGCCCGCTACAATTACCTCTGCCTCAATGACGGGCAGGTCAACGGTGGCCTTCTCAACGGCATGACGCTCGGCCTCAATTGGCTCCTCACGCCGAACGCTCGCCTCGTGTTCAATTACGACCTCACGCATCGGGAATACCGGAGCACGCCGTGGGCCAACGGGCCCTCTGGTCCAGTACCAGTCCCGTCGTACGACGGCAGCGGAACGATCCACGGATTCGGCTGCCGGCTCGCCTTCGATTTCTGATTCGCGTCCCGGACAAGTGTCATGACTCGACTTCCCCCCCAACGCTGCGCCGCTGGCTTCATCTTTGCCCTCGAAACCGAGGCCGATCCGTTCGCCGCGCGCGTCCGCGACGCGACGATCCTCCGCGGCCCGGTGCTGTCGTTCCACGAGGGGACGATCGCCGGACAACGGGTGGCCTGGGTCGTCTCGGGAGCCGGGATCGCCGCTGCCGGACGGGCCGCCACGACGCTCCTCGAAGGGCACGCCCCCGCGCTCCTCGTCAGCGCCGGATTCGCAGGGGGCCTCGACCCGGCGCTCGCCCGGGGGGCTCTGGTGCTCGCCACCGGCGCGGTGCGAGAAGGGGCCCCACGACTTCCTCTGGCTCGATTCGCCTCGCTCCTTCCGGCAGCCTCCACCGACGTTGACATCGTCACCGTCGACTCGATCGTGGCCACGGCCGCGGCGAAGCGCGACCTCCATGCCGCCACCGGGGCCGCCATCGTCGACATGGAGACCCACGCCGTGGCGGCGGCCGCCGCCGCGGCAAGGATCCCCTGTGCCTCGGTGCGAATCGTGTCGGATGGGGCCGGAGATGAACTACCCGCCGACATCGCCCGGCTCGTGACTCCCCAATCGGCCTTTCGTCGCGCCGGAGCTGCCCTGGCCGCGATCGGCCGGAAGCCCGCCGCCGCGGGGACGATGTGGCGGCTGTGGGAGAACGCCGTCGTCGACGGTCGCGCCCTCGCCGCGGCGCTCGAACGCCTCGTCGCTGCCCTGCCGGAAGAATGATCGAAGGCCGCCTTGGCCCGGACGTGACCGATGCCCTCGCGGATCAGGCGCCGAAGAGCAGTCGGGCAAGCATGCCGCGGGGGAGATCGGGGGAAAGCCCGCGGTCGTTGCGGCGAAGTCCCTCAGGCGCCACCACCGGCAGCAGCGTCGCCGCCGCGATTCGACCGCTCCGCACGGCCCCTTCCATCGTCGATGGCCACCCCGTGGCGGTCCAATCTCCCGCCAGCGTCAGATTCCTGATCCTCGTGGCGGCCCCGGGGCGGACGGCATCGACGCCGGGGCGCACCGAGAGGACGGCGGTCGGATCGGTCACCACCCGGCTGCCGAGGAGCGTTGCGGTCCGCGCTGCGGGGAAAACCTCCCGGAGTTCGTCGACGACCGTGGCCACGAGCCGATCGCGATC
>CAMCCR010000051.1 GCA_945873085.1 Candidatus Kuenenia stuttgartensis | reverse complement strand
TGTCACCGCCGACACGCCGGTGGAACTCAAGGACTTCCTCGGCGGCGGGGCCTACACGCTGATGGGGATTCTCAAGGCGGTCAACTTTCGCCCCTATGCCTGCACGCTCCGCACGCCCGACGGCGAGAGCAACGCCGGGATGATCGTCGGCGCCGTCTGCAATGGCCGCCTCGCCGGCGGCGGCCATCCCCTCGCCCCCGAGGCGAGAATCAACGACGGCCTCCTCGATGTCGTCTCGTTCGCGCCGTTTACGCTCCCCGATGTCCCCGAGGTGGCTGCCGAACTGGCGGCCGCGGTCTCCGCCGGCGCTCCCTGGCGCGGGGGGCGATGGGTCCTCCGCCAACGGGTGCCGTGGGTCGAGACGGAGAGCGCCGGGGAGCTTCCGGTGAACCTCGACGGCGAGCCGATGAAGGCCCACCGCTTCCGCTTCGAAGCCGTCCCGGGAGCCGTCGCCATGATCCTTCCCACAGACTGTCCTTGCCTGTGACGCCGGGAGTCGATCGATAAAGCCCTCCACGGTCCTTCTGGCGCGCCTGCCTAGGCCGCGCAGTCCTTGACTGGCCGCGGTAGGATGGCAGCCAAGGGGGGAGGCGACAGGGATGGCTGCCGGAAAACCGGCGGCCCGGCGAAACCGCAGCGGGAGGAGTGAAGGATGGCGACCGTCGAGCCATCGACGGCAATGGAGAGCGCCGGGGGCGCTTCTGTCCCGGTGCGCGCCCCCGACCAGCCGACACGGATCGTTCCCCGAGGTCAGCAGCCGGAGGGAGTCGTCTGCGGCGACGACAGCGGCGGAGATCCGGTCTTCGAAGATCGCTTCCACGCCCAACTCACCGTCGGGCCGATCGATCACACCGTCCACCTCCTGCCGCTTACCATCAGCGAACGCCGGACGGTGATCCATGCGGGTGAAGCCCGTGCCGACGTCGATGCCGGAATGGCGGCGGCGATCGGTGTGGCGGGGGCCGGGGGACGCTATCGGCTCGTCCGCGAGGTCGGCCGCGGCGGGATGGGAGTGGTGTACGAGGCGCTCGATCTTCAACTCGAGCGCTCCGTGGCGATCAAATCGCTGAAAGTCAGGGGGAATCGGCCGTCGCAGCTGAAGCGCTTCCTGCGCGAGGCGCGGATCACCAGCCGTCTCAACCATCCCGGCATCATGGCGATCCATGAGTTCGGCCAGACCGGCGACGGCCGAGCGTTCATGGTGATGCGGCTCCTGCGTGGCCAGACGCTGCGGCAGATTCTCGATGCCCGCGCCGGCGCGGCCGACGATCTCCCGCGCCTCCTCGCCGCCTTCCTCCAGGCCTGTCAGGCGGTGGCCTACGCCCATGCCGCCGGCGTCATCCATCGCGATCTCAAGCCTGCCAACATCATGGTCGGCGAGTACAGCCTCGTGACGGTGATGGATTGGGGATTGGCAAAGCTGCTCGACGATCCCCAGCCGGACGTGGTGTTCAACGACGAGGATCGGGAAGAGACGCTCGAGGAGTTCCACACCGCTTGCGGGACGGTGTTTGGCACCCCCGGCTATCTCGCCCCGGAACAGGCGCGGGGGGAAATCGACCGCGTCGATCGGCGGACCGACGTCTTCGGCCTGGGATGCATCCTCTGCGAGATCCTCACCGGAGTGCCCGCCTACCGGGGGACGACGCCGGTGGAGGTGTGGCGGCAGGCGGAGGAGGGGGACACCGCCGCAACGCTTGCCCGTCTCGAGGCCTGCGACGGCCCGGAAGCGCTTTTGACCCTCGCCCGAGCTTGCCTGGCGATCGACCCCGAGCAGCGCCCCGCCGATGCCGGCGAGATCGTCGAGGCCCTCGTTGCGCACCTCGAGTCGGGGCAGCGCCGGGCCGAGCAGGAGCTCGTCCGGTTTTTCGATCTCTCGGTCGACCTGTTCTGCGTTGCCGGCCTCGACGGCTTCTTCCGCCGCGTCAACGAGAACGCCATCCGCCTCCTCGGCCACCCCGAGAGTGTGCTTCTGTCGAGGAAGTTCCTCGCTTTCGTCCATCCCGACGACCAGGCAACGACGCTTGCCGAAGTCGAGAAGCTCGGCCGCGGTGAAACGACGCACCGCTTCTGCAACCGCTACCGCTGCGCCGACGGCCGCTTCGTGACGCTCGAATGGAACGCTCGCGCCGTGCCCGACGAGGGGGTGATCTACGCGGTGGCGCGGGACGTGACCGAGCGGGTGCGCTTGGAGAACGATCTCGCGAAGTCGCGGCGCGACGTGGATGACTTCATGGAAAACGCGAACGTCCCCCTCCACCGCGTCGACGAGCGCCTCGCCCGGGCCGAGGCGGAACGGGACGCCCTGCGGCGCCGCCTGGCCGACCTCGAGCACGATGCACGGGGCCAGACGCCGGCATCGGCGACGCCCGAGAGGGCGTCATGAGTGAGGGGCGAGCCGCGCCGCCGCTGCTGATCGCCGTCGGCGGGATCTGCACGACGACGCTCTACCGGGTGCCCGCGGTGCCGGCCGTACCGGGCAAGGTGCTCGCCACCGACGCCACCGAGGTGGTCGACGGGATGGCCGTGTCAGCGGCCTGTGCATTTGTCCGCCTCGGCGGGCAGGCGGCGGTGTGGGGGCGCGTCGGCGATGATCCGCGTGGCGTGGGGATGCGCCGCGAGCTGGCCGCGGCAGGCCTCGATGTCTCGGCCGTGCAGAGCGTGCCGGGGGGGCGGTCGTCGATTGCCGTCAGCATCATCGATGCCCGAGGAGACCGGCTCGTCGTTCCCTACCACGACGCGAGCCTCGAGCCTGCGGCCAACTGGCTCCCGCTCGAGCGGGTCGCGGGCGCTGATTTTGTCCATGTCGACACGCGCTGGCCAGAGGGGGCCGCAGCGGCGCTCGCGGCGGCCCGGTCAGCCGGCGTGCCGGGAATGCTCGATGCCGACATCGCTCCTGCTGACGTTCTCGCTCGGCTCGTGCCGCTCTCGTCGCATGCGGTCTTCTCCGACGCGGGGCTGTTCCTCCACACCGGGATGAGCGATCTTGAAGCCGCGTTGCGGCATGTTGCCGCCGGACATCCCGGGCATGTCGGCGCCAGTTGCGGCGCCGACGGCTATGCCTGGATCGAAGCCGGAGAGCTTTGCCGCGCACCGGCGCCGCGCGTCGAGGTCGTCGACACGCTCGCCGCCGGTGATGTCTTTCACGGGGCGCTCGCGCTGCGGCTGGCTGAGGGAGCGACGATCGCCGCAGCGGCCCGCTTCGCCGTCGTCGCCGCATCGCTCAAGTGCACGCGCTTCGGCGGCCGGCTCGGCTGCCCATCGCGCGACGAGGTCGAACGCGCCGCTGGCTGACGGCTGGCCTTGGTTGACAGCGCTTTGGCGCCAGCGCTAGACTCCCCTCACGCTGTCCGTCGACTGTCGACAGGAAGCCTTTTCGGGGGTGACAGGACTGGCAGAGGGGCTTTCATGAAGGTTGTGATCACCGATCGGTCGTTCGACGACATCGATCTCGAACGGGCGATTCTCGAGCGGGCCGGATGCACGGTCGTCGATCCGCGCTCCAAAGATCCGGTCGTTCTCGCCGCCGCGGTGGCCGATGCTGATGCCGTGATCACGCAATTCGCCCCGATCACTGCCGACGTCATCGCCGCCATGGGACGGGCGAAGGCGATCGTCCGCTACGGGATCGGCTACGACAACGTCGACTGCGAGGCGGCCAAAGCCCGTGGCATCCCCGTCTGCAATATCCCCGACTACTGCATCGACGAGGTCGCCGACCACACTCTGGCCTTCATTCTCGCCCTGACGCGGCAGGTTGTTCCTCATGCGACGAAAGTCCATGGCGGCGGCTGGGGGCTCGCCACCGGCGTCGATGGCTTCCGCACGCTCGCCTCCATGACCTGCGGCGTTGTCGGCGCCGGTCGCATTGGCCGCGGCGTCATCCGCCGGCTCGTCGCCTTCGGCGGCCAGGTGCTCGTCAGCGATCCGGCCGTGGCCGAAGGCGCGATCCGCGAGATGGGGGCGGAGCCGGTAACGCTTGATCGGTTGCTCGTGGAAAGCGATCTGGTCACGCTCCATTGCCCGTCGCTCCCGCAGACGCGTGGTCTGATCGGCACGGCGAATCTCGCCCGGATGAAGGCGGGGGTGTTGATCGTCAATCTCTCCCGCGGTGATCTCGTCGATCCGGCGGCGCTGGTCGCTGCGCTTGACTCCGGCCATGTCGCAGGCGCCGCGCTCGATGTCTTCGCCCCGGAGCCGATTCCCGCCGGCCACGGAATCCTCGGCCGCGCGAATGTCATCCTCGCCCCGCATATCGCGAGTGTCAGCCCGGCGGCGGTGAAGCGGCTCCGCAGTGGCGCCGCGGAGCTAGCCGTGTCGGCGATCCGTGGCGAGCCGCTTCCGAGCGTCGTCAATGGCGTGGGTGCCGGGGCGCGGGGCTAACGGTCTTCGTCCCCTTGAGGATTCCCATGCGGGGCATGTCCATGTCGAGCGATCATCCTGCCCCGAGCCCGATTCCCATCGCGATGCTCTCGGCCTGGGTCGAGCAGGCTTTCGTTCGCGCCGGTCTTTCGGCGACCGACGCCGGTCATGCTGCCGAGCCGCTGGTGCTCTCCGACTCGATGGGGGTGTACACGCATGGCACGAAGCTCCTCCCCGGCTATCTGAGGAAGCTCGTGGCGCGGGGCTACAAGCCTGACGCCCGGCCGCGGATTGTCCGGCAGGGGCCTGGGTTTGCCGTCCTCGATGGCGACGCTTCCCTCGGCCAGATCGGCTGCCGCCATGCGGTCGACGTGGCCCTCGAGAAGGCGAGGAACGTCGGCGTCGCCTATGTCGGCCTCCGGAACACCGGTCACATTGGCGCTGCCGGAGTCCAGGCTGTTCGCGCCGCGCGGGAGGGCTTCTTCGCGCTCGTCGTCGGTAACGACCGGCCGAGCGTCGCCGCCGCCGGATCGCGCGGAGCGGTGCTGGGAAGCAATCCACTCGCCTGGGGAGCGCCGGTGCCAGGAGGGGATCCGATCTTCCTCGACATCGCCACCGCAGCGGTCGCCGGCGGGAAGGTGTATGCGGCCGTAGCCCGCGGCGAGCCGATTCCCTCCACCTGGCTGATTGACGAGCGCGGCCTGCCCACCGCCGACGGATCCTTGTATCCGCAGCACGCGAGCCTGGCACCCATGGCAGGCCACAAGGGCTACGGGATCGGCGTCCTTGCCGAATGGCTCTCCGGGATTCTTGCCGGCGGCGCGGTGACGACGCAGGTGGGGAGCTGGCTCTTCGATCCCCCTGGCGATCCGACGTTTCACAACGCCGGCTTCATCGTCTTCGACGTCAGTGCGATCGCCGATCCCGATGCGTATGGCGAGTCGCTTGCCCGATTCGCGGCCGAGGTCCGAGGGGCTGCAGCGGCCGACGGAAGCGATCGGGTCCGTCTCCCCGGCGACCTCGAGTGGGAGCAGTATCGGCACAGCCTCGCCGCCGGCATCGCGCTTCCCGCCGATGTGCGGGCGAAGCTTGCGGAGGCGGGGGAGATCGTCGATCTTGATGCGTCGTGGTGAAGGGGTCGCCGTGGTGATGAGGCTGGGGGAATCCTGGGGGGTGTTGCATGGCTTTTCGTATGCGTCTGTGGGGCTTGCCGCTGCTGGCAATCTCCGGTCTGTTCGGTGGGATCGTCCTTCGCGCGGCCGACGACGATGACCGGGCGCCTCCGCCGCTCGCGCTTGGAGCCTCGGTGGCCGTGCCTCGCGACCAAGTTCGCGATCTGACGCTCACCATCGCCCCTGAGCTCCCTTGTGTGTGGCCGGCGGGGATGACGCCGATGGCGGTGATCCCCACCGCGACATTCGGCCGCAGCGGCCGCCATCGCGACATGCTCGTCATCGACGAGCACACCGGCACGCAGTGGGATGCCCCCGCGCACTTCGTGCCGCCCCCCGACTCTGGTCTTCCAGGCGCCGGGCCGATGGGGCTCGTAACCGGCGAGAAGGTGCCTGTCTGGCAGTTCTGCGGCGAGGCCTGCGTGATCGACGTCCGCCAGGGGCGCGACAGTGCCGAGAACGGATCGAGCGTCCTGGTCGGCCCGGCAGTGGTGCGGGAATGGGAGATGACCCACCGCCGGCTCGGCCCCGGCGACGTCGTCCTCTTCCGCAGCGACTACACCGATGATTTCTACAAGCCTTTTCCGGAAGGAGAGCGGTTTGTGGCGGCGGCCTTGCGAAAAGAAGCGCCGGGCTGGCCCGCCCCCACCGCCGCCACAATGGACTACCTCGCCGACCGTGGCGTGATGACGCTCGGCCTCGACGGTGCGAGCATGGGGCCGCTGCCGAACCTCGCCGTGGCGACCCACCAGGCCGGCGGCAAGCGGGGGATGGTGTGGGTGGAGTGCGCCACGAACTTGGGGAGCCTGCCGACAACCGGGGCATTCTTTGCTCTCTTGCCTGCCAAGCATGCCGGGGGCTCAGGGGGGGAGTGCCGATGCGTGGCGATCACCGAGCCGAAGCTCGCCGCCGAGCTTGTCGCGCGGGCGCGGGCCCGGCGGGTGGTCGATCTCTCCGTGACGCTCGACGAGGATCTCCCGGTGGTCTGGCCGGGGCGCGGGCCAGGGGAGGAAGGGGGGCGGTACGTGAGCAAGGTGCTCAACAAGTTCGGCGCCGCCCGCGGCCCGTTCTTCGCGCTCACCCACCTCTTCGACAGCATGGCCGGCACGCATCTCGTGCTCCCGTCGTTCTCCCTGCCTGCCAACCGGGCCGAGCTCGAAGCGGCCGAGCCGGCGGTGCTTGCACGGATCGCGGCCCACGAGGCCCGCTACGGGGCGCTTCCGGCGGCGACGGTGCGGACGGAGTCGGCGGAGCTTTCGCAGCTGATGGGGCCGGCGCATGTCGTCGATGTCCGCGGGATGCGCGGGGCGGGGGCCTTCGACGCCGACAAGCCAGCCGGGCCGGTGATCAACCGGGCGTTTCTCGAGGAGCACGAGGCGACGCGGCCGTTTCTCCCCGGTGAGGTGGTGGTTTTTTGGTCGGGCTATTCCGACGACCGCTTCCGACCGCTCCCGGCGGCCCCGGAGAAAGACGCGATGTTTGTCGCGCCGCTTGCTGGCGAGGCGGAGGGCTGGCCGCAGCCGACGCCCGAAGCGATCCTCTGGCTCGCGAAGCGCGGCATCCGCTGCCTCGGCACCGATGGGCCGACGCTCGGCGGCGTCGATGCTGCCGAGTCGCACTCCATCGACTGGGCGGCGGCCACGGCGGAGATGGCCGTCATCGAATATCTCACGAACGTCGGCGCGATCGCCGACCAAGACGCTTTCTTCCTCTTTGCCCCGGTGAAGATCGCCGGCACGCGCGGCGGCTACGGCCGGGCGATCGCCCTCGTCGGTGACTGACCCGCCGTTGCCGACGTTCCCTCACCCTGTCCCCCTGATCCAGCCCTGATCCAGCCCTCACACCCCTGACCCACCTCCGGAGAAGCCCCGATGCGGATCGTCCGCTTTGCGACCAAAGGCCACGAGCACCTCGGCAACGAACATGGCGACGGCCGCGTCACGCTCCTCGAGGGGGAACTGTTTGGCGACCTCGTCGATACCGGGGAAGTGGCTCGGGTCGAGAAGCGCCTTGCCCCCGTCGAGCCGCGCGACATCCTCTGCATCGGTCTCAACTACCGGCGCCATGCCGAGGAGGGGAAGCAGGCGATTCCCTCTCATCCGGTGCTGTTCATGAAGAACTCAGGCACCGTGCAAAACCCCGGCGACCCGATCGTCCTGCCGCGCCGACTCGACAGCCGCGAAGTCGACTACGAATGCGAGCTGGCGGTCGTGATCGGGAAGACCTGCCACAACGTCAAGCGGGAACACGCCCTCGAGCATGTCCTCGGCTACACGTGTGCAAACGACGTCAGCGCCCGCGATTGGCAGCGGCAGGGCGGGGGAGGGCAGTGGTGCCGCGGGAAGACGTTTGCCACCTTCTGTCCGCTCGGGCCGGTGCTCGTGACGCGCGACGAGATCGCCAATCCCAATGCCCTCAAGATCCGCACCGTCCTCAACGGCCGGGTGATGCAGGATTGGAACACCGACGACATGATCTTCGACGTGCCGACGCTGATCGAGTTTCTCTCGGCGTCGAGCGTGCTCCGCCCCGGCACGGTGATCCTCACCGGCACGCCGCACGGCGTCGGCTTTGCCCACACCCCGCCGGTCTTCCTCCGTGCCGGTGATTCGGTGTCGATCGAGATCGAGGGGATCGGCACGCTCACCAATCCCGTGGCCGAGGAGCAGGCCGAGCGGCTTACCGGCGTGTGAGCGGACGATACGGGAAAATTGGGAAACAGGGGGGGGGAAAGGTGGCAGCCACCTTTTTCCCACCGTTGGATGCAGCGAAGGAGGCGGAATGGACGCGACCGGTGACGAATCAGCGATCGGGAGACGGACGCTTGCCAAGGTGGCGTGGCGGCTCGTGCCGTTCCTCGCGCTCCTCTATGTCTTCAACATCATCGACCGCTCGAACGTCGGCTTCGCGCGGCTGAAGATGACCGAAGACCTCTCGCTCTCCAATGCCGTCATCGATCTCGGCTACGGCCTCTTCTACGTCGGCTATCTCCTCTTCGAGGTGCCGAGCAATCTGTTGCTGCGTCGCTTCGGGGCCCGGACCTGGATCGCCCGGATCATGGTGACCTGGGGGTTTGTGTCGATGCTCACGGCCTTCGTCACCGGGCCAGGGAGCTACTACGGCGCCCGGATCCTCCTCGGCGTCGCGGAGGCGGGCTTCTTCCCCGGGATCATCTACTATTTGACGGCGTGGTTTCCGGCGGCGAAGCGGGCCCGCGTCGTCGCTGGCTTCATGCTCGCGATCCCGATTTCGAACATCCTCGGCAATCCGATCTCCGGCGCCATCATGGATGGCTTCCAGGGGACGGGGGGCCTCGCCGGCTGGCAGTGGCTGTTCATCCTCGAGGGGATCCCGGCGATCCTCCTGGGATTCTCCGTGCTCTGGTATCTCCCCGATAGCCCCCGCGATGCCGCCTGGCTTGCCGCCGACGAGCGCGACTGGCTCGAGCGTGAGATCGTGGCCGAAGTGGGCGTGCGGTCGAGCGTCGGGGGCCATGAGAAGCTCGGAGCGCTTGCCGACCCGCGGGTCTGGGTGCTGATCGCCCTCTACTTCAGCGTCGCCGTCGGCACGAATGTCACTGGCTCCTATCTCCCCAAGCTTGTCAAGGATTCCTTCGAGCCACTCCTCGCCACCAGTGACGGCACCTTCTGGAAGGTGGGGCTCCTCACAACGCTCCCGAGCATCCTTTCGGTGGTGGCGATGGTGGTCGTCAGCCGGATCTCCGACCGGAGTCGATCGCGGTCGACGCTCATTGCCGGATCACTGACGGCCGCAGCGGTCGGCTGGTACTTCGCCTGGCAGGGGGGGGATCCGTGGACGAAGCTGGCGGGATTGTGCGTGGCCCAGGCGGGAATGATGGCGGTGTTGCCGGTCTTCTGGGCGCTGCCGCCGCTCTTCCTTGGCGGCGTAGCGGCGGCGGCAGGGATCGCGCTGATCAACTCCGTGGCCAACATCGGCGGTATCATCGCTCCGTCGATGGTTGGCAGTTTCGGCATCGGGCCGCTGGTCGCCATCATGCTGTGGGGCGTCGCCATGGCGCTGGTCGCGTGGCGGACGCTCGAATGGCCGACGCTGCGGGCAAGAAAGAATCTGGAGCACAACTCTCGTGGCTGACGGCCTGTTCGATCTCGAAGGAAAAGTGGCGGTCGTTTCGGGAGCGGCCAGCGGCCTGGGGCGGGCTAGTGCGCTGGCGCTCGCCGCCCACGGGGCCACCGTCGTGATGCTCGATCGCGACGCCGCCGGCATGATGCGGACCGGCGAAGCGATCGCCGCTGGCGGGGGCACGGCCTTCGCCCGCGAGCATGATGTCTCGAGCTCGAAGGCCGCCGAGGAGCTGTTTACGTGGCTCGATGGTGAGCTTGGCCGGATCGATTTTCTCGCCAACATCGCCGGCGAGGGGATCCTCGCCGACCCCCGCGAGCTTTCGGTGGAGCAATTGCGGGAGGTGCTCGAAAACCTCGTCGTCGGACGCTTCGCCCTCTGCCAGCAGGCGGGGCGGCGGATGCTCGCTGCGGGAAGTGGCTCGATTGTGAATACGGGGTCGCTGGCGAGCATGACGGCCCTCGGCCGCGGCCACATCGCCTACAGCATGGCGATGGGAGCAGTGGTGCAGATGACGCGAGAGCTTTCCACCGAATGGGCCGGCGGCGGGGTGCGCGTGAATGCGATCCTCCCGGCGCAGGTTCGCAATCCGTCGCTCGAGAAGCGGATCGCCGCCGATCCCACCATCGAGCAGAAGTGGCTCTCCGGGATCCCCGCCGGCCGGCTTGGCCGCCCCGACGACATCCAGGGGCTGATCGTGTTTCTTGCCTCCGACTCGAGTTCCTGGATCACCGGGGCCCTGATCCCGATGGATGGTGGCAACATGGCGATGAACGCCGGCGGCAGCCGCGGTTTTTCCTCGCCGCCGTCCTGATTTCGTGGGTCGTTCGTCTTCCGCTCAACCGTGTCTGCCTCCTCTTGTCGGGCCACCCTGATGACGACTTCTGCCGCTGCCTCCGATATCGACATCCTCCTCGACCGCTTCCGGGCGATGCTCGTCATCCGCCTCACCGAAGAGGAACTGGCCCGCAGCCACACACGCGGCCTCGTCCATGGGGCCTGCCACACGTATGTCGGCCAGGAGGCGGTGGCCGTCGGCGTCTGTGGGCATCTCTCGAAGAGCGACACCGTCTTCAGCACCCACCGCGGCCATGGCCATGCCCTTGCCAAGGGGATGCCCCCGGCTGATCTGTGTGCCGAGCTGTTTGGCCGGGCGGCCGGCTGCTCGCGCGGCCGCGGTGGCTCGATGCACCTGTTTGCCCCCGAGATCGGGATGATGGGCACCAGCGGCATCGTTGGCCCCTGCATTCTCCAGGCCTGTGGGGCCGGATATGCGGCCAAGCTCCAGAAGACCGGTGCCGTGGCGGTCGCCTTCTTTGGCGATGGTGCCGTCAACAATGCCGCCTTCCACGAGGGGCTCAACATGGCAGCGATCTGGAAGCTGCCGGTGCTTTTCGTCTGCGAGAACAACGGCTTCGCCACCGAAGTTCCCTTCAGTTACTCAAGCGGCATCCCCGAGGTCGGCCGCCGGGCCGCCTCCTACGGCCTCGCCGGCGTGGAGCTTGATGGCAACGATGTCGTCGCCGTCCATGCGGCCGCCCGCGAGGCGGTGGAGCGGGCGCGAGGGGGCGACGGGGCCACGCTCCTTGAATGCCGCACCTACCGCACCCGGGCCCATTCCGAGGGGATGGGCGACTTCACCTACCGCACCCGCGAGGAAGTCGACGCCTGGAAACAGAGGTGCCCGATCGCCAGGCTGCGGGGCGTCCTCGGACAGCTTGGCGTTCTGGAGGGGGATCTCGCGGCGATTGAGGCCGACGTCCAGGCTGTCGTGACTCGAGCGCGGGCCGCGGCCGAAGCGAGCCCGCCACCGGCGCCGGCCACGGCAGTCGAGGATGTCTACGCCGTCACGGAGCCCTCGGGGCCGGTGCCGCCGCAGGCGCACGGCGTCAACAGCGAGGGCCCGCCGCGGACCTGGGCTCAGGGGACGCTGCAAGCGCTCGACGAGGCGATGGCGGCCGATCCGTCGATCTTCGTGATGGGGGAAGGGATCGGCGTCCGCGGCGGCAACTTCGCCACGACGACCGGGCTGTTTGCCAAGTACGGCCCCGAGCGCCTCTGCGACACGCCGATCTGCGAGCGCGGCTTCGTGGGGCTTGCCTGCGGCGCGGCAATGGCTGGCGCCCGGCCGGTGATCGACTTCATGTTTGCCGACTTCGTCCTCGATTCGGCCGGCGAGATCATCAATCAGATCGCGAAGATGCGCTACATGTCGAGTGGCCGGCTGCGGATGCCGGTGATCCTCCGCGGCTGCATCGGCATCGGCCACTGTGCCGCCACCCATCATTCCGGCAGCTACTACGGGATGTATGCGCAGGTGCCGGGGCTGCGGGTCGTTGTCCCCTCCAATGCTGCCGATGCCAAGGGGCTGTTTACGCACGCCCTCCGCGGCAGCGATCCGGTCCTGTTTCTCGAACACCGCGAATTGATGGGGCACAAGACCCCTGTCCCTGATGGGCTTTATGACATCCCCTTCGGCGTCGCCAATGTCGTCCGCTGCGGCCGGCATGTGACGGTGGTGGCGCTGGCGCGGATGGTGCAGCTCGTGTCGAGTGTCTGCGACCAGCTCTTGGCTGAGGGGATCGACGTCGAGCTCATCGACCCGCGGACGGTCTCGCCGCTCGACATGGCGACGATCCTTGCCTCGGTGGAGCGCACCGGTCGGCTCCTTGTCGTCGATGAGCCGCCGGCGTCGTGCGGATTCTCAGCCGAGGTTGCCGCCCGCGTTGCCGATGAGGGGTTTGATTTTCTCGATGCCCCGGTCCGCCGGCTGACCGGAGCCTTCGTGCCGACGCCCTATGCCCCGTCGCTCGAAGCGGTCGTCGTGCCGAATGCCGACGATTGCCTGGCCGCAATCCGGGCGATCGTCGCCGAGTAGGAAACGCAGAGAAAAACCATGGCCTACGACATCCGCATTCCACGTCTCGGTTGGTCGATGGAGGAAGGGACGTTCGTGCGCTGGTTAAAGGCGCAAGGCGACCGGGTGAAGCCGAGCGAGCCCCTCTTCGAACTCGAAGGGGAGAAGTCGGTCGAGCCGGTGGAGTCGATCGACGGCGGCATTCTTTATGTGCCGTCCGGCGCCCCGGGGGAAGGGGCGGTGGTCAAGGTCGGCACGCTCATCGGTTGGCTGCTCGCCGACGGCGAAACGCCGCCTGCCTACGCACCCGAAGTGCCGCAGGCTCCCGCGGCGGCACCGGCCACAGTGCCAAGCCATCCGGCTCCCGCTGCGGCCGCCGCAGCCCCGGCGTCACCAGTGCCCCTGGCGGCCCGCCCGACCGGCCCGGTGGGCGGCCCGACCTCGCCGACGGTCCGTCGCCTGGCGCGGGAATTGAGCGTTGATGTGGCAACGGTCGCCGGCTCAGGCCCCGCTGGGCGGATCATGGCCGACGACGTGTTTCATGTGGCCGTGGCAAGCGTCGGAGGCGCGACGCGAAGCGTCCCCGGAGGCCGTAGGCCTGCGACGCCGCGGGCCCGGGCCACGGCCTCCCGTCTGGGCGTTGATTGGGCCTTGCTCCCCGGCAGCGGCCGGGGGGGACGGGTGCGCGAGGCCGACGTGCTCGGGGCGGCGGCCCGACCTGCAGCAGCCGGGGCCTCTTCGAAGCCGCCCTCGCGCCTCGCCGGCCTGCCGAAGCGGCGGCGGACGATCGCTGAGCGGATGCTCGCGAGCCAAGCTGAAAACGCCCCGGTCACGCTCCATACCCGTGCCGACGTCACGGCCCTGGCGGCGCTTCGCAGTCGGCTGAAGTTTTCCGGCACGCTGCCGCTGCCTGCCTACACCGATCTCCTCGCCAAGCTCGTCGCCGACGTGCTCCTACGGCATCCGAGCCTGGCCGGCTGCTGGGATCTTTCCGGTGCCCTTGTCTACCCCGACGCAGACAGCCTCCACATCGGGATCGCCGTCGACACCGAGGCCGGGCTCCTCGTGCCGGTGGTTCGCGACGTTGGCAGGCGGACGCTTGCGGAGATCACGGCTGAATCACGCGAGCTGATTGAAAAAGCCCGCACTCAAAAGCTCCCCGCTGCGGCGATGGAGGGGGGCGTGTTCACGATCACGAATCTCGGCGGCTTCCGGATCGATGAGTTCACGCCGATCATCAATGGACCCCAGACGGCGATCCTCGGCGTGGGGGCGATCCGCCGCGAGTCGGTCGTCGTCGCCGACTCAAGCGGCGCCGAATCGATCGCGATCCGCGACCTGATGACGCTCTCGCTCACCTTCGACCACTGCCGCGTCGACGGCGGCCCGGCCGCCCGGTTTCTCGACGACCTCCGTCGAGCGATCGAATCGCCGGAGTCGGTGATCGGCTGAAGGCGCGGCCGGTAGGCCTCGGGGGCGCGCTTGACCGCGGTGGCTGAACATCCGTATTTTGGAGGCGTCTCGTAAGGAGAGCATCGAATGGTACGAATCCAACTCGATACTGCGGCATGCAGCCAACTCCGCGGTGCTAGCGGAATGGTCGAGCTCTGTGACGGCGCCGGTCGCGTCATCGGGCATTTTGTCCCGGAAGGGGTGAAGCACGGCCTGCCACCGGCCGATCTCGTCATGCCCCTCTCCGTCGCGGAGATCGAGCGCCGCCGTCAGGCCCGGCCCGGTCGGACGCTCGACGAGATTCTCAGCGGCCTCGCTGAAGAGAGTGCTAGGCCGGCGGATTCCCGATGAGCCATGTTGTCTTCTGGTCCCCTGAGGCAGACGAGACGTTACAGGCGCTGATCCGGGACGCTGCCGACCGGGAGGCTTGCCTCCTCTGGATCCGCGAAATCGATTTTTGGCTCGCCCGCGGCCCGCTCGATTTCGGGGAATCGCGGTACGACACGATTCGGCTCGGTGTCGTCGCTCCGCTGGCCGTGCTGTTTGACGTTCTCGACGACCCGCCGACGGTGATCGTGCTCGACATCTGGCGATTCTGATCCGATGTCAAAGCCAAAGGATCTTGGCGGCGCTCCCCCCGTCACTCCGCCGCGGCTTCGAAGCCGCGCTTCCGCATCAGGGCGCCGGTGCCCGGATCTTTGCCGCGGAAGGCCCGGTAGCCGTCGGCCGGGTCGACGGTGTTGCCGACCGAGAAGACGTGGGCCTTCAGCCGCTTGGCCACGGCCGGATCCCACGGGCCATCCGCCTCGGTAAAGGCTTCCCAGGCGTCGGCGGTGAGGACGTCGCTCCATAGATAGCTGTAGTAGGCGGCCGAGTAGCCGTCGCCCGAGAAGACGTGGTTGAAGTGGGGCGTGCGGTGGCGCATGACGATCTCCCGCGGCATGTCGAGGGCGGCGAGCGTATCGCGCTCGAAAGCGTCGGGGTCGGCCGTCGGCGTGGAGAGATGGAGCTTCATGTCGACCAGGGCACTGGCGAGAAACTCGACCGTCTTAAATCCACGGTTGAACGTCTCCGCCTTCTTGATCTTCGCCACGAGTTCTTCGGGGATCGGCTTCCCTGTCTCCACGTGGAGGGCGTAGCCCGAGAGGATCTCGGGGGTGGGGAGCCAGTGCTCGAGGATCTGGGAGGGAAACTCGACATAGTCGCGGGCCACGTTCGTGCCGGAGAGCGACGGATAGCTGACGTTCGAGCAGAGCCCGTGAAGGGCATGGCCAAACTCATGGAAGAGGGTGGTCGCGTCTTCCCAGGAGATCGTCGTCGGCTCCCCCGGGGGAGCCTTCACGAAGTTGGAGTTGTTGGAGACGATCGTCGTCGTTTCGCCGTCGAAGCGCTCCTGATTGCGGTAGGCATTCATCCATGCTCCCGACCGCTTCCCACGCCTCGCGTAGGGATCGAAATACCAAAGCCCCACATGCTTCCCCTGGCCATCTTTCACCTCCCACACCCTCACATCGGGGTGGAAGACGGGCACAGACCTTTCAGGTACCGGCGTGAAGTGGAGATCGAAGAGCTTCGCCGCGGTGTGAAACATCCCTTCACGGAGCTTGTCGACCTGGAGGTAGGGAACGATCTCCGATTCGTCGAGGTCGTAGAGCTTCTTCCGCACCTTCTCGGCGTAGTAGCGGTAGTCCCAGGGCTCGATCTCGATCTTCGCCCCTTCGGCGGCGGCGATTTGCTGCATGTCAGCCACTTCCTGATTCACTTCAGCCACGGCCGGCCCCCACACCTCCTCCATCAGCGCCATGGCGCGGTCGGGGGTCTTCGCCATCGAGTTGTCGAGACGCCAGTGGGCGTGCGTGGCGTGGCCGAGGAGGCGGGCGCGACGGGCGCGGAGCTCGAGGATCTGGCGGATCGTGGTGTTGTTGTCGGTGGCACCGCCGCCGTCGCCGCGGCTCACAAACATCTCGAACACCTTGCGGCGGAGCTCGCGGTCGTCGGCATAGGTGAGGAACGGCTCGACGCTCGAGCGGGTGTTTTGGATCACCCATTTCCCTTTGTGACCCCGAGCGTCGGCGGCCGCGGCGGCGGCCGTCACGTGCGCCTCTGCCAGCCCCTTGAGCCCGGCGGCGGCGTCGATGATCACGAGACCGTCGTTCTCGTCCTTGAGGACATTCTGGGAAAACTTCGTGGAGAGCGTGGCGAGCTCTTGATTGATGGCCGCCATCTCCTTCTTTGCCGCATCGTCAAGCGCCGCCCCACCACGGACGAAGTCGGTGTACACGAGCCAGGCGAGGCGCTGCTGTTCTGGAGTGAGCCCAGCAGTCTTCCTTGCGTCGTAGACCGCCTTGATGCGGTCGAAGAGCTTTTGATTCTGGAAGATCCGGTCTGCAAGGTCTGCCAACTTCGGCGCCATCTCGCGCTCGACTTTCTGAACGGCGTCATCGGAGAGATTGCCCCCCCAAATTGCATAGATCGTCTGGACTCGCTCGAAGTCGCGGGTCGCCTTCTCGAGCGGATCAATTGTGTTGGCAAACGTCGGCACGGCTGGGTCAGCGGCGACGCTCGCGACGGCGTCGAGCTCGGCGGCGATCGCGACCTCGAGCGCCGGGCCGAGATCTTCGACGCGAACCTTGTCGAACGGCGGCACGCCGCCGTAGGGGCCTGTCCAGGGACTGTTGATCGGCGTCGGTTCGGTGGCGAGCGTCATCGGATGGGGGAGGCACGGAAGCCATGCCGCCAGCAGGAGCCATGCGAAGACCATCGATCGCGAGTTCGATCGGGAGCTGCAGGAAGACTGGGCGGAACGCTTCATGTGCCGGTTCTCCAGAGAAGGGAAGGGCAGGGAAGGGGAGGGAAAGAAAGGGACTGGGCAGAAAGATCATAGCCACTTCCGACAGGACTGCGGCCAAGGGAATGGAGAGGAAGGCGCCTCGGCGAGCCTCGGTGCCCCGCGCCCTGCCGGTGACGCCCCGTGCCTCGCCACGCTACGATTTGACCGACACGGGTGATGCACACCAAGGATGACGCATGTCTGATTCATCGCCGCCATCGGGCGCCGAGCCGGTGACGCGTGACGCCCTCGAGGCGATGGTCGCCCGGGCCACCGCCTTCCTGCCGCAGCAGGGGCCGATTGGCGTGTTCGTGGCGCAGAATCCGCTCCAGGCGCTCGAGTCG
>CAMCCR010000050.1 GCA_945873085.1 Candidatus Kuenenia stuttgartensis | reverse complement strand
CGCGTGGGGAGTTCGTGGAGATGCTGCGAACGCTCGACTCGGGGCAATTCAGCTACTTCACGGCCCACCCGGGAATCACCCGCGGCGGCCACTACCACCACTCGAAGACCGAGAAGTTCCTCGTCATTCGGGGGACTGCCCGGTTCGGCTTCCGGCACGTCGTTACGGCTGAGCGCCATGAGCTCACTGTTCGCGGGGGCGAGGGAACGATTGTGGAGACGGCCCCGGGCTGGGCCCACGACGTCACGAATATCGGCGATGATGAGCTGATCGTGATGCTGTGGGCCAATGAACTTTTCGACCGTGATCGCCCCGACACCATAGCCATGAAGGTCGACGGATGAAGCGTCTCAAGGTGATGACGGTTGTGGGGACGAGGCCTGAGATCATTCGGCTGTCTCGGGTCCTCGAGCGCCTCGACGAGCACTGTGAGCATGTCCTCGTCCACACCGGGCAGAACTACGACTACGAGCTCAACCAGATCTTCTTCGAGGATCTGCGGGTGAAGCGGCCCGATCACTTCCTCGACACAGCGACCCCGCTCCCTGGCCAATCGGGGAGCGCCGCGCAGACGATCGGGCGGATCATCGGCGCCGTCGACGACGTCCTTGCGGTAGAGAAACCGGAGGCGCTCCTCGTTCTTGGCGACACCAACAGCTGCCTGGCGGTGATCCCGGCGAAGCGGCGCAAGATTCCGGTGTTTCACATGGAAGCCGGGAACCGCTGCTTCGATCAGCGCGTGCCGGAGGAGATCAATCGGCGGATTGTCGATCACGTGGCCGACGTCAATCTCTGCTACAGCTCGATCGCCCGCGAATACCTCCTCCGCGAGGGGCTACGGCCCGATCTCGTCATCAAGACCGGCAGCCCGATGTTCGAGGTCCTCGAGCATGAGCGGCCGCGGATCGAGGCCTCCGACGTCCTCGGTCGGCTCGGCCTCAAAGCCGGCGAGTATTTCGTCGTCAGCGCCCACCGCGAGGAGAACATCGAGTCGGAGCGGAGCTTCCACCGGCTCGTGGCGATCATCAACGCCCTCGCCACGGACCACGGCCTGCCGGTGATCGTCTCGACGCATCCGCGAACCCGGAAGCGCGTCGATGCGGCAGGGGTGGCGTTCGATCCGCGCGTCAGTCTCCTCAAGCCGCTCGGCTTCCACGACTACGTCAAGCTTCAGACGGAAGCCCGCGCTGTGCTCTCCGACAGCGGCACGATCAGCGAAGAGTCGTCGATCCTCAACTTCCCGGCCCTCAACATCCGCGAGGCCCACGAGCGGCCGGAGGGGATGGAAGAGGCAGCGGTGATGATGGTGGGGCTCGAGCTCGATCGCGTTCGGCAGGGATTGGCGATCCTCGCCACGCAACCACGCGGCGTGGATCGGACGCTCCGCCTCGTCGGCGATTATTCGATGCCGAATGTCTCCGACAAGGTGCTGCGGATCATCATCAGCTACACCGATTACGTGAACCGCGTCGTCTGGCGGCGGGATGCCTGAAGGAGCCCGTCGGCAATGACGCCCACGCCCAAAACACCCCCGCCATCGCTTCCCTCCGGCATCGATCACGTCAACGTGATCGGCGGGAGCGGCTTCATCGGCACCCGGCTGTGCGAGCGGTTTGCCCGTGACGGGGGCCCGGCGTTCACGATCGTCGACAAGGTTGCCAGTCGCCGCTTCCCTGAATGCTCGGTGATCCGCGACATCCGCGACGCCGATGCCCTTGCCGACGGACTTGTCGCCGGCGCGCCGATCATCCATCTCGCCGCCGAGCACCGCGACGACGTCCGGCCGCTGTCGCTCTATCACGATGTGAATGTCACCGGGACGGCGAACGTCTGCCGGGCGGCGACGGCACGGAACATCGACACGATCCTGTTCACGAGCAGCGTGGCGGTGTACGGGATGGCGCCGGCGCACACCGGCGAGGATGGGGCGATCGCGCCGTTCAACGAATACGGCCGGACGAAGTGGGGCGCCGAGGGGGAGCTGCGCCGCTGGCACGCCGAGGCCCCTGACCGGCGGACGCTCGTCATCGTCCGCCCGACGGTCGTGTTCGGCGAGAACAACCGCGGCAACGTCTACAACCTTCTCCGCCAGATCGCCACCGGCCGGTTCGCCATGATCGGCAACGGCCGCAACCACAAGTCGATGGCCTACGTGGGGAATGTCGTGGCCTTCTTCGACCACTGCCTCTCCCTCCCGGTCGGCCTCCATCTGTGCAACTATGTCGATCAGCCCGACCTCTCGATGAACGACCTCGTCTGCCGGGTCCGCGGTCTGATGGGGAAGGCACCGAGTGTCGGGCTCCGCATTCCCTTCCCGGTGGGGATGGCGATCGGCACGGCGTTTGACCTGGTGGCGCGGATGTCGGGGCGGACGTTTCCGATCAGCCGCGTGCGGGTGCGGAAGTTTTGCGCGGAGACGTCGTTCACCTCAGCCGCGCCGGCGACGGGGTTCACGGCTCCCGTCGCGCTTCCGACGGCGATCGAGCGGACGGTGCGCCACGAGTTTCTCGAGTCGCACGCCGGCGAGGAACTGTTCGCCGGCGAATGACGCCGACCTGGCGGTGTGGCGGGCCGGCAGGGCCTTGCGTCAGGCGATCGGGCCTCAAGCAAAGATCCGGGTGAGGATCGCCTCGATCTTTGCCAGGAACACATCCTTGCCGAAGAGCGTGGCGGCACGCCGGGCCGTGTCGCGGGGATCGCTGTCGTCGGTCGCTGCAAGAAGGGCTTCGAGTCCCTTCGCTGCCCGATCGAAGTCCGTGACATCGAGGACGTCGCCGAGCCGTTCAGCGACGACCCAAGCGCCGAGGGGCCCGTCGGGATCGCACATCAGCAGCGCCTTGGTGCCATTGCAGGTGTAGGCGATGATCTTCGACGGGAAGGCGTATCGGGGAAGCTCAGGGAGCATCGCCACGAGTCCGTACCGGGCGGCCTGCATCTCGGTGGCGATCGTCTGCCGGTCGACCGGATCGCGGAACTCGATCGGGGCCCGGCGCTCGCTGGCGAGCGTTTGAAGAGCCTCCTTCTCCGTGCCACCGCCGTAGAAGACGATTCGCGGAGACGATTCCGGACGGCAGCGCGCAACCGCCTCGATGAAGAAGGCGAGGTTCTGCCCCGGGCCATGGTTGCCGGCATAGAGGATGTCGTGGGCCTTGGCGGGCGTGGCACGCTCGGGATCGACGTCCTCGGCGTAGAAGTTGTTCACGACCTCGATCCGCTCGCCGACCTTCGCCCGGGAGCGTGGCGGAACCGTTTCGAGGAGGTGCTTCCGCATCTCTTCGGAGAGGACGGTGGTGACGGTGGCGTGGGAGACGCAGAAGCGGTTGTAGGCCCGGTAGCAGGCGCGGATGAGTGGATTGCCGATCCGGTATTCGAGGTTGTCTTGGAAGCTGAAGAGGATCCGGGTGCGGCGCCGGAAGACGCGGCAGAAGGCGATGATCGCCCCGGCGAAGCCGGGGGGGTAGGTGAAGAGATAGAGCAGGTCGATGCGGCCTGGCCAGAGGAGTGCCGCCAGGCCGCGGACGAGGAGCCGGGCCGAGTTGAGCACGCGAACGAAGAGCGGGCCATTGCGGTCGACGGGGGCCCGAAAACTGCTGATCCGAACACGCTCGGGAAACTCGCGGGCCCAGGCCTCCCGGCAGTCGTCGGCCGAGCCGCAGATGACGTCGACGGTGTCCCCCCGGGCCACGTGCCGATGGACGATCTCGCGGAGCATGTGGGGCTCCTCGGAGACGCGCGACTCGGGCCAGAAATAGCGGAAGAGGACGACGACGTGCATGGTGAGTCGGTGGGGGCACGGTCGGGGCGACCGTGGCGTCGGCGGAGCGGCAGGGCTGGCGAGCGGGCAAGAGTCTACCGCGGCCCCGCGACGGGCGCATCGGTTTGGGGTATTCTGTTCGAACTTTGGGTTTCTCGAAGGGGGGCGGATCGGTCCCTCGCTGCGTTTACCTTCCAATGTCTGGAGAGATGCCATGCGTGTTCGACTGTTCGGGACCGGGCTCGGGGCCTTCGCCGTGATCATCGCTGCCGGGGCGTCGGCCGCTCCGCCGACGTTCCGCAAGGTGATCCTCACCGACAAGTTCCATGCCGAGGCTGCTGGCGTCGGCGACATCGACAAGGACGGCCACGGCGACGCCGTCTACGGCCCCTACTGGTATGCCGGGCCGGAGTTCAAGGAGCGGCACGAGATCTATCCCGCCAAGGACTTCGACCCCAACCAGTATTCCAACAACTTCATGACCGGCGTCGGCGACATCGATGGCGACGGCTGGCTCGATGTCCTCGTCAACGAGTGGCCCGGGAAGGAAGTGGCTTGGTTCCGCAATCCCGGCAAGGACAGCGCTACCGTGAAGGCCTCGCAGGGGGGCTGGGGGAAGCATCTCGTCCACCCGGTGGTCGACAACGAGGCCCCCGACTTCCTCGACGTCACCGGCGACGGCAAGGCCGAACTCGTCTTCCACACCGGTGGCGTGCTCGGTTTCGCGACCCCGTCCGACAAGACCGCCACAGAGCGCTGGACCTTCACCCCCTGCTCCGAGAAGGAGAGCTGGGGGCAGTATCAGCACGGCCTCGGCGTCGGCGATGTCAACGGTGACGGTCGCCCCGATCTCCTCATGGCCGGGGGATGGTGGGAGCAACCGGCGCCGGTGGCTGCCGGCAGCACGCCCCCTGCCTGGACGAAGCACCCGTTCGCCTTCGGCACCGGCGGCGCCCAGATGCACACCTATGACGTCGACGCCGACGGTGATCTCGACGTGATCACCAGCCTCGCCGGCCACGGCTACGGGCTGTCGTGGTTCGAGAGTGTGAAAAAAGACGGAGCCATCGACTTCGTCGAGCACCGCATCCTCTCTGACAAGGCTGACGAGACGCTGGACGGGGTGCAGTTTTCGCAGCTCCATTCGGTGGGGCTTGTCGACATCGATGGCGACGGCCTCAAGGACCTCGTCACCGGCAAGCGGTTCTGGGCCCATGGGCCGCAGGGGGATCCCGACCCGGCCGGCAGCCCCTACCTCTGCTGGTTCAAGCTTCACCGCGACGCCGACAAGAAGGTTTCGTGGACGGCGCACAAGATCGACGACGCTTCCGGTGTGGGGACGCAACTGGCCGTCGGCGATCTCAATGGCGACAAGCGGCCCGACATCGTGATCGGAAACAAGAAGGGTGGCTTCGTGTTCATTCAGGAGGGGACGAAATGACCCGGATTGCCCGTCGGCTCGGCGTTGATCGGCGGACTCTGCTCCTCGGAGCAGGAGCAGCGGCGGGCGTCGCCCTTCTCCCCCGCGTGGGGCGATCGGCCCCGGGGCCCAACGAAAAGCTCCGCGTCGGCGCCATCGGCGTCGGCGGCCGCGCCTCGCTCCTCCTCGAGCAGCTTCCGGAGGGAGCCGACATCGTGGCGCTGTGCGATGTCAACGTGCCCCGGGCGCATGCCTTTCGGGAAAAGAAGGGGGCGGCGTGGCCGGTTTATGTCGACTACCGCCGGATCCTCGACCGCGCCGACATCGATGCGGTGATTGTGGGAACGGGGGAGTTTCAGCGCGTCCTCCCCTGCATCCATGCCTGTCAGGCTGGCAAGGATGTTTATGCCGAGAAGCCGCTGACGCTCTACGTTGCGGAGGGGCGGGCACTGGTCAAGGCGGCCCGGCGGCATGAGCGGGTTGTCCAGGTGGGGACACAGCAGCGCTCGATGGAGATCAACCGGCTGGCGTGCGAGTTCGTTCGCAACGGGGGGCTTGGAAAGCTTCTCGAGGTCCGCGCGGTGAACTACGGCAGCTCCGCTCCGACTCCGACGCCGCTGCCGGCGGAGGAGCCGATCCCCACCGGCCTCGACTGGAGCGCCTGGCTCAACCAAGCCGCCGACCGCCCCTTTAGCGCCCAGTGGATGGGGTGGATGGGATGGCGTGACTTCGCCGGTGGCGAGATGACGAACTGGGGCGCTCATGGCGTCGATCAGATCCAGTGGGCCCTCGGCGCTGATGCAACAGGCCCGGTGGCGGTGACGCCCGTTACCGAGGGGCCAAACGGCCAGGTGGTGATGACCTACGCCAACGGCCTCGAGGTGAAGTTCATCCTCGAATCCGGGCCGATGGGGGGAGCGGTGTTCGTCGGGGAGAAGGGAAAGCTCGAGATCAACCGCAACAAGGTGACGAGCAATCCCCCTGAGATCGCCCAGAAGCTCCTCGAGGCGGTCGACGTCGCCGAGGAGGAGCGGAAGTGGTCCGATGCCCTCGCTCTCTGGCAGGCGCGGCACCATCTCCAAAACTGGCTCGACTGCATAAAAACGCGGGAGAAGCCGGTGGCCGATGTCGAGATCGGGCATCGCTCGGTGACGGTCTGTCATCTTGCCAACATCGCCCGCGCGGTCGGCCGTCCGCTCCGCTGGGATCCGGTTGCCGAGAAGTTCGTGGGCGACACCGCTGCCGACGCGCTGCTTGTCCGCGAGCGCCGCAAGGGGTTTGAATTGCCGGACGTGTGAGCGGTCAGCGTTCGTGAACGAGGACGGCCCAGCCGACATCGGAAAGCCGATCCGGGCGACCGAGGATCCGGATCGGCTCGGCGGCTGCGATCTGCGGCCCGTCGCCGCTTCCCCCCATCAACTGGCGGAGCGTCCCGGGAAAGAGCCCGATGATTTCGGCATCGAGCCCGTTGTCGCCCCCGACATCGTGGGGCTGGCGGGCCGGCTTGCCGAACTCCGCGTGTCGGTGGAACGAATCCTTGAGCCGATTGACCACATCGGCCGGGGCGCGCACCAACTGGAGATCGGGGGAGCTCGACAGATCGGTGCGGGCAACCTCGGGGTTCTCGAGGACCAAGCCCCCCTTCGGCTCGCCGTCGACCGTGTCATCGCGGAGGTCGATGACCGCCACGGAGAACGGGGCCCGTGAGGCGTTCCAGGAGCCGATGGCGTCGACCGACCGGAAGAGGAGGCCGACGTCGAAGCTCATGAGAAGAACGCCGAGGACACGTCGGTCGGCCGCGCCTTGGGCATCGCTCCAGATCGGCGCCGAGAAGGCCACCTTCAATTTGCCGGTGGAATCGCTTCGGTAGACCGTCGAGCGGTGGACCTCGGTGATCGGCGTGGCCGTGGCGCCCGGCTCGAGGTCGTGGGGGCCGCCATGGAAATAGTTGCGCCAGGCGAAGTCGCGGCCGATCGTGTCGGCCAGCGGCGCCCTGGCCACCTGTACCCCCTTGGCGTCGCACACCGTCCAGCTCTCGGCATCGACGGTGTTCTTCGTGTTGGCGGCGATCTCGTCGACGGCGGCCTGAATCGCTTCCCAGGCCTTCCGCCCCGTGGCCGGATCGGCTGGCTTCCCCTCGGCTTCGGCCATCGCGCGGACGAGACGGTTGTTGTCGGCTTCGTATTCGAGGATCCGCCAGCGGGAGTCGATCTGGAGCGCGGCGGTGCTCGCCGCGAGCCGGGCCGCCAGTCGCAGGGCCGTCTGCCGGGAGCGGTATTCGTCGTGGGCCACCTTGCGGAGGAGCACCGAGGTCACTGCCGCCCCCACGAGGAGCACCGCGAGCGATCCGACGGCGAGTTGCGTGATGGTACGGTGGCGGCGCGTCCAGCGGGCCAGCCGGCGGAGCGGCGGCTCGCGGAAGGCGCTGACGGGGTTGTCGGCCAGATAGGCGTCGATGTCGTGGGCGAGTTCGAGGGGGGTCTCGTAGCGATCGACCGGATCGCGAGCGCACGCCTTCATGCAGATCGCCTCGATGGCTTGCGACACGCCTCGCTTCACACGTGACGGCGGGGCGAGCGAGCCGGAGAGCACCTTCTCGCGGATCGCCGCCACGTCGCCGTCGTAGGGAGGGGATCCGGTGAGGAGGTGGTAGAGCGTCGCGCCGAGGCCGTAGACGTCGCTGGCTGGCCCCACCGGGACGGCCCCGTCGTGCTGCTCCGGGCTCATGTAGGCCGGGGTGCCTGAGATTCCGCGTTTTGCCGCCGGGGCCGAATCGAGGGCGATCGTCGGCATCACGATGCTTTGCTCGCCGCTCTCCCTGGCGCGATCATCGCGATCGATCCGCGCCGCGAGCCCCCAGTCGAGGACAACCACCTCGCCGAACTTCCCCAGCATGATGTTGGCCGGTTTGATGTCGCGGTGGAGGACGCCGCGATCATGGGCATAGGCGATCGCCTTGCAGACAAGCGCGAACTGGCCGAGGAGCTCGCGGTAGCGGGCCGAGCGGTCGCTTGCCGCGTCGTGGGCATGGCGGCGGTCGTGGAACTCGTTGATCGCAGCACCGAGGGTTTTCCCCGGAATCAGTCGCATCGCGTAGAACGGCCGGCCGTCGTCCGTGGCCCCGGTGACGTACACCGGGACAATGTTTGGGTGTTCGAGTTGGCTCGTGACGGTGGCCTCGAACTGGAAGCTCTCGCGGAGGGCCTCCTGGGAGACCGCCCAGCCATTGAGAAACTTGACGGCCAGCTCGCGCCCGGTCGCCTTGTCGCTTGCGTAGTAGACGTCGCCCAGGCCGCCGCGGCCGAGACGGCGGTTGACACTGATCGTCGTCGTGGCGACGACGCGGGGAGGGATCTGGTCGTCCACCGGGCCGACGGGAGTGACCGATTCGTGGGTGGTGGGATCGTCGAGCGGGCGGTCGTGGGGCATCGATCGGCTCCGGAAACGGGACGGTGCCGGAGTGTAGCGGTCGGTGGAAAGCGCCTTCCATGGCGATTTTCCCGCGGCGCACGCGGAGTGGAGTGCTTCAGCGGCCGGTCGAGTCGCGGAAGCGCAAGGCGAGGGCGGTGCCTGCGATCCCGGCGCCGAACATCCCCAGCAGCACCGCCAACGGCACGGTCGACGGGCTCCGCCACTGGTCATGCCCGAAAAAACGCTCCGCCATGTCGACCGGAGGAGTGCCCCCGGGGGCCGTTGTGCCGTGGCCAGCCGACGGCTGGGCGAGGGCTCCGTCGGCGGAAGTCGTGGCGGCGGCCGACGACGAACCGTGCGACGCTGGGGGGACGCCTACCGGGGGGACGAGCGTCTTCTCCGTCGCCGCCCGGACGCGGTCGAGCGAGTCGTTCATCCGGGCTCGCTCCGATTCGATCTTCTCCTCCATCTCGCGGAGCTTGCCTTCGAGCCGATCGCTCGCCTCGCGGCTCTTCTTTTCGAGCTCGGCTTCAATCGCCTTCACCTGGCTTTCGACGTCGGCCTTGGCGGCGCTCCCCGCCTCCTCACTTTGGCGCTTGGCCGCTGTTTGGGCTTCCTCCATCTTCGCTTCGATCTCGGTGCGCATCCGCGCGGCGGTCTCCTCCGATTCCTTCAGCGCTTCGGCCTTGGCGCCTGCCGTCTTCTCCTCGACCTCCTTGCGGACCTGGTCGCGCGCCTCGGCGCTTTCGCGGCGGACCTGCTCCTGCGCTTCCTTGACGCGCAGCTCCATCTCCGTCTTCATCCGTTCCGCCGCCGCCTCGCTCTCCTTCTGGGCGGCGGCCTTCGCCTCGGCCACCTTCGCCTCGATCTCCTCCTTCATCTTCGCCGCCGACTCGGCCGACTTCTTCTCGAACTCGGCCTTGGCGTCGGCGAGCTTCTTCTCCGCCTCCGCCCGCATGTCGGCTTGGATCTTCTGGGCCTTCTCCTCGAGCAGCTTCTTGGCCTTCTCGAGCTCCTGCTTCGCCTGCGCGGCTGCTTCCTCGAGCTTCTCGACGATCTTGCGGCGGCCGGGGAGGATGAAGGGATGGCCGCCGCCATTGCCGGCGAGACGGAAGGCGTTGGGAATCCCCGGCCCGGTCGTTTCATCGGGGGACGGCGCTGCCGCTGGGGGAGCCTCAAGGGCCGGGGTTCCGTGGGCCTCGGGCTCGGGCGCTGCATCTGCGGGAGTGGGCGCGAGTTCGTCAACCGTGCTTGGCGCCGGTTCGGGCCGCGGTACTTCGCCTCCCAAGCGGATCCGTGGACGAAGCGCCGCCTCCGGGACGACGAGCCCTTCGAAGGCCCAGCGCGACGGCATCGCTGCGGCGAGCGGCTGGGTGAGCGCGGGGAGATCAGCAAGGGGGACGAGGATCCCCCCGAGGACGATCATCGGCAGGAGGAGGACGGGGAGAATCCCCGAGGCGGCCTCCGTCGTCCGCAGTGTTGCCGAAATGAGCAAACCGAGCGCCCCTCCGGCCAGCGCTGCTGCATAAAGCATCGTAAACACCCACAGCCAGGGGCTGTCGATCCGGCAGGCAGGGGCGACAATCGCCAGGAGGAGGAAGCACTGGATCGCCGCGATCCCGAGGAGGACCGTCATCTTCGAGGCGACATAGGCCCCGATCGACAGCCCCACCATCCGCTCGCGCCGGTAGATCGGCCACTCGGTAACGATCTCGCGCGCCATGCTCGAACAGCCGAACCAGATCGCTGCCAGGGCGGTCACGAACAGGGTGGTGGCCATGTTGACGCCGATCTTCGGCCAGGTGTCGGGGGTTGGCGTGCTCCTTACCACCTTCGAGAACACTGCCGCGATGAGGAGCCCGACGATCGGGGCCTGTGCGAAGAGGACGGCCGTTCCCCAGCCGTCGGCCACCTTGACGGCGATCATCCGCTTCACGAGCGTGATCCATTGGGTGAACGGCGCGGTGCTACGGGGAAGGCGCCGCGAGCGCGGCCGAGGAGCCCCGGCATGCGCGGAGGCGCGCCGGTCGACCCAGATCGACTTCGCGACCGACGATTCCCACTGCCGCACCCATTCTGCCGCCGGCCGCTTCGAGAGGCCGCGGAGGAGCCCGTCGACGCTCGTTGGCGGCGGGGATCCCGAAAGCTGGGGCTCGAAGAAGGTGATCGAGTCGGGGAAGGCGCGGCCAAACCAGGCCAGCCTTCCCACCTGCTTCGTCGATTCGTCGCGGGCGATGACGGCGACGGCGTCGAACTTTTCAAACGCCTCGAGGCTCGGCTGATGGATCGTGACGAGGATCGTCTTGCCTGAGTCAGCGAGCTTCCGCAACAGCTCGATGACCGACAGCGCGTCGACGCTCGACAAGCCCGACGTCGGCTCGTCGAGGACGAGGATCGGAGGATCGGTGAGGAGCTCCATGGCGAGGTTCACTCGCTTCCGCTGGCCGCCACTCACGCCCCGCTTCCGCTGGTCGCCGACGCGGGTCTTCTCGGTGCCATCGAGGCCGAGCTGATGGATCACGGCGTGGATCCGGGTCTCGATTTCGGTGTCGGTGGTGTCGCGGGGAAGCCGGAGACGGGCCGCATACCACAGCGCCTGCCAGACGGTGAGATCGGCGTGGAGGATGTCGTCCTGTGGCACATAGCCGATCCGTCCCCGGAACAGATCGTAGTGGCTGTGGAGATCGAGCCCGCCGATGACGAGCCGCCCGGAGGCGGGGACGGTTTGGCCGTTGAGCACTGAAAGGAGCGTGCTCTTTCCAGCGCCGCTGGGCCCCATGATCGCCACCATCTCGCCGGGCTGGACAACGAGCGAGACCCCCTCGAGGAGCCGTCGGCCAGACGCGTCGACGGCGACATGATCGGCTTCGATGATGTCGCGATCGCCCCCGACGAGCGGCTCGAGCGATCGAGCATCGGGGGTGAGCCGGTAGCGCTGGTCGGCGATCTGCACGACCGAACCGGGGGAGATCTCGACGGCCCGCTCGATCCGCCGGCCGTCGACGAACGTGCCGTGGGTGCTTCCCAGGTCGCGGACGAAGACCCGTCCGCGATCGACGCTCACCGAGGCGTGGAGCGCCGAGGCGAGCGGCCGGTCGAGGGAGACGTCGGCCGAGGTTCCGCGGCCGAAGGTCACCATCGCCGCGTCGTCGAGGTCGATCGTCCCTTCCCCCGGGGCGGCGGCGGTGGTCCGCGTCAGGAGGTCTTCGAGCGCCGTGGAAGGAAGGCGGGCATTGCCGAGCGTGATCGTGTCGCCGACGTCGATCCGCTCCCGTTCCACACGCCGCGGCGGCACACCGACAAACGTCCCGTTGCGGCTCCCCAGGTCCTCGAGCCACAGCCCCTCCTCATCGACGACCACCCGGGCATGGCGGGCGGAGACGCTCGGAGCCTTGACGACGACGTCGTTGCCGGGAGCGCGGCCGAGGAGGATGATCCGCTGGGGGGCGGACGCGGGCTGGGACGAAGAGCTTCGGTTCATGAGTCGGTGAGTGACGGGGGCAGAGTCGGCGGCCGGAGCGCATCATCCTTACGTTTCCAGGCTAGTTCGCCCCTGTCGGCGGTGCAAAAAAGCGGTCTGTCACGCTGGTCCCGGGAGAGCAATTTCCGGTAGAGTTGCGGTTTTTCCCTCACGATCCCTGCAATCGTTCCCTGCGACCGATCCCACCGACCGACCCCGAGCAGAAGCGCCCCGATGCACGAACTCCCCAAACACTACGACCACGCTTCCGCCCAGGCCCGCTGCAGGACCCTGTGGGATTCCGCCCGACTGTGGCACGCCGAGCCTGCCGGGCCGGGGGATCGTCGCCCCGTGTTCTCGATCGTCATCCCCCCGCCGAACGTCACCGGAGCCCTCCACCTCGGCCACGCCCTCAACAACACGCTCCAGGACATGCTCGTCCGGACGCGGCGGATGCAGGGCTTCCTCACCCTCTGGATGCCCGGCACCGATCACGCCGGGATCGCCACCCAGGCCGTCGTCGAGCGCCGGCTCCTCGAAGAAGAAAAACTCTCCCGCCACGACCTCGGCCGGGCGAAGCTCGTCGAGCGGATCTGGGCCTGGAAGGAACAGTATGAGAAGCGAATCCTCGGGCAGCTCCGCGACATGGGGGCCAGCTGCGACTGGGATCGCGTTCGGTTCACGCTCGACGACCAGTGCGCCCTCGCGGTGCGGACGGCGTTCCTGAAGCTGTTCCGCGAGAAGCTCGTCCGCCGCGGCAAGCGGCTGGTGAACTGGGACACCTTCCTCCAGACCGCCGTCAGCGACGACGAGGTGTTTCACGAGGAGGTGAAGGGGCACTTCTGGCACATCCGCTACGACGTCGTTGATCCGCTTCCCGGTGAGCCGAAAAGCGTGACGGTGGCCACGACGCGCCCCGAGACGCTCCTCGGCGACACCGCGGTTGCTGTCCATCCCGACCCGGCCGCCGCCCTCGACGGAGCCGAAAAAGTCCTCCGCGCAAAGCGTGCCGAGGCGGCCGCGAAGGACCAGCCTGGCATTGATCGCGAGCTCGAGGCCCTCGCCGTCCGCCGCGTCGAGATCCTCCCGGGACTCGTGAAGCTCTCGGCGATGGCCCACGCCGGCCGCCGCGTTCGGCTGCCGCTGCTGGGCCGCGAGGTGCCGCTGGTGGCCGATGAATGGGCCAAGCCGGAGTTGGGCTCGGGCTGTGTGAAGATCACCCCGGCCCACGACGTCAATGACTACGAAGTCGGCAAGCGTCGCAACCTGCCGATGATCAACATCCTCCTCCCCGAAGGCCGGCTCAACGCCGAAGCGGGGCCGTATGCGGGACTGACGATCCCCAAGGCGCGCACGAAGGTCGTCGCCGATCTCGAGGCGGCCGGGCAGCTCGTGCTGGTCGAGGATCGGCTCATCGAGCTGGCTCATTCCGACCGCTCGAAGACGCCGATCGAGCCCTATCTCGCCGATCAGTGGTTCATCCGCATGGACGAGCTTGCCGAGCCGGCCCTCGAGGCCGTTCGCAGCGGGAAGCTGAAGATCGTCCCCGAGCGCTACGCAAAGAGCTATCTCGATTGGCTCTCGGAGAAGCGCGACTGGCCGGTGAGCAGGCAGCTGTGGTGGGGCCACCGGATCCCGATCTGGCACGTCAGCGGCGTCCGCGAAGCGGCGCTTGCCGCCGCGTTTTCCGAACGCACGAGCGTCGCCTGGCAGTCCGATGGAACGGCCCTCGACGACGACGGCCGCGGCGGCTGGTTTGTCTGCACCTCGGATGAGACGCTCGGCGTCGACACGATCGAAGGCCAGCCGATCGTCCAAGACGCTGACGTCCTCGACACCTGGTTCTCCTCGGCGCTGTGGCCTCATTCAACGCTCGGCTGGCCGGAGCAGACGCCGGAGCTCTCCACCTTCTATCCCGGCTCGGCCCTCCTCACCAGCCGCGACATCATCACGCTGTGGGTGGCGCGGATGGTGATCATGGGGGTGTTTGACACCGGCAAGCTTCCCTTCCGAGAGGTCTACATCCATCCCAAGATCCTTGACCGCTACGGCGAGACGATGAGCAAGAGCAAGGGGAACGGCGTCGATCCGCTCGACGTCATCGAGGCTCTCGGGGCCGACGCCCTCCGCTTCGGGATGACGACGCTCGCCACCGAGACGCAGGACGTGCGGATGCCGGTGGAGTTTCAGTGCCCGGCGTGCGAGGCGCGGATCGAGCAGACGGTGCAAAACCGCATCCAGCCGCGAATCGAATGCCCGAAGTGCAAGAAGCCCTTCAAGACGCAGTGGGCCAAAACCGAGGCCGATCTCGGCCTCCCCCGCGGCCCGGCCCTCTCGGAGCGCTTCGAGGCGGGGCGCAACTTCTCCAACAAGCTCTGGAACGCCACCCGATTCGTGCTGATGAATCTCGAGGATTTCCAGGCTGGCGACCTCGCCGGAGCTGGGAGCGCCTTTGAGGCCCTCGAGGATCGCTGGCTCGCCAGCCGGCTGGCGAGCGTGACTGCCGAGGTGAATCGCTGCACCGATGAATATCGCTTTGCCGATGCCGCGCGGGCCCTTTATGCCTTCACGTGGGACGAGTTTTGCAGCGCGTATCTCGAGCTCTGCAAGTCGCGGTTGAGTGATCCGGCCACGCGTGATCAGGCGCGGTCGATGCTCCTCCTCGCGCTCGACACGATCCTTCGCCTCCTCCATCCGATCATGCCATTCCTCACCGAAGAGATCTGGCAGCATCTCTGGGAAGTGGCCCCGAATCGTCGCCTCCCGTGGGATCGTGGCGAGGCCCCGGCCGCCTCGATCATGGTGGCCCGGTGGCCCGAGCCGCCGCCGGCCTGGGTCGATCGGCACACCGAAGAGCAATTTGGCACGTTCCTCGCCGTCGTCGGGGCGATCCGCGAGATCCGCTCGCGGCAGAACGTCCCCCCGAAGACGAAGCTCACGGTGCAGATCCGGGCTCCCCGCTCCACCGCCGAGCTCCTCGCCCCGATGCGCGGGTCGATCGAGTCGATGGCCGGGGCGACTCTGGGATCTGTCGGCCCCGATGCCACCGGGGCCCCCGGCGCCGCCACCGCGGCGGCCGCCGGCTGCGATCTGTTTGTCGATCTCGCCGACCTCATCGACGTCGGGGCGGAGATCGCCAGGCTCTCAAAAGAGAACGAAAAGCTCGCCGGTCTGATCGCGGCCAAGAAGGCGAAGCTCGGCGACGAGAAGTTTGCCGCTCGGGCTCCGGCCAACGTCATCCACAAGGAGCGCGAGCAACTGGCAGAGATGGAGGAGCGGCTCGTCAAGGGGACGGCGTCGCTTTCGGAGCTTTCGGCCCGGAAGCCGGGCTGACCGGCTCCACGGTATCAGGGGCCCGACTCGTGCCCTGCCGGTCGGCTTGGAGTAGAATGCACCAAGTTCGCGGGCGGGCGAACGGTGGGGCGACCGACGGTGAATGTCACCGATCGCGAGTCGCCGGCCCGGTGAGTCGAGTCGGAGGATCGTCATGAGCGTGCAGATGGAACTCTCCCGAATCATCATCAGCGAGATCAATGATCAGCAGGTGGTGTATCTGAAGGAGGTCGAGGGAGACCGCACCTTCCCGATCCTCATCGGTCTCTTCGAGGCGACGAGTATCGATCGCCGTGTGAAGCACCATCCCTCGCCGCGGCCGCTGACGCACGACTTAGTAGTCGCCGTCGTCGACAGCCTCGGCGGCGAGCTTCAGGATGTCGTCATCTCCGAACTCAAAGACCACACCTACTACGCCGTCATCCGCGTGTTGAAGGGGGGCGAGGTGATCGAGATCGACTCGCGCCCCTCCGACGCGATTGCGATTGCCGTGACCTGCGACCCGAATCTCCCGATCTACGTCTCGGAGGAGGTCCTGGCCGACGTGCTGGGCTGAAGCGATGCCAACCCCCGTCGTGCCCGGGTGCCAGTTCGCCAGTGACAACACCGCCGGCTACTGCCCCGAGGCCTGGGCAAGCCTCGAGCAGGCGAATGCCGGGACGGTGCCGAGCTATGGCGACGACAAGTGGACGGCGCGGGCCTGCGAGCTGATCCGCGAGGTCTTCGAGCACGATGCTGAGATCTTTTTCAGCTTCAACGGCACCGCCGCTAACTCGCTCGCCCTGGCGGCGATGTGCCAGTCGTACCACTCGATCCTCTGCCACGAGGTGTCGCACGTCGAGACCGACGAGTGCGGCGCACCGGAGTTTTTCTCCAACGGCACGAAGCTCCTCCTCCTCCAGGGGGAGCGTGCCAAGCTCGGGCCAGAGGCGATCCAACAGGCCGTCGAGCGCCGCCGCGACATTCATTTCCCCAAGCCGCGGGTCGTGAGCGTGACGCAGGCGACGGAGCTTTCCACCGTCTACTCTGTCGGGGAGCTCGCGGCCGTGCGCGACGTCTGTTCCCGGCACGGCCTGCGCCTCCACATGGACGGGGCCCGCTTTGCCAATGCGGTGGCCGCCCTGGGCGTACCACCGCGGTCGATCACCTGGGAGGTTGGGGTCGACGTCCTCTGCTTCGGTGGCACGAAGAACGGGATGGGGATGGGGGAGGCGATCGTGTTCTTCAACCGCGATCTCGCCGACGAGTTTGCCTGGCGCTGCAAGCAGGCGGGGCAGCTCGCCTCGAAGATGCGCTATCTCGCCGCGCCGTGGGTGGGGCTTTTGGAGCGGGGCGTGTGGCTCACCAATGCCGCCCGGGCCAACGCCGCGGCCGCCCGGCTTGAAGCGGGGCTCTCGTTGATCCCCGGCGTGGAGATCCTCGGAAGGCGGGAGGCCAACGCGGTGTTCGCGAAGCTCAGGCCCGCCTACGCCGCTGCCCTGCGGGCGAAGGGCTGGAAGTTCTACGACTTCATCGGCGCCGGCGGCTGCCGGTTCATGTGTTCGTGGGCGACGGCCGACGCCGAAGTCGACGCCTTCCTCGCCGACGCCCGGGCCACGGCCGGGGTGTGAATGCCGGTCGCGACCGCCCGCGAACTGCGATAGGGCGATCTCACTGCACCGTTCCGTTGATCGTGCCTTTGACGGCGGAGCCGTCGGCGGCGTCGATATCCCAGCTAAGGCTGTAGCAGCGAGTCGACTCGAAGCCCTCGATGTCGAGCGTGAGAGTCGTGCCGTCGGCGGAGAGCGTGGCGGCGGTGACTTCGCGGTCGCGCTCGTCGAAGTGCGGCGAGCCGTAGTCGGC
>CAMCCR010000049.1 GCA_945873085.1 Candidatus Kuenenia stuttgartensis | reverse complement strand
TCCTCGGCGGTCAGGTGCTCTCCCTCCTCCTCACGCTCCTGCTGACGCCGGTTGCCTACTCGCTGTGGGACGACCTCACAGTGTTCGTCCTCCGGCTCACCGGCACGGGCGGGGCCACGCCCACCGTTGACGCGCCGAGCGGGATCGAGTCGGCCCCCGCAACGGCCGCCGGCGTCTCATCGTGAGCCGGAGGTCGTCGACGTCGGTCGAACCGCGGTGTGCCGGATCGCGTAGAAAGCTTTCCTGGTGGCGGTAGAGCGGATTCGCTGCGGAGCCGCAGCCGCCCTGCCTGTTTCCCCTCTCCGAGACCGCGTCATGCCAGATGCCACACCGAGGAACCGAGTCCCCTGCGAGGGGTGGTGGGAGCAGCTCTTCCATGGCAGGCAGCCGATGGACGGGCTCCGTCTCGCCGTCGAAGGTCGCGCGGTGGATGGCGTCGGCACCGACATCATCGGCCCATTCACGCTCCAGGGGCTGATCAGCGACGACGGCCGGGTGTCGATCCTGAAAGACTACCTCGGTCGCCACTCCGTCCGTTACGAGGGGCAGCATGACGGCGAGGGGCGGATGTGGGGCGTGTGGAGCCTTCCCGGCTTCAACGGCCGCTGGATGATCGCCTTCCGCCGCGAGCTCCGCGGCGAGCTCGACGACATCCGGCAACTCGGCCCCCGCGGCCCGGGCTGAGAGAGCGAACTTCCCCCGATCTCCCCGCTGAGCTAGAGTAAACCCCTGGGAGAACAGGGTTTTTGCGGGCTTCGTGGCGGCTGAAGAGCGCCGTGAATGCCCTGGGGAGGGTCCATGGCGATTGCATCCGGTGCGTGCGTCGATCGACGGGGGTTTCTCGCTGGCGGCCTCGCCGGGTTATCGGTCGCCGGGGCCCTCGGGCCGACCAGGCTGCTGGCGAACACGGGCCATGCCGCCAGCGACGTCTCCTGCATCTTCATCTGGACGCAGGGGGGAACGAGCCACCACGACACCTTCGACCCCAAGCCGCAGGCCTCCGACGGCGTCCGTGGCCCCTTGAATGCGATCTCGACGGCGGTGCCGGGGGTGTTCTTCACCGAGCTGTGCGGGCGGATGGCCCGGGAGCTGGGCCGCTACTCGCTCCTCCGCAGCTGGAATCCACGCAACGCCGGCCACGGCGTCGCCGACCACTGGTGCATGTCGGGGCGGAACGTCAATCCGACGCTCGTTTACCCCTGTGTCGGATCGGTCGTCTCCCACCAGCACGGCTTCAAGTCGGCCCTCCCCCCGTTCATCCAGCTCGGGGCCCACGTCGACCGGACCAACAACGGCGGCATGCCGGGGATCCTCGGTTTGCCCCACGGTCCGTTCGAGATCCATGCCGATGCCAATGCCGAGAAGTTCTCCGTCCGCGACATCACCCCGCCGCTCGACATGGAGATGGCGCGGATCGACCGCCGCCGCGCGGTCCTCGCCCGCATCGATCGGCTCCAGCGCCTCGCCGACCGACAGCCGACCGCCTTCGATGCCCTCGACGAGCATTACAAGACTGCCTTCACGATGATCACGGCGCCGGAGACGAAGCGGGCCTTCGACATTGCCACCGAGCCGGCAGCGCTCCGCGATGACTACGGGCGGACGTCCTTCGGCCAGCGGCTCCTCCTCGCCCGCCGGCTCGTCCAGTCGGGCGTCCGCTTCGTGACCGTCAGCGACCCCGGCTGGGACCACCACACCGACTGCTTCAACGGACTGAAAGGCCGGATGCCGGCGATCGACCAGGCGATTCCGGCGCTGCTGATCGACCTCGAACAGCAGGGGCTGCTCGACAAGACGCTCGTCGTTTGGATGACCGACTTCGGCCGGACTCCGAAGATCAACCCGGCCATCGGTCGCGATCACTGGGCGAGCGCGGGATTCGTCGTCATGGCCGGAGCGGGCGTCCCTGGCGGCCTGGTCCTCGGCGAGACCGATGCCGAGGGGGGCGTGCCGAAGACGCATGAGACGTTCACGGAGAACGTCGTGGCCACGATCTATCACAAGCTCGGGCTGCCCGTCGATCTCACCGTCACCGCGGCCGACGGCCGGCCGATCAGGCTCATCGAAGGGGAACCGGTGCGCGAATGGATCTGACGTCCGCGAACCGCTCCGCGTTGTGGCCCCGGGCTGTCGGCGTGATCTTGGTTTGGGCGTGCCTGGCCGCCGGAGGGATGGCCGCCCAGGCCGCTGCCCCCGCGATCGCGGTTCATCCCCACCAGGTGACGCTCGATGGCGGATTCGAACGCTGTCAGGTGCTCGTTCGGCCCGCGACGCCAGACGGCACCGACGCGGAGGCCATCGATGACCTGACAGGCGCCGCCCGCTTCTCGAGCGCGAGCCCCGACGTGGCCACCGTCTCCGACACCGGCGTCGTCTCGGCCGTGGGCAATGGCTCGGCCCGGATCGAGATCTCGGTCGGTGACGCAACCGCGACGGTGGAGGTGGTGGTGAGCGGCGTGGTGGCGCCGACGCGGGCCGACTTCGAGCGGGACGTTCTTCCCGTTCTCACTCGGGCCGGCTGTAACGCCGGCACCTGCCATGCCAGCCAGTATGGCAAAGGGGGATTTGTCCTCTCGGTAATGGCTTTCGATCCGGAGGTCGATTTCAACTCGATCGCCATCGCCTCGCGGGGCCGCCGCATCTGCCCGACAAACCCCGACGGCAGCCTCCTCCTCGGCAAGGCGAGCAACCGGATTCCGCACGGCGGCGGGACGCGGCTCGCGAAGGACTCGGCCGACTACGCGCTGCTCGCCACGTGGATCGCGGCCGGTGCCCCGGGCCCTGCGGGCTCTTCGGTGGCCGTGACGGGGCTCGAGGTCGAGCCTGCCAAGCGTGTGGCCGCTTCTGGCGCCACCCAGCAAATCAGAGTCGTGGCGACCTATGCCGACGGCCGGCGACGCGATGTCACGGGCTGGGCCCGGTTTGACGCGATGGACGAGGGGGTCGTGAAGGTCTCCCCGACCGGCGTGGCGACGACCGTTGGGAAGGGCCAGGGGGCCGTCATGGCCCGGTTCGGAGGGGAGGCCACGATCGCGACGTTCGTCGTCCCGTTCGCCGCCGCCGCCGACCTCTCCGGCTGGACGAGCCCTCATCCGCTCGATGTCGTGGCCGGGCAGAAGTTCGCCGAGATCGGCCTGACGCCGTCCGGCCTCTGCGACGACGCCACCTTCCTTCGTCGCGCCTTCCTCGATTCGATAGGCGGGCTGCCGACCGCCGACGAGGCCCGCGCCTTCCACGCCTCCACCGCCGCCGACAAGCGAGAGCGGCTCGTCGACGAATTGCTCGGCCTCACCGGCGACCCGGCCCGCGACCGCCATGTCGATCGCTACGCCGCTTGGTGGAGCCTGAAGTGGGCCGACCTGATCCGCAACAACTCGGCCGTCCTCGGCGAGAGCGGGATGTGGGCCCTCCACAATTGGCTGCGGGAGAGCTTCCGGACGAACAAACCCTTCGATCGGTTCGTGACCGAGCTGATCACCGCCAGGGGATCGATCTTCGCCAGCGGCCCGGCCAACTATTTCCGCATCGCCAACAATCCCGCCGATCTCGCTGAGTCGACGGCGCAGCTGTTCTTGGGGACGCGGCTCCAATGCGCCAAGTGCCATCACCATCCCTACGAACGGATCTCGCAGGCCGACTACTACGGCTTCGCGGCCTTCTTCGCCCGCGTCGCCTCGAAGAACAGTGCCGAGTTCGGGATCTTCGGCGGCGAGACGATCGTCGTCGTCAATCCATCCGGTGAGGTTTCGCATCCCCGGTCGGGCGCGGTCATGAAGCCGACGCCGCTCGAGGGTGAGCCGATGGAAAACGCCGAGGACCGCCGGATCGCCCTGGCCGGCTGGCTCACCACCCCGGAAAACGGCTGGTTCGCCCGGAACATCGTCAACCGCTATGTCGCCTATCTCCTCGGCCGCGGGCTCGTCGAGCCGATCGATGACATCCGGTCAACGAATCCCCCGTCAAATCCCGCGATGATGGATCTCCTCGTGGCCGAGTTCCGTGGCAGTGGCTTCGACGTTCGCCGGCTGATGCGGTTCATCATGACTTCACGGCTCTATCAGCTCGAGTCGCAGCCGACCGCCGGCAACGCCGCCGACGAACGGTTCTACAGCCACTACCGCGTCAAGCGCCTCGGGGCCGAGTCGCTCCTTGACGGCATTGACGAGGCAACAGGGGTGCGAACGAAACACCCGAGCCTTCCCCTTGGGACGCGGGCGATCGAGCTTCCCGACGCCGCCGCCGCCAACACCAACCCGTTCCTCGTGACCTTCGGGAAACCGAAGCGGGCGAGCGTCTGCGAGTGCGAGCGGACCCCGGACGAGAATCTCGCCCAGGCGCTCCACACCCTCAACGGCGACATCGTCGCCACGAAGGTCGCCGACGCGTCTGGCCGGGTGGCGAAGCTCGTCGCCGCCGGCACCCCGGTGGCGGCCTGTGTCGAGGAGCTCTATCTCGCGACGCTCTCCCGTCCGCCGTCGCCGCTCGAGGCAGCGGACGGGGCGGAGATCGTCGCCGCTTCTCCATCGCCCACCGAGGGGCTCCAAGACCTACTGTGGGCGCTGATCAATTCCAAGCACTTTCTTTTCGTGCGGTGACCATGCGCTTCCCTCGGCTGGCTTGTCTCTTCGGGATCGTCTTCCTTGCTGGCACGGCGGGGGCGCAGACGAGCAACAGCTATCCGATGCTCATGAGCCTCCGCCCCACGGCGGCAGTCGTGGGAGCGACGACCGAGCACGAACTCTCGGCCCGCTACAACCTCGCCGGGGCCGGGGCGGTGATCGTCTCCGGAGGAGGCGTCCATGCCGAGGTCGTCCCCCTCGACACCGAGAAGCCTGAGGATCGGGACAAGAACGACGTCTCGGCCTCGAAGACACGGCTGCGGATCCGCTGCGATGCCGACGCCGTTCCCGGAATCCGCGACTTCCGCGTCATCACCCCCCACGGAGCGAGCACCGTCGGGCAGCTCGTCGTGGCCCGTGAAGCCATCGTGGCGGAGCAGGCTGATAACGACACGATTGAGAAGGCGCAGCCTGTCACCCTTCCGGCGACGCTCTGTGGGGCGCTCGAGAAGGGAGAGGACGTCGACCTGTGGCGAATCCGCGTCGAGGCCGCCGGCCCGTGGGTCTTCCATCTGGCGGCGCAGCGCCTTCAGAACCGGCTCCACGACATGCAGAGCCGGGTCGATCCATTGCTCACGCTGCGGATGCTCTCCGGCCAGACGATCGCCGCCAGTGACAACGTCCTCGCCGGCGACCCGCTCCTCGCAGTCGAATCACTCGAAGCGGGTGAGTATCTCCTCGAGGTTCGGGATGTCCGCTATCAGGGGAATGCCGACTGGACGTACTCGATCGAGGCTTCTCCGCGCCCCTTCGTGAGGTCGGTGCATCCGCTGGCAGTCGCTCCCGGTGCCACCGTGCCCCTCCGCCTGTTCACGGGCGGGCCGCTGCCGCTTGGCCCCACGCCGGTGTCGATTCCGGCGGACACGCTGCCAGGGGTGGTTCGGGTGGCGCCGCAGTTCGAGGGGCGTTCGCTTGGCGGGGTGGGCGTGCTTGTCACCGCCGGGCCAATCCTCTTCGAGCCCGCGACGTCGCCGTCGGTGGCGCAGGCCGCTGATGGGTCGGCGGCGCCGGCCACCGCGGCCACGATGGCGATCGGCAGCCCGTCGGTTGTCTGTGGCGATCTCGACAGCCCAGGCCAAGCCGACCGCTTCACGCTCACCGCCAAGGCGGGTGAGGCGTTTGCCTTCGAGGTCTTCTCCCGCCGCCTCGGCTCGAATCTCGATGCCAAGCTGCGGATCCTCAAAGGTGACGGGACGCCTCTCGCCGAGGCCGACGACGCCACCTACCAGCGGGTCCTCTCCGCCGATCCCTTCCTTGAACGCTTTGCTGCTCCGGCGGATGGCGAATACACCATCGAGATCCGCGACCTCCATGGCCGTGGCGGGGCGGGCTATTCCTACGCACTGCGCGTCGGCCCCGCTTCGCCCGGCTTCGTGCTCGAGGTCGACACCGACAAGACCCTCCTTGCCCCGGGGCTTGCCGCGCCGATCTACGTCCGCGCCCTGAGGCGGAACGGCTTCGCGGGCGACATCGACTTACACGTCGACGGCCTTCCCGCCGGGGTGACGGCCGTCTCCGGGCGGATCCTTGCCACCGGCAACGACGGCTGCATCTGGCTCCAGGCCGCCGCCGACGCCCCGGCCGGATGGGGGAACATCACGATCACGGGGAGCGCCACGGTGTCCGGGGCTGACGGATCGAGCCTCGCGATCCACGGCCGGGCCGATCCCCTCCAGGAGATCTACATGCCGGGAGGAGGGCGGGGACATTATCCGGTCGATCTCCACACCGTCTCGGTGGCCAAGCCGATGGACGTCCGTGGGATCACGGTGAGCAGCACCGAGGTGGTGCTCAAGCCCGGGGAGTCGCAGCGGCTCGACATCACCGTGGAACGGGCCCCCGACTACAAGGGCAACATCACGCTCGACATGTGTCTCCAGCACCTCGAGACGCCCTACGGAAACCCGCTTCCCAAGGGGGTGAAGATCGACGGTGCCCGCAGCAAGACGCTCCTCACCGCCGGCGAGTCGGTCGGTCACATCACGCTCACGGCGGCTGCCGACGCCCCGGCCGTGGAGCGGCAGCTCGTGCCGGTGACCGTCCATGCGACGATCAACTTCGTCATGAAGCACACCTTCGCCAGTGCCCCGGTTCGCGTCTCCGTCACCCGCCCCTGACCTGGCGAGGATCCGACCGCATGGCCCCCTTCGACCACCGCTATCCCTCCGTCGACGATCTGCGGACGGCGGCCCGGGCTCGGATCCCCGGCTTCGTGTTCGACTTCCTCGACGGCGGCTGCCATGACAACGTCAATCTGGCAAGCAACTCTGCCGATCTCCGCGACGTCAAGCTTCATCCATTTTATCTCGCCGATCATGGCCCGGTGTCGCTGGAGACGGAGCTCTTCGGGCGTTCGTGGGGAGCGCCGCTTGGCATCTGTCCGGTGGGGCTGCAGGGGCTGATCTGGCCCGGGGCCTGCGAGGCCCTGGCCCGGGCGGCCACCGCCCGTCGCCTTCCCTTCATCCTCAGCACGTGCACGACCGCGAGCCTGGAGACGATCGGCCGGATCACGGCGGGGGCGTTCTGGTTTCAGCTCTACAACCCCGTCGATCCGGCCGTCCGGGAGGATCTCCTCGCCCGGGCCGAGCGAGCGGGATGCGAGGTCCTCGTCGTCCTCGCCGATGTCCCCACCTTCGGCTACCGTCCCCACGACATTCGCAACCAGTTCGCCGTGCCGCCACGGCTGACGCCGCGGACGATCCTCCAGATGATCCGCCGCCCCGCCTGGGGGATGACGATGCTGCGGCGCGGCAAGCCGACGCTCGCCACGCTCACCCCCTACATGCCGGCGAACATGGATCTCCGCCAACTCGCCGACTTCATGGATCGGACGTTTACCGGCCGGCTCACCGGCGACGATCTCGCCCGGCTCCGCGACCGCTGGAAGGGGAAGATGGTCCTCAAGGGTGTGGCGACGGTCGAGGACGCCGAGATTGCGGTGGCACGCGGGCTCGACGGAATCATCGTCTCCAATCATGGTGGTCGGCAGCTCGATGCCGGGCAGTCGTCGATCCGGGCGCTGGAGCCGATTGTCGAGGCGGTGGGACAACGGACGACCGTGATGCTCGACAGCGGGATCCGCTCCGGGCCCGACATCGCCCGGGCCCTAGCCAGCGGGGCGAAGTTCACGTTTCTTGGCCGGGCGTTCATGTACGCGGCGGCGGCCCTCGGCGATCGCGGCGGGGATCACGCCGCGGAGATCCTCACCCGGCAGCTCCTTCAGGTGATGGAGCAGATCGGCTGCGAGCGTGTCGCCGACCTCCCCCGACACCTCGTCCGCCGTTGAGCGATCCGACGATCTCAGCGATCGGGAGTCCTTCAGGCCACGATTCCACGGACGACGTCGCCGGAGACATCGGTGAGCCGGAAGTCACGTCCGTTGAAGCGGTGGGTGAGACGCGTGTGGTCGAGGCCGAGGAGGTGGAGGATCGTGGCGTGGATGTCGTTGACGCTCACCCGATTCTCAACCGCCTTGAAGCCGAACTCGTCGCTCGCGCCGTACGTGACCCCGCCCTTCGCGCCTCCGCCGGCCAGCCACATCGTGAAGGCGTGCGGGTTGTGATCACGGCCGGGCTGATCCCCTTTCTGCGCGATCGGGAGGCGACCGAACTCGCCCCCCCAGACAACGAGCGTTTCGTCGAGGAGCCCACGCCGATCGAGATCCTCCAAGAGCGCCGCGATCGGGCGGTCGGTCTCGGCGGCGAAGCCGGCATGATTTCCGCGGATGTCGGCATGGCCGTCCCAGCTCTGTTGATTCTCCTCGCCGCCGGAATAGATCTGGACGAATCTCACGCCGCGCTCCACGAGGCGTCGGGCGGTGAGGCACTGCCTGGCGAAATGGCCGCAGGTCGGATCGTTGAGACCGTAGAGATCGAGTGTCTCGCGGGTCTCGGCGGTGAGGTCGAGTGCCTCCGGGGCGGTCATCTGCATCCGGTAGGCGAGCTCGTAGCTCTCGATCCGCGCCTCGAGCTCGCCATCGGTGCCGGTCCGGTCGCGGTGGCGGGCATTGAGCCGCGCGGCGAGGTCGAACTGAGCGCGCTGTTCGCGGTCGGTCATCGCCGCGCGGCGGGCGAGGTTGGCGATCGGGGTGCCGGCAGTGTCGATCGTCGTTCCCTGAAATGACGCCGGCAGGAATCCGGCCGACCAGTTCTGGGCATAGCCCTTGGGGAGTCCACGTCCCTTCGTATCGACCATGACAACGAAGCCGGGGAGATCGCGGTTTTCGCTCCCCAGTCCGTAGGTCACCCAGCTTCCCGTGCATGGGTAGCCGACACGCGTCAACCCGGTGTTGACGCGGAGGAGCGCGGGGGCGTGGTTGTTGGAGTCGGTCCAACAGCTCTTCACGAACGCCATCCGATCGACATGGGCGGCGAGCTTGGGAAAGATCTCCGACACCCAGGCCCCGCTCTCCCCATGCTGTCGGAAGGCGAACGGGCTCTTCATGAGGCCCCCCACGGCCCCGGCGAAAAACCCGGTATTGGCGTCGAAGCCGGCGAGCGGCTCACCGTCTCGCTTCGCGAGCTCCGGCTTGTGGTCGAAGGTGTCGACCTGGCTCGGGCCCCCGTTGATGAACAGCCAGATCACGCGCTTCGCCTTCGGGGCAAAGTGGGGGAGTCCGGCGGTGTTCGCCTCTGCGCGGAGGCCCGGAGCCGCTTCCTCCGCCAGGAGGCGGTCGAGCGCGAGGAGGCCGAATCCCGCCCCGCAGCGCGCGAGCATCGTCCGACGGGGAAGGACGATCCGCGGAGAGACGGAGGAGGAATCGTGCGGCATGATGGCGATCACTCGACGTGGAGGGTTTCGTTGAGCCCGAGGAGCACCTGGCAGAAGTCGGCCAGCGCCGTGGCAGCGGGTTGCTCCCGTCCCTCGGCGGCGTACGTCGCCGTCTGGGAATCGAGGAAGGTCACGGCCTCGGCCAACTCGTCGGTCGTCGGGGCCCGGCCGAGCGCGAGCGCGTAGGCGGTGTGAATCGGCGCGGTGTCGCCGGTCACGTCGTCGGTGAATCGATGCGGCTCCCTGAGGACCCGTGCGGCAAACGTCTCGGCCCAGCCACGGACAGCCGGGCCATTCATGAGAAGGAGCACCTGTGGCGCGGTGGTGGTCACGGACCGCTTCCCCATCCCCGTCACCCGGTCGGGGGCATCGAAGGCTCGGAGGAAAGGGGATGGCCGGCTCCGCTTGACGTCGAGATAGAGGCTCCGCCGCGGTGCCCGGTCATCGGCCCCGCCCCGGCCCCCGATCGTGGCATCGAGCGCGCCCGATATTGCCAGGAGGGCATCGCGGACCCCCTCGGCATCGAGACGCCGGCGGCCGAAGTGGGAGAGGAGGCGATTGCGGGGATCGACAGCGAGGGCGCGCGGGGGGATCGTCGAGGATTGACGGTAGGTAGCACTGGTGACGATGAGCCGATGGATCGATTTCAGATGCCAGCCGCCTCGGACGAGCTCGCCGGCAAGCCACTCGAGGAGTTCCGGGTGGGAAGGGGGATCGGCCTGGGCGCCGAAGTCGCTCGGCGTCGCGACCAGCCCGGTGCCGAAGTACTGCTGCCAGATCCGGTTGACGATCACGCGGGCGGCGAGGCTTCCCGCTCCAGCCTCGGGATCGGTGATCCAGCGGGCCAAGCTCGCGCGGCGTCCTTCGCCGGGAGGCTCCAGCTTCCCCTCTCCCCGCCGCCATGTCCCCTCCGGGGCTCGGGAGAGAACCTGGAGAAACCCCGCCGTGGCGACCCCCTCGTGCTGGCGGACATCGCCGCGGCGGAGGAACCAGGTTTCGGGGTAGGCGTGGGGATAGCCGCGGCCATCGGCGTGATGGGGGATCGGCGTCAGATGGTCACCGGCGACGAGGGCCGTGAGCTTCTCCGGGGTTGGGCGCGCCCCCTCGACCGCGCGGACGAATGAATCGGCGGCCCGCCACGCCTCGTCGTAGCCTGCCTGGAGCCGTCGCAGCTCCAGCGTCTGGGCCGGTGTGCGAAGGGGCAAAGCGACAAGCTCGCTGACCCGCGCGGCATTGCTCCGGGCGGAATCGATCGGATCGGCGTCCGCCGTGACGGGGATGGCAGGGAGCTCCGCCACAGTGGCAGCGGCGAGTCTCGGCCGGCCGATCGCGTGATGGGGGCTCGTGCGGAAGTCGAGCGTCACTCTCAGCCGGCAGCCGCCGGGAAAGGCGACCGGCGCGACGAAATCGAACAGTGCCACGTGCGACTGACCGACGTGGGGATCGATCGCCCACCCGCTCGTTGGGCTGTCGTCGATCGCGTGGGTGATGTCGAGGCTCGGCTGGGAGTAGTCGGCCCTCGGGACGCCGAGTTTCACCAGGGCGAAATCCGCGTCGGCCCCCTCCGGCGGAATCGGGGCGGCGGCGACGGTGATGTTCGAGAGCGCAAAGTTGCCATGGGCCACACGTCCCGGCCCCCCCTTCGGCAATGAGGGATCGGCCAATGCGTCGAGGCGCAGGCTGGCGATGGAATCGAGGGGAAAGTCGAGTTCGATCGTGTAGGTCTCTTCGTTGGCGGGGGGCCCACCGGCGAGGAGCGAGCCGTCGGCGAGCGCCGTCAGCGGCGATCCGACACGGCTGGCAGCCGAGACGAGCCTTCCAAGCCTCCAAGCGGGGGCCGTGCCTGCCTCGGTCGGCTGCCAAGAGGTGATCCAGTCGTCGAACCGGGCCGGAAGCTCCTCCTCGATCCGCCGCCGTGCGGCAATGGCACGGTCGACTTCAGCCTGCCAGGCGGCCAGCGCCGCGGCGTGGCGCTCGGGGAAGATCTCGATCTCGACGTTCGAGCGGACCGTGGCTGTGAACGTGGCCGCGAGGCGGTAGTAGTCGGCCTGTGGCAGCGGATCGAACTTGTGGTCGTGGCAGCGGGCACATCCCACGGTGAGCCCGAGCATGGCGGTGCCGATCGTCGAGACGATGTCGTCGAGCTCGCCGCTGCGGGCACTTTCAAACTCCTTCTCCGTCAGTTGCGTCGGAAACGCACCGGCCGCCAGGAATCCGGTAGCGATCCGGGCGGCGGGAACATCGGGGGCGAGTTCGTCGCCGGCAAGTTGCCAGCGGAGGAAGGTGTCAAAGGGGAGGTCGTCGTTGAAGGCCGAGACGACGAAGTCTCGGTAGGGATGGGCGTGGGGGCGGTCGTAATCCTGCTCGTAGCCGAAGCTCTCGGCGTAGCGGGCCACGTCGAGCCAGGGCTGCGCTTGGCGCTCGCCGAAGGCTGGCCGGCCGAGAAGATCGTCGACTTCCTGCTCGTAGGCCTCGTCGCGACGGTCGTCGACGAAAGCCCGGACTTCACCTGGGGTCGCCGGCAACCCCGTCAGATCAGCGGCGAGGCGACGACGGAGCGTGCGACGGTCGGCCATGGGAGCCGGCGCGAGGCCAGACTCCCGGATCCGGGCGAGGATGAAGCGGTCGATCGGATTGCGACACCAGCCATCGGGGTCGTCGACGGCGGGCACGGCGACGGGCGCCAGGGGCAAAAACGGCCACCGCCCGCGGAGGGCCGGATCGATCGTCCGCTCCGTCCACGGGCGACGGTCTGCCGCATCGATGAGCGGACGGTCGTACGGGGCACCTCGGTCAATCCACTCCGCCAGACGCGCCAGGACCTCGGCGGAGAGCGGATCCCCCTCCTCCGGCATGTGTGGTTCCTCGAGCTTCGCGGCCAGCCGGTAGAGCAGACTCTCCGCGCTCCTCCCCGCGACGATCGCCGGACCACGCCCGCCGCCGGCGAGCAACGTCTCCCGCGTGGAGAGATCGAGGCCCCCTTCGTGGGTGTCACTGCCGGCGCCGTGGCATCCGGCGCAGCGGTGGACGAGCACGTCGCGGAGCCCCACGAAGAGTTCGAGGCCACGGGCATCGGCGCTCGGCTCATCGCCGCGGGCGACCGGCGTCCATCCGGGGGCAGGCCAGACGATGAGCACGACGCCGACCAGCGCTGCCGGCAGCCTCAGGCAGTGCTTAATGAATGAACGCGTGGCCATGCGCGGTGCTCATGGGGAGGGATGGGAACAGACGGCAACCGCGGTGGGCTGTTTCACCGTTTCCCGGTGACGTCACGGATGAAGTCGACCTCGTCCTGACGGAACGGTGTCCCATCGGGCTCGATGATGTCGTGGAACCAGACCGGCGGCGGTCCGTCATAAGACTTCGTCCACGAATCCCAGGGGTAGATCGTCTGCGACTTGCCGTTGACGAAACCCCAGCAATACGCGGCGACACCATGGTCGCGGAGCATCCGCAGGTGGGGGTCAAAGACGCTCCCATTGGGGCGGGCCATGAACTCGGTGCACAACAGCGGCCGACCGTAGGTCGCCAGATTCGTCAGGCAGCGGTCGAGCGAGGGGGGATCTCCATAGCTGTGAAAGCTGATCACGTCGCTATTGGCTAATTGGATCCGCTTGCAGTCGTCGAGTCTGTCGATGTTGTCGGAGTCGCGCCACACCCCCGAGGTGAGTGGCTGCGACGGCTCGGCTTCCCGAGCCCACGCGAACGCCTGCGAGAGCAGAGCGTTGACGAGTGCCGGCTTGTCCTTGGGCTCGAGCCCGGGGCGTTTGGCGGCCCCTCCGTCGAAGTTGTCTGGCTCGTTCCAGATGTCCCAGACGACGACGCGTGGGTCGGCCGCGAAGTGGCGCACGACTCCGGTGACATAGGCCCGCAGACGGGCCGTAGCCTCCGGGTCGCGAAGCGCCGGCACCCCCGGCGACTGCACCCAACCTGAATTGTGAACGTGCGGCAGTGGGGCGGGCTGCGGGCCGAGCCGTGGCTCGGGGTGCCAGCAACTGTCGAAGAGGACGAACATCACCTTGATGTCATGCCGGTCAGCGATCGCCAGAAGTTGCTCGCAGCGGTCGAGAAACCCATCCCGATCCTGCTCCCAGAGGAGATCGTGAAGAAAAACCCGAATGCTCGTGAATCCGAGATCCTCGGCGTAGCCGAGTTCGCGGTCGATTGTTTCCGGATCGAAGGAGTCGGCCTGAAACATCTCGAGTTGGTTGATGGCGGTGCTCGGCATGTAGTTGCACCCCACCAACCAGGGCTGCGCTTTCTGCCATGCCGCGGCCCGCTCGACCGTCCAACGCCCCGGGCCGTCGTCGACAGGCTCAGCCGCGATCGCCCCCGGCCCGACCACCAGCCCGACGAGGAGCGCCGCAGCGATCCCGAGAAGATGTCCCCGTGCCATCACTTTCTCCTTGCCTTGCTTGGTGCCCTACTTGGTGCCTTGCTGGAACGGTTTCCCGTACTCTCGGACACGCTCCGCACCACCGGTCGCCCGCCGTCGTCGGCAGCTTCGTCGATCTCCAGAGCCCGAAGGGCCGACTCGACGTCGTCGTATTCCGCCATCCTCACGATGTCGGCCAGCGGGATCCAAAAGCGTCTGGCCGGTGGTGGCAGTGCGTCCCCAATCTCCGCAGCGGGATGCCCCTCAGGCTGGATGCCAGTGAGAAAAAAGAGGTTGCCAAGTCGACGGATCCTCGCCTCGGCCAGCGCCCATGGGGGAGCCGGGAGGAGGTCGTCTTCGTACTCGAGGGTGAAGACGACGATGGAATCGCCAAAATCGTACTCGCCTTGGTCTGCTGGCCCCTCGGCAGCGTTGGCCGTCACGCCGAGGACAACGAGCATCAGGAGTGTCAGGGCACAACGCAACAGCATGATCGATGGGGTCCCCCGGAGGCACGGCATTCACGGATTTCCGCCATCGTACCGGCGCGCCATGCTCGGCGTCATCCTCGGGGAAAAGGCGTTTCCGGCATCCGTAAAAAGTCCGGGATGGTATGGTCGGAGCCTGCGAGCGGGATCCCACGGAGCGGCAGGTGCCGCGGGAAGCACAAGCCCGATGGCTCGCAGAATAGGAGAGCCCATGAAGCGGGTCGTCCTCATCTCCGCCGCGATGCTCCTCACTGTTGCCGTGATCGCGGTCGGGGTGTTCGTCGCCCGCCACGATTGGGCGGTCGAGGAATTGATGGCGGAGATCCACGTGGGGCCGTCATCGCCGTATGCCCGGATCAATGCCCAGGCCACGGCCGCTGCCCCGGAGTGGGAGAAGCTCGACGTTGTGCTTTCTCCCCTCGACGAGATGTGTCGGGCGCTCCTCGCGGCCCGGGACGCCACGATTCGCGACTCATCCGTCGGGTACGTCGAGGCGGTCGGGGCGCTGCGGACGGCGATCACGGATCGCGACCTGCCCGCCTTCCAGACGTCCTCGCAAAGCCTGCGGAAGTCGTGCGATGATTGTCATTTCCAAGGGGGCGTCGGCGGAGAACTCACTCCCCGCTGACGTCGCCGCCAGGACTTGCTGCAGCGGCCTCGAGAGGGGCCTGCGATGGATTCCCCTTTCGGTGCCGCCGATACTGGCGAGCCGTCTCCCGTGCCGCCCCGCAGCCCTTCCCCTTCCTCCGCATGAACGCCAATTCCATCCGCTTTGCCGACCGGTGGCTCGGGCTCCCCGCCTGCGCGGTGCTGACGCTCTTCCGCAAGCTCTTCGATTGGCGGAAGCCAAGCGGGCCGGTGAAGCGAATCCTGTTTCTCAAGCTCGTCGAACAGGGTGCCACCGTCCTCGCCTACCCGGCCCTCCGGGCGGCCGTCGAGAAGGTTGGCCGCGAGAACGTCTTCTTCATGGTCTTGGCCGAGAATCGGCCGATCCTCGATCTCCTCGACGTCATCCCCCCGGAGAACGTCGTGGTGGTGCCCACCGGTGGGATCGTGCAGACACTCCGCGGGATGCTTGGGGCGATCGGAAGGATCCGCGCGGTTGGGATCGATGCCGTCATCGACTACGAACTGTTCTCGCGGGCCTCGGCCGTGTTGGCTTATGTCAGCGGTGCCGCCCGGCGGATCGGGTATCACAGCTACCACGGCGACGGCCCGTGGCGCGGCGACCTCATGACCCACCGCCTCGTCTGCAATCCCCATCTCCACATGCAGACGGTGATGTCGTTGATGGTCGAGGCCGTGGGGCAGGATCCGCGCGACCTGCCCGCCCTCGACATTGACGTCCGCACGCTCGACGCCGAGTTGAAGCGATTCCAGCCGACGTCCATCGAAGCCGACGAGGTCCGCGGCATCATCTTGAAGGCCTCGGGCGCTTCCGAGGGCGGGCCTCTCGCCCTCCTCAATGCCAACGCCAGCGACCTGTTGCCGCTGCGCAAGTGGGACAGCCATCGCTACGTCGATCTCGCCCACCGGCTCCTCGCGTCACACCCAGACCTGCGGATCGCCTTTACGGGGGCGCCGTCGGAGGCCGCGGCGGCCAAGTCGCTCGTGAGGAAGGTGGGGGATCCACGTTGCTTCTCGCTCGCCGGGCAGACGACGATGCGGCAGTTGATCGTGCTCTACACGCTTGCTGATCTTCTCGTCACCAACGACAGTGGCCCTGCCCACTTCGCCTCGCTCACCGGGATCGATGTGATCACGCTCTTCGGCCCCGAGACGCCAGCAGTGTTCGGCGTGCGGGGGCCTTTAAGCCACATTCTTCACGCCGGGCTCCCCTGCTCTCCCTGCGTGAACGCGGCCAACAACCGGCTTTCGGCCTGCCGCAACAACCTCTGCATGCAGGCGATTACGGTTGACCGGGTCGAAGCAACGGCCCTGCGAGTGCTGGCGGAGCGGGAGAGGCGACTCGCCAAGGCGGTTTGATTGGGATCCGACGAGGAGACTCCCCCGCGCCACGGCTACGAGATCGCACTCCAGTAGGCGGCAATCCCTTCCTCGAGCGAGAGGAACGGTTGCGTCCATCCCGCCTTCCGCAGTCGGGTGATGTCGGCGCAAGTGTACGCCTGATACTGGCCGCGGAGGTCGTCCGGAAAGGGGATCGTGACTGGCGGCGGGCTGCCGGTCACCGCCGACACGATCCGCCCCATGTCTCCGAAGGACCGGGGCGTGCCGGTGCCAACGTTGAACACGCCGGACTGGCCGCGACCGGCGAGCGCCGCGTCGAGAAAAAAGAGGTTGACGTCGGCCACGTCGGCGACGGCAATGAAGTCGCGGAGGAAGCCATCGCTCCCTTCGAACAGGCGCGGGGCCTCGCCGCGCTTGACCGCCCCGAAGCAGTGCCAGGCGACACTCGCCATCCGCCCCTTGTGCCCCTCGCCGGGGCCGTAAACATTGAAATAGCGGAGGCCGACGACGGGAACGGTGGCGCTGCGGCCGGTGCGGTGGAGATGCTGGTCGAACGCCCATTTCGAAAACGCGTACGGTGTCCGGGCGTCCTCGCAGGCAGGCTCCTCGCGGAAGCCGTTGCGGCCGTCGCCGTAGACGGCGGCTGAGCTGGCGTAGAGAAAAGGGCAGCGGTGGGCTTCGGCGAGGGCGAGCAGCGTTTTGGAATAGGTGTAATTGAGCCGCATCACCCCCTTTCCGTCCCGCGCGGTCGTGTCGACGCAGGCCCCCTGATGGAGGATGGCGGTGAGGGGGGGAAGGGAATCGAGCGAAGCGAGGAGTTCGTCACCGTCGAGATAATCGGCGAATGACTTCCCCGCGAGGTTGGCACACTTCGATCCCTCGGTGAGGTCGTCGACCGCGAGCACGTCGGTGTCGCCGCGGGCGTTGAGGGCGGCGAGGATGTTTGAGCCGATGAAGCCGGCGGCTCCGGTGAGGAGGATCATGGAGAAGCCTTCCGTGAGGCGAGGATCGAATCGACGATGTTCGTCGTGGAGACGTTCGCCACGAACAACGGGGTCACCACCCGGCCACCGCGTGCCAAGACAAGGTCGCCCCCCACGACGTCGGCGGCCTTGTAGTCGGCCCCCTTGATGAGCACGTCCGGCTCGAGGGCCCGGATGAGCTCCAGCGGCGTGTCGCCAGCGAACTCGCACACCCAAGCCACGCTCGACAGGGCAGCCAGCACCGCCTGCCGGGCCGCGGAGGGGACGTAGGGCCTCGGCGCTCCCTTCAACCG
>CAMCCR010000048.1 GCA_945873085.1 Candidatus Kuenenia stuttgartensis | reverse complement strand
ACGTCGACCGTGGTTCGCACCGCCGCCGGATCGATCCGGGCCACCCAGGCCGCCACGGCATGACCGCCGACGACCGCATGGGGGATCCCCCGGGCCTCGAGCGCCGTCACCGCGCGGCGGAGTCGTTCCTTCACCATGGCGATCGCCAGTTCGATCCGGTCGAGGACGTCAAACCCGAACGCGACCACGCTCGGCTTTTCAGACAGCTCGCTGCCTGGGCTCGGATCTGACTCGATGGGCTTCGTGGGGGGGGATTCGGCCATTCCCCGAGTGTAGCCGGAGGGGGAAATGGACCCAGCGGGCTTGGCTTGAGAATGTGCAAAAGAACAGTCTTTATGGCAAGGATTGCCGCGGTCAGACGCTCGGGCGCTGGGCAGATCGCCCCTCTGGCGTGCGGCTACTCTGGGGTCGGTGAAGGCACCGGCGAGGGGGCGGGAGATCCACATACATCGATTCCGGTCGGGGGGGTAGAATCGGGGCCCTCGTTCCCGCCAGTTCAATGCCCCGGAATCGCATCATGCTGTTTGCCCTTGAGCGCGGCGTTGCCCGTCATCAAGCCCACCGCTCTCTGCTCACGGTCATGGTCGCTCTGGCCATCGCCTGCCTTGCGGGCGGGTCCGAGATGCCGGCAGCCGAGATTCTTGCCGCAGCTCCAAATGCCGCGGAGGCCTTTCCCTTCGAGGCCCTCGACGGCAGCACGATCGAGTTTGAGACGTCAGCCCGCTGCCATGTGATCGCCTTTCTCGGCGCCGGTTGCCCGGTCGCCCGGCAATATGCCGGCCGCCTCGAGGCGATCGCCGCCGACTACGCCGATCGAGGGGTGCGCGTGATCGGCGTCGATGCCAACCGCCAGGACTCGGCCGAGGAGTTTTTGAGTGCAGCCCGGGAGACAGGGGTGACGTTCCCGCTCGTGATGGATCCCCGCCAGCGGATCGCCCGGGCGCTTGGCGCCACCCGCACCGGAGGAGTGGTGGTGGTCGATGGGCTCGGAGGCGTGGTCTACGCCGGCCGGGTCGACGATCAATTCGCCCCCGGCGTCGCCCGCGCCGCCGCGACGACCCACGAACTCACCGCCGCGCTCGACGATCTCCTCGCCGGCCGCCCCGTCGCCGTGCCGCGCACCGAACCGGTCGGCTGCCTGATCACGTTCGACCGCGACAGCGACCTCGCTGCGGACGCTGCCCCGACATTTCACCGCAACATCGTCCCGCTCCTTCAGACGCATTGTCTCGAATGCCACCGGGCCGGCGAGATCGGCCCGTTCGATGTCACGACGCTCGACGAAGTGCGCGGCTGGGCCGCAATGATGCTCGAGACGATGGAGCAGCAGCGAATGCCCCCCTGGCACGCCGCCCCGGAGCACGGCAGCTTCAAGAATGCCCGCCAATTTCCCGCCGAGGCGACGGCCCTGTTTAAAACCTGGCTCGAGGCGGGAATGCCCGCCGGGGATCCGGCAACGAGCCCGCCGGCGCCGGCGCTGGTCGATGGCTGGCGCCTGCCGCGGGCCCCTGACGCAATCGTGCCGCTCGGACGCCGCCCCTACCGGGTGCCGGCATCAGGCACCGTCGACTACCAATACTTCGTCGCCGATCCGCACTTCGAGGATGAGACGTGGGTGTCGGCGGCGCAGTGTGTGCCCGGAGCACCGTCGGTCGTCCACCATGGAATCGTCTTCGTTCGCCCCGAGAACCTCTCCGACTTCCGGGGCATGAGCTTCGTCACCGCCTACGTGCCCGGCCAGCGGGCCACCGCCTTTCCGCCGGGGCATGCTCGGCGGATCCCTGCCCGGTCGAAGTTCGTCTTCCAGATGCACTACACCCCCGATGGCCGCGAGCGTGACGATCTGACGAGCGTCGGCGTCGTGACGATGCCGCGCGAGGAGGTGACCCACGAAGTCGTGACGCTCGCCGCGGTCGATCAGGACTTCGAGATCCCCCCCCATGCCGCCAACCACGAGGTCCGCTCTGAGCTGAAGGGATTTTCCAAGGGGAGCACCCTCCTGGCCGTCTCTCCTCACATGCATCTCCGCGGCAAGGCTTTTGAGGTGCGGGCCCGCCGGGGAAGCGAGACGGAGACGCTCCTCGTCGTCCCTCATTACGATTTCAACTGGCAGCACACGTATGAGTTTTCCGAACCCCTGCCGCTCGATGGAGTCGATGCGCTCGAGATCGTCGCCCGCTTCGACAACTCGGCCGCCAATCCGACTAACCCCGATCCCGCCGAGACGGTGATGTGGGGAGAGCAGACCTGGGAGGAGATGGCCCTGGCCTTCTTCGAGGTCGCCAAGCCGCTCGTGGCGGCGGAGGAAGCGGCGCCGGCCGTGGCTGCGACTGGCGCGGAGCCTGAAGACAGCGTCGCCGCAGCCCGGGCTGATTCGTTCCTGGCCCGGTTCGACGCCGATCGCGACGGCGTCGTCGTCCGCACCGAGGCCAGCCGCATCGTCCGCGACTATTCGTTCTCGATCCTCGACGCCGACGGCGATGGCCGGATCACCCGCGATGAGGCCCTCCGCGCGATGCGGGGGCGACGTTGACGCTTGACGCCGCGCCGTCAGGCCATGGGCCCGGCGGGACACCATCCGCTTCCCCCAGGCTCTCGGCCACGGCACGGGCGTTCGCGGCCGTCATCGATCATCCCTGGCTTTGCCTCCTCTTCACCCTCGGGCTCTCGGCGCTCGCGGCCGCCGGCTACCGCGATCCGGGCTTTGCCGAAGGGGCCTGGAAGGGCACGTGGTGGCAGGCGAAGGGCGAGGGTGATATGCCCAAGGACCGTGCTAACGCCGCTGGCGGGCCGGCAGCGGCCCCGCGTGCCGAGATCTCCCGTGGACGGCCGAGGCGCGCAGACCGTGGCCGCGGATCGGCACTCGGGCGGGCCGACGCGATCATGGTGGTGGAATGTCCGCAGGTGTTCACGCGCGAAGGGACCGTCGCCCTCCGGCATGTCGTCGAGCGCCTGGAAGCGCTCGACGCGGTGGCGGGGATCACCTGGCTCGACCGGGCGCCGCCGCTCAACATCTTTGGCCTCGCCGAGCCGATCCTCCCGCGCGGACCTGCCTCGCCGCATCGCTTCGAAGTTGCCCGGGCCAAAGCGCTCGAGCATCCGCTCGTCGTCGGCCAACTCCTCTCCCCCGACGCCCAGACGCTCCTCCTCCTCATCACCTACGACTGGGCCCTCGTCCTGGAAGAGGCCGACGTCACCGAGGCCCTCGTCGAGACGGCCAAAGCCGCGGCGGCAGAACACCCCAGTGTGCCGATTTCTGTGGCCCTCACGGGCCCTGTGCCGATCCGGCTGGAATGGGTGCGCAACCGCGATGCCAACGAACGGCTCTTCCAGTTTGTCGGCTACGGCCTGATCCTCGCCCTCTCGGCCGTGCTCTTCCGCGGGCTCTCGGTTGTCCTCGTCACCGCCGCGGCGCCGGGCTTGGGTGTCTTCTGGACGCTCGGGCTCGTCCGCGCCATCGGCCTCCAAGACAACCCCTTCAGCCATGTCATCCTGCCGGTGCTGTTGAGCCTTGTCGGCTTCGCCGATTCGGTTCACATGATGGTCGACATCCGCCGCGGACTCGCCGCCGGGCTGACCCCGCGCGAGGCCTGCCGGCGGGCGCTCTCGACCGTCGGCGTCGCCTGCTTCCTGACCATGATCACGACCGCGATCGGAATGGCGTCTTTGTCGCTGGCGCGCCATGAGGTGGTCCGCGACTTCGGCTGGTCGTGCGTGATCGGTGTGGCCTGCACGTGGGTGGCGGTGCTGACGGTGCTGCCGCTGTGCTGTGCCACCCCGTGGAGCCGCGTCCTTGCGCGCGGCGCCGGCCGCGAGGTGATCGGCGGCCAACTCCACCGCGTCGCCCGCGGCATCGATTTCACCCTCCGCCACGCCCGGATCACCAGCGCTCTGACGATCGCTCTGTTCGCGGCCCTCGCCTTCGTGGCCCTGAGGCTCGAGCCGGATGACCGGAAGGCGAACATTCTCCCGCCGGGGAGCGAGGCGCAGCGGGCCCTCGACCACCTCGACAAGGCGATGGGGGGGCTCGACGTCTGTTCGGCCGATCTCCAGTGGAGCGACGACAAGACCCCGGAGGAGATCGCCGATGTCCTCGGCGAGGTCGATGGCGTCATTGCCGCCGAGTCGCTCCTCGGCCACCCGCTCTCCGTCTGCCGGATCATCGACAGCCTTCCCGGAGAGGGGCTGGCCCGCGATCGGATGGATCTCCTCGATCTCCTCCCGCCGCCGCTCAAGGAGAGCCTCTACGATCCGGCGAAGCGGACGGCGCGGGTGACGTTCCGCGTTCCCGACCTGGGCACGGTCGCCTGCAAGCCGACGTTCGAAAAGGTCGACGAGGGACTGCGGCGGATCGAGGGGGCGCATCCGGGCTTCGAGCTCTCGCTCTCCGGCGAGCCGATCGTGCGGTGGCGCGATCTCTATCAGGTCGTCGTCGATCTGGCCCGCAGCCTCGGCACCGCCGCGATCGAGATCCTCTTCGTGATGGTCGTGGCGTTCCGGTCGCTGCGGCTGGGGCTGATCGCGATCATCCCCAACATGCTCCCGCTGGCCGCGGCGGCGGGCTGGATGGTGGCGACGGGGCAGCCGCTCGATATTGTTTCGGTGTGCGCGCTGACGATCTGCCTGGGGATCGCCGTCGACGACACGATCCACTTCCTCTCCCGCTACCGCTTCGAGCTTGACCAGGGGCTCGAGAAGACCGAGGCGATCCGTCAGGCGTTCGCCGAGGTGGGGACGGGGATGATCATGACGACGATCGTCCTCGTGGCCGGGTTTTCGTCGGTGTTCTTCAGCGAGAGCCGCGACCACCGGGCCTTCGCCTCGCTCGGCATGATCACGCTCGGTATCGCGCTGCTCTGCGACATCTTCTGTTTGCCGGCGCTCGTGAAGGTGTTCGACAAGCCACCGAAGGTGTCGGGCGATCCTCCCCCTGCTCCGCTCACCGACCAGGCAGCGTGACCTCGGCGCCGGTCTCCGGCGGCAAGGTGGCTGCGGCTCCGCCGGCCTCGATCGCTAGGGGACTGGTGCCCGCGGCTCGGCGTCGCACCGTCACGCTCCCGTCGCGGCGGGCGGTGACGTCGATCTGGGAATCGTGGATCCGGATCGCCGTCACGGTCAGCTCCGGCCAGGTCGCCGGGAGCTGCGGGGCGATCCGGCAGCCCTCGGCCGTCGGCTCGAATCCGAGGAATCCGTACAGCATCACCTGCGGCACGAGGACGCTCTCCATGAACTCCTCGTCGATCCCCAAGCCCCCCGGTGGCCCGCCCCCTTGGAGCGTGCCGCGTCCCTTCTCCGGGGCGTAGTACTTCCGATAGCCCCCCTCCTCCTTGACCTCGGCATACCAATCGATGATCGCCTGCAGTCGCTGCCAGGCGTCGTCGGGCCCGTTGGTGGCCAGCCGCGCCATGAGATCGTGGTAGCTGAAGCCGAGGACCGCGCCGCCATCCTGCACCTGGCCCCCCCAGGGGATCGACTCTGGCCCCGACCAGACCCAACAATACGTCTCGACGTTGCGCTTCGTCGTCGCCCGCGGGGCGAAGCGCCAGTGGTAAATGTCGGCGCCGCGCGCGGTGTCGCCGTCGATCTCGCGCTTCCCGTCGAGCCAGGCGAAGATCGCCGTGGCCTGTGCAGGCGTTGCCATTCCGTATTGAATCGCTTCGAGATTCACAAACGTGAAGCCGTAGTCGTAGGCTTTTCCGGTGGCGTCGATCCAGCCGACAAACCGGCCCTTGGCGGGATCCCAGAAACGCGACTGGAAGTCGGTCTTGATCGCGGCGACGAGGCTCCGCAGCTCGTCGGGGCTCGAGGCCGCGTCGGTGACGCCGCCGCCGGGTAGCGGGGCCGTCCCGGCGGGCATCATCCATTCGGGATGGCGGGCGACGGCGGCTTCGAGATCGGCGAGGCGCGCGAGGGCATCGGCAAGGTAGATCGTCGCCAGGCTGTCGTGGCCGCCGAAGGGGAGGAGATCCCAGTAGTTGTTGCCGACCCCGAGACCGGGAAGGAGCCGCTTCGTGCCATCGGGCTTTACCTCCAGGCCGGTGCGGCCGTCATGCCCCACCCAGCGGACGACGACGTGCTTCTCACGCTGCACGTCGAACTCCGCCAGCGCCCACCGCGCCGCGCGCCGCATCCGCGGGAGCGAGCGGCGGAGGAAGTCGAGGTCGCCTGTCCAGGCAAACGTCTCGGCACAGCCGCGGATGAAGAGGGCATTGGTAATCGGATGGCGCGTGTCGATGGCGGTGAGCACCGACTTGAGCGCCACGGTGGCCCCGCGGGCACCGTCGATTTCGATCGAGTACCCGGTGAGGAGGCCGCCGTAGCCCGGCTCGCGATAAAGAGGGAGGTCGACAAAGACAAGCGTGCCGTCGGCTGGTGGGAGCGGAAGGGGCACGCCTGCCGCCGGCTGCCAGCCCTCCTGCCCCTCGATCTGCCACCGGAGCCGGGCCGAGGCGCCGGCCGGCAGCTTCTCGGCCCCCCACTCGACTCGGGCAAACGGCGCAACGATCGTGCCGCAGCGGAACGGGGGCGTGGTGATCGTGGCACGGTCGGCGTCGACATCGAGGAGCATGCCGCGGACAGGATCAGCGGCTGGCCGGGGCGCCGCGCCGGTGATCGCGAAGCCCCCGGGGGGCACGAGGGGCTTGAGGCCCAACTGCTGGGTCGCCCACTCGTCGCCGGTCACCGAAAAATGCCAGCCCGATCCGGTGCTCTGTTGCCAGGCGGGGAACGGCCAGCCGTTGGAGTGGGCCATGCCGCGGTGCTGCTGCATGGCGACGTAGCCCTCGCCGTCGATCCGCCGGCGGAGGAACGAGGCCCGGTAATGCTGCCGCGGCGGCTCGGCGGCCCACAGGGTGGCGTGGGGGAGCCAGCCGTCCCAGAGCGTGCAGTCGCTCGAAGCCCGGGCGTGATGGTGGGCATGGAGCTCGTCGAGGAGCGTCATCGCCTGCTCCTCGCCGGGGACGATGAAGCGGGGAAAGTCGTCGGCCCTCGCCCCCCCAACGACCAGGAGCAGGGATGCGGTCAGCACGGCGACGCGGAGGGCTGATCGGGAGGGGGACATCAGGGGCTCCGGGGCCGGGGAGAACGGTTGGGATGGGGGTGGAACAAGCCATCATCGCGTGTCGGCCGACGGGGACAAGCGGCGGCTGGCCGATGCTTGCGGGTCTTCGTTGGGAGTCGTACAACGTTGCGATCTGGGTGGGGGCGGCGGCAGGCCGTTTTCCGCCCATCGAGTCACCTGGAAACGCCACCAAGAGCCCCGCGACCCCGACGAAAGAGACCACGCATGGCCGCTGCCTCGACCGCCAAACTGCCCGAAGCCAAGAATGTCGGCGCCTCCCTCGGCAAGGCGATGGACGCCGGCCGTGGCATTCTCCGCCTCTCCCCCACCTGGGTGCCGCGGAGCTTCCTTCATCCCGGCAAGCGGATCCGCCTCCACCCCGACGACTACTACTCCTACGGCCTCGACCGTGGCGGCATCGACGAGCGCTGGTTTGCGAGCACGACCGAAGCTGCCAACGAGGGGCGCGTCGCCGACGAGGGGCTGTCGTGGTGTGTCCACGAGGGGCAGCGATTCCTCCTTCGTGACGCCGTCACCGAGGGACAGGCGAAGCTCGTTGGCAAGGGAATCTGGGATCGCTACCAGAAGTGGCCGGTGTACTCGAAGTTCTTCGACAACATGGGGCCGATCCCCCATCACATGCACCAGTCGTTCGAGGATGCCAAACTCGTCGGCCACGAAGGGAAGCCGGAGAGCTACTACTTCCCGCCGCAATACAACAACTGCGACAACAACTTCCCCTACACCTTCATGGGCCTCGAACCGGGGACCACGAAGGAGGATGTCCGTCGCTGCCTCGAGAACTGGAACCGCGGCGACAACGGGATCATCGATCTGGCCAAGGCCTACCGCCTCAAGCGCGGCACCGGCTGGCTGATCCCGCCGGGCGTCCTTCACGCTCCCGGGTCGCTTCTGACCTACGAGCCGCAGTGGGGGAGCGACGTGTTTGCCATGTTCCAGTCGCTCGTCGAGGGCCGTGCCGTGCCGTGGAGCCTGCTCGTCAAGGACATGCCGAAGGAGAAGCACCACGATCTCGACTTCATCATCGGCCAGCTCGACTGGGAGAAGAACGTCGACACGCACTTCAAGGAAGCCAACTACCTCGAGCCGATCCTCGACACGAAGCAGTCCGACAGCGGCGCCCATGACCGCTGGATCGTCTACGGCCAGGTCGACGGCCGGCAGCTGTTCAGCGCCAAGGAGCTGACCCTCGATCCCGGCGCCCGGATCACCGTCAAGGATGCTGGGGCGAGCGGCTGGATCACGGTGCAAGGGGAGGGGAAGGTGGGCGTCCACGACGTCGCCACGCCAACCCTCATCCGCTTCGGCCAGATGACCGCCGACGAGCTATTCATCTCGGCTGACGCCGCGACGGCCGGCTACGAGGTGGTCAACACCGGCCCGGGGCCGCTTGTGGCCCTGCGGTACTTCGGCCCCGATGTCCATGCCGATCTCCCGGCCAGCGGCCGAAAGAAGTGAACCGGCCGTTGATGCCGACGAGCCGGTGAATCGCCGGTCGATCCGGCTTGTGAGCCATTCTTCCACCCGACCCCCTTTCGAAAGGCCCTGTTCATGTCCGCGCACTCTGCCCCCAAGCTCCACAACGCCATGTGGCCCGGCCTCGTCGGCAAGGGGGATGGCGAGGGGCAAGAGCCGGCGATCAGCCTCGACACGATGCTCCAGCTGACGGCGGCGGCGAGCGTCAACGGGCAGAAGTTCGACGGCATCGATTACTTCCTCTTCCTGCCGCACACCAACCCCGACGCCTCCGACGACGAGATCCGCCGGATCGCCGACAAGATCGCCTCCTACGGCTTCGCTGTCGGTTCGCTGGTCGCCCCGATCTGGCCGGGCACGGTGGGGGATTCGGCGATGGGAAGCCCCGTGCAGCGGGCAAAGTTCATCGACGCGGTCCGCAAAGCCTGTCGGATCGCGAAGATCTTCAACGAGCATGGGGTGCGGAAGTACGGCGTGATCCGCATCGATTCGGCGGAGTTCGGGATCAACCAGTGGCGCGAGCATGCGGCTGCCAACACGAAGCGGATCGCGGCGACCTTCCGCGAGGCGGCGGCTGTGGCGGCAGGCCACGGCGAGCGGCTCGCCGCGGAGGGGGAAATCTGCTGGGCGGGCATGCACTCGTGGAAGGACATGCTCGACCTCCTCGAAGCGGTCGACATGCCAGGTTCACTCGGCTTTCAGTGCGACCTCGCCCACACCTATCTCTACCTCCTCGGCTACAACGCCCCCGAGCACGCGCTGCTCAAGCCGGGGCACACCGAAGCGGACTTCTGGGCCGCCTACAAGGAGATGACCGACAAGCTCCGGCCGTGGACGATCGACTTCCATGTCGCTCAAAACGACGGCAACGTCCATGGCGCCGGCGCGCACGACAAGACCGGCAAGCACTGCCCGGCGGACGATCCCCACGGCAAGCTCGACATCGTCAAGTGCTCGGGCTACTGGCTTGAGGGGGCGAAGGATCGGGGCATCAAGCACATCTGCTGGGACGGCTGCATGTTCCCCAACGCCACCCTCCACAACCCGCACACCTGGAACACGATCCTCAACAAGATGATCGAGGTCCGCAGCGCCCACGGCTGGGCCTGATCGTCCCCGCTCCGCACATTTCCTTTTTTCTCCCATTCCCGCTCCATCGAAGGCACTCCACCAATGGCAAAACCCCTCCGCATCGGCATGATCGGCTACGGCTTCATGGGCCGGGCGCACTCCAACGGCTACAAGCGGGTGGGGGACTTCTTCGATCTCGAGTATCTCCCCGTTCTCCAGGCGGTGGCGGCTCGTGATGCGGAGAAGGCGAAGGCCTTCGCCGATCGCTGGGGCTACGGGCGCGTGGAGACCGACTGGCGGAAGCTCGTCGCCGCTGACGATATCGACGCGATCGACATCTGCACGCCGAACAACCTCCACGCCGAGATCGCCATCGAGGCGGCGAAGCACGGCAAGGCGATCCTCTGCGAGAAGCCCCTCTCGATGGACGTCGCCGAGGGGGAGAAGATGGTGGCGGCGATCGAGAAGGCGGGGGTGCCAAACACCGTCTGGTACAACTACCGCCGCATTCCGGCCGTGACCTTCGCCAAGCAACTCATCGATGCCGGTCGGCTCGGCCGCGTGTTCCATTACCGCGCCGAGTTCCTCCAGGATTGGACGATCAACGCCGATCTCCCCCAGGGGGGCGCAGCGCTGTGGCGGCTCGATGCCGCCGCCGCCGGGAGCGGTGTGACGGGCGATCTCCTTGCCCACTGCATCGACACGGCGCTGTGGCTCAACGGCCCCGTCTCCGACGTCACGGCGATGACGGAGACGTTCGTTAAGGAGCGGACGCACACCCTCACCGGCAAGGTCGAGCCGGTGAAGATCGACGATGCCTGCTCGTTCCTCTGCCACTTCACCAACGGTTCGCTCGGCCTGTTCGAGAGCACCCGCTATGCCCGCGGCCACAAGGCCCTCTACACCTTCGAGATCAACGGCGAGAACATGAGCCTGAAGTGGGATCTCCACGATCTCCACCGGCTCGAGGTCTTCGACTATGCCGACACCGGCTCGGAACGCGGCTGGAAGAGCGTCCACGTCACCGACGGCGATCATCCCTACATGGGGAAGTGGTGGGTGCCGGGGCTGGCGATCGGCTACGAGCACAGCTTCGTGCATCAGGTGGCCGACTTCCTCGAGGCCTATGCCCAGAAGAAGCCCGCCCACCCGACCTTCCGCGACGCCCTCGAGACGCAGCGCGTCTGCGACGCGGTGCTCTCGAGCGCCAAGAGCCGCCAGTGGGTGAACGTCAACGGCCACCAGGTGGGGTGAGCCGGGCAGGCTGTCGCAGACCTGCCGACACTCATTCCGGGGAAGAATCGCCCGATGGTCCGCAGTCGGGCTCGAGGGCCTCGATCTTTGCCAGTCTCCGGGCGTGGCGGCCCCCTTCGAAGGGGGTCTCCAGCCAGGTCTGCATCATCTTGTCCTGGAGTTCCTGCCCGAGCATCTCGGCCGACAGGCAGAGGACGTTGAGATCGTTGTGGCGCCGACTCATTTCGGCGGTCACCAGATCGTGGCAGGTGGCCGCGCGGACGCCATGGACCTTGTTGGCGGCGATCGCCATGCCGACGCCGGTGCAGCAGAGGAGCACCCCACGGTCGACCGTCCCCTGACTCACGCGGTGGGCGACGTCTGCGGCGATGTCGGGATAGTCGACGGCATCGGTCCCGTGACTGCCGCAGTCGACGACCTCATGGCCGATCCGTTCGAGCAACCCGATAAGCCGCAGCCGTGCCGCGACTCCCCGATGGTCACTGCCAATGGCGATGCGCATCGATCATCCACTCCTGCGTGCCGTGCCGGCACCCCTGAAAAAAAGAGTCTGAAAGATCCCCGTTTCCGACCTCCCCCCCATCGAGCAATTCAGCCTAAGGCCGGGGGATCGAGTCCACTAGTGTATCGATCCGCGAGGCCAAATGCCCGCGGATTTGCTCGGCACAGCGGCGGTAGGTGGGGAGGGGGGCGCCGATCGGGTCGAGGACGTCCTGCCGGTCGGGGGAGAGCATCGAAACACGCCCTCCGGCCTCCGGAAACTGGGCCAGTACACCGGCCCGGTGGGAGGCGGTCATCGTCAGGATCACGTCGGCCTGGCGAACGAGATTTTCGGTCACCGGCTGGCTCTCGTGGCCGGAGAGGTCGGCACCGACTTCCGCCATCGCCTCGAGGGCACCAGGGCTCGCCTTGCCTCCCCCCCACGCGGAAAGGCCAGCACTGGCGATCACCACCCCGCGGCTCTCGACCTCGTCGGGCCGGCAGCCGAGGCGATCGGCCACCATGAGGCGGAACTGCGCCTCCGCCATCGGGCTGCGGCAGGTGTTGCCCGTGCAGACGAAGAGGACCATCAGGCTCGAGAGGCGCCGGATCGTTTCTTCGGAGACGATCCCCGGACGAACGACACGGACTGAATTGGCTTCAATGGCGACGGCCGTGGCGGCCTGGGCATAGCGGGTGCGGCCATCGTCGAGGACGAGCGAGAGATTCGGGGCCGGGCAGGCGAGGAGGTCCTCGGCCGACACCGGGGCCTGCCCGGCGGTGAGTGGCTCGAGCAACGCGATCGGCCCGGCCAGCATCCGCATGCAGTCGGCGAGCATCGAATGGCCCGGCACGCGGAGCCGAAGCTGACCATTCCCCGTCACCGCGTCGCGGGCTGCCGGGAGCAACTGATGGACGAGACTGTCGGGGTGATTTCCCTCCACGAGCGCGACCACCGGCCCCGGCCAGCAGCGGCGGGTGAGGCGACGGCCGACGGGGCTCAGCCCCGGTACCCAGTCAAACGATTCGTCTGCTCCCTTCAGAGCCAGTGCGAGTCGCGGTTCGCCTGAGCGGTCAGGGGCATGGGCTAGCAGCGCCTCGACGGTGGCGCGGTGGCGGAGCGAGCCGGCTACGCAGTAGTCGGTTTCGGTGGGAAAGCCGACACATCTCCCTTCGGCAAGTGCCTGGACCGCCCGATGGACGACATCGCGGGCGTCTTCGGTGCGGCGCAGGTCGATGACCGTTGGCGGCATGGGCAAGGCCGGGGAGTCGGGGTGGGCGCCATGCACGGGGCGTACCGGACGCGCTTCAAGCCCGTCCATCAACACTACCGGGGCCTCCAGCAGCCAGTCAAGGATCGGTCTGGGGGGATGGCGGAGGGAGGGCCCTGCCGCGGACCGCGATCGACGTCGGTTGGGATTGAGCGCGACTGGAGGAAAAAGGATTTCGCCTTGTGGCGATGCCGCCGACTCCGCTATCAGTCCCTGGCTTCCGCCGCCACACCGTGGCACGAGAGTCGCCGCACCGAGTCGCCGCACTGAGTCGCCACCCCATGCCCGTCGACCCACGGACGTCAGATTTCCGCGATCTGCAGCCGGTCACCGGCCTGCGGGTGGCCTGCGCTCCGCACGGCGGACACCTGTGGAGGCTGGCCGTCGTGCTGGCAGTCCTCCTTGGTATGTCTCCCGGTCGCTTCGCCGTCGGTCAGGCCCCGGGTGAACTCCTCCCGCCCCCCGCCTCCCCCGGCCTGCCGGCGGCCGGCGCGGTCTCACCGGCCGCTGTCCCGCCAGGGCTTGTCCCTCAGACTGCCCCGCCTCCTCTCTCCGGCCCCGTGCCGTCGCGTCCCGAGGCCCCCGCGCCCTCGGCGGCACTGGGAGCCGTCGATGAATCGAATCGGATCGTCGAGGTCCGGATCGAGGGGAATCACGCCACCGAGGTTTCGAAGCTCCCCAAGCTCGTCACCCGTGCCGGCCAGATCTTCGACGTGCAATCGGTCGAGGAGGACGTCCGCACCCTCCACCGGAGCCGGAAGTTCGTCGATGTCCGCCCCAAGACGGTGCGGGTTGCCGAAGGGGTCGTGGTGATCTTCCAGGTCGTCGAGCGGCCGATGCTCCGCTACGTGAAGTATGTCGGCAACGAGCGGGTCACGACGCGGACGCTCCGCAAGAAGGCGGAAATCGATGTCGGCGACGCGATGGATCCGTATGTCGTCGAGGAGGCCCGGCGCCGGATCGAATCGTTCTACCAAGAGAAGGGCTACGACAGCGCGAAAGTGACCACGGTCGAGGGAAGCAAACCGGGCGACAAGGGGGCCGTGTTCCTCGTCGACGAGGGAAAGAGCAAGAAGTCGCTGTGGACGAACTTCGTCGGCAACACGATCGCCACAGACGCCCGGCTGATGACGCAGATCAAGTCGAAGCCCGGCATCTTCTGGCTCATCGGCGGCGAGATCGACCGTGAGAAGATCGATCAGGACGTCGATCTGATCACGGCCTACTACCGCAGCCTCGGGTTCTTTCAGGCGAAGGTGGGCCGCGAACTCCAGGTGGTGCACGGCGGCGGCCGCGATTGGACCCTGCTCACCTTCGTCATCAACGAAGGGCCGCGCTACAACGTCCGCAACATCTCGTTCATCGGAAACAGCAAGTTCAAGGGGGAGTTCCTCTCCCGCGACCTCAAGCTGAAGAGTGGCGAGCCGTTCAACCAAGCGAAGATGGATGCCGATCTCGGCCTGATCCGCGACATCTATGGCGGCCGCGGTTTCGTGTTTGCCGACATCCGCGCCGATCCCCGCTTCCTCGAGCAGCCGGGGGAGCTCGACCTCGTCTTCAACGTCGCCGAAGGGCAACGCTACCGGGTTGGCAAGATCAATGTCCGCATCCGCGGTGAGCACCCCCATACGCGCCACAGTACGATCCTCAACCGCCTCTCGCTGCGGCCGGGCGATATCCTCGACATCCGCAAGCTCCGCAACGACGAGCGCCGACTCAAGTCGAGCAGTCTGTTTGCGGCCGACGCCGCCAAGGGAGATGGACCGCGGATCGTCTTCAGCAAGCCCGACGACGACGATCAGCAACTGGCCCGTGATCCGAAGAGCCCCGGTTTCCGCGGGCAGAGCCCCGACGGCGCGGAGCCGGAGGATGCGGTCATCGACCTGATCCTCGAAGGGGAGATCGTCTCCCCGGAAGCCGCCCCCGCTGACGGTGGCCAGTTCGTCGCCCCAGCCCCTGCCACTCCGAAGCCACCGGCCCCCCCGGCCCAGAGCACGGCCCCGGTGTGGCGCGGTCAAAGTCCGCCGCCTGTCTACGCCCAGCCGGCGCCCTACGCCCAACCGGCGCCCTATGCCCAGCAACCGGTGCAGCCGTTCGGCCAGCAGGCTCCCCAGCAGCCCGGCCAGCCGGTCGTGCCGGGCTCGCTCCCACCGCGCTATGCCAATCAGCCGGGCTACGCCCCCCAGCCCGCTGCCGCCCCTCCCGGGACGACTCCCTGGGGCGGAACGGCGCTCGCCCCCACTGGACCGGAAGCGGTTGACTACGGCCGCACCGCCGCGCCGCAGCAGCCGGCCTACGTCGCCCAACAGCCGGTGGCACCCGGCTATCCTGCCAACCCTTCGGCGGCATTCCAGCCCGGCGCGACGGCCCCGGCCCCCTGGCAGCCGCAGGCTCAGGTCCTGCCTCCCCCTCAGGGCGCGTTCCCCGGCCAGCCGCTTCCTCCAGGATTTCAGCCAGGATTCCAGCCAGGGTTTGCCGAGCCGCCTCAGGTGTTCCCCGGCCAAGAGCCGTATGTCGTCGTCGATGTCGACGCCGAGGAAACGCAGACCGGCCGCCTCATGATCGGTGCCGGCGTCAACTCCAATGCCGGTCTCGTCGGCAACATCGTCGTCGACGAGCAAAACTTCGACATCACCCGCCTGCCGCGGAGCTGGGACGACATCCGCAACGGCACCGCCTTCCGAGGAGCCGGTCAGCGGTTCCGTCTCGAAGCGGCCCCTGGCACGCAGTTGCAGCGCTACACGGCGACCTTCCAGGAGCCCTACCTCTTCGACACCCGGATCGGCCTGTCGACGAGCGCGTCCTACTACACCCGAGCGTTCTACGACTGGGCCGAGTCGCGGGCCGGAGGGCGCGTCGGCCTCGGCTACCAGTTCGCCTTTGCCCCCGACCTCTCCGTGAACGCCGGCTTCCGCGGCGAGAGCGTCAACGTCTTCAACCCCCGTGTCTCCGCGCCGAAGATCGACGAGATGCTCGGCTCGAACTCCGTCTACGGCTTCAGCACGGGCATCGTCCACGACACCCGCGACAGCCCCTTCCTTCCCACGCAGGGGCATTTGGTGACGTTCGAGTTCGAGCAGGTCATCGGCACGTTCGTCTATCCGCGCGGCATCCTCGAGGGGCGGCAGTACTTCCTCTTGAACGAGCGCCCCGACGGCTCGGGACGCCACGTCCTCTCGATCGGTTCGGTGCTCGGGATGTCGGGCCCCAATACGCCCGCCTACGACAACTTCTATGCCGGTGGCTACAACACGCTCCGCGGCTTCGTGTTCCGCGGTGCGAGCCCGCGGCAAAACGGGGCGATCGTCGGCGGTCCGTTCCAGTGGCTCAACACGGTCGAATACCTCTTCCCGATCACCGCCGATGACACGCTCCGCGGCGTCGTGTTCACCGACTTCGGTACTGTCGAATCCAACGTCAGCATCAACCAGATGCGCGTCGCGCCCGGTTTCGGGTTGAGGATCACGCTGCCGGCGATGGGCCCGGCTCCGATCGCGCTCGACTTCGCCGTCCCGGTCGTCTACGCCCCGTACGACAGCCAGCAGCTGTTCAGCTTCTTCGTCGGCTTCGCGCGGTGACGACGCGGCCGAGAGACCCTGTCGAACTCCGACATGCCCGACGCACAAACCCCAGACGGCCCTGCCCAGCCAAGGATCCTCGTGGTCCGCACCCGCTTTGTCGGCGACACGGTGCTGGCGATCCCGTTCCTACGGAACCTCCGCCGGCATTTTCCGTCCGCCCGGATCGACGTCCTCGTCGAGAAGGGGGCGGGGAGCGTGCTGGCCGACTGTCCTTACAAAGATGAACTCATCATCGCGCCGGCTGCGCCGCGATCCCGCAGCCCTCTAGCAGGGTTGCGGGCCAATGCGGCCTGGCTGCGGGCCCGGCACTATGACCGCGCCTATGTCCTCAAGCGGTCGGTGTCGAGCCTCCTCCCGGTGTGGCTTGCGGGGATCGGGCATCGCGTTGGCTTTGCCGATCAGGGAGGGGGCATGCTCCTCTCGCGCGCGGTCCGGATCCGCGAACACCGGCACGAAGTGGAGGTGTTCCTCGACCTCCTCCGGGCCGATTCGATCCCGATCGATGACGGCCACAACGAGAATTGGGTGGCCGACGACGCGGGGAGGAAGGTCGACGCCATCCTCCGCGATCGTTCTCCCAGACGGGCCCGGGTATTCGTGGCTCCCCGTTCGACGGCGGTGGAGAAGGAATGGCCGGTGGAGCGGATGGCCCGCGTCGTGGACTGGCTCGTCGTGAACCGTGGCTGCGACGTGTTCTTCTGTGGCGCGCCGCGCGACATGGGGATGCATGAGCGGATCGCCGCGCTCGCCGGTCACGCCGACACGGGCCGCGTCCACGATCTCACCAAGGATCTCGATCTCCGTCACACCGGAGCGCTGCTGTCGCGGATGGATCTCTGCCTGGGAATCGATACCGGGCTGCTCCATGTCGCGGCCTCGCACGGCGTGCCGGTGGTGGCGCTGTTCGGGCCGACCGATCCGAACCAGTGGTGCCCGTGGGGAACGCCTGTCGAGGTGCTCCGCTCGACGCAGACGGTGAAGCCGCTCTCCCAGCGTCTCCACGAATCGCTCTTCCCCGCCACGGTCGCGGGGCTCCGCTGGCCGACCGGCGTTGCCGACATTCATGACATCGACGTCGACGACGTGATCGCGGCGGTCGACCGATTGCTCGCCGGACGTAGTCGCGCGGCGGGGTGAGACGGCGAACTCGCGGGCGCACCTCGGTGCCGGCATCGGCCGGTTACCAGATGTCGGCGAGGCGGATGCTCAGGCCGCCGGAGAGCGTCGTGACTGGATCGGTCTGTGGCTCAAGATGGTAGGCGCCGTCGCTGAGCCGATAGCATTCCAGGCGCTGGTTGTTGGGATCGGCAATCCAGTATTCCGCCACCCCGGTTCGTTCGTAGAGCTGTTTTTTAAGC
>CAMCCR010000047.1 GCA_945873085.1 Candidatus Kuenenia stuttgartensis | reverse complement strand
CCGGCCGGCCATGTCGCGCGGCCCGTGGATCGCTCCCCCGATCCGTTCGGCGGTGAGCGTCGCCGCAATGCTTCCGGTGAACAGCGCGATGAGCACCGTTCCGACGAGCATCCACGCCGTCGCCAGGATCCGCCCTGGCACCGTGTCGACATGCTTGTCGTCGCAGCCGCTGGCGATGAGCGTGCTGATCCCCCACCACGTCCCCTCCCACACGCCCCGCCGCCAGTCGCGTGGAAAACTCTTCTCGTTGACGCCGCGCTCGCACCACCAGAGCACATGCCCCACGAGCACCGTGAGGAGGATGAGCCCAGCCAGCAGCCGCCATGCCCCGCGCGTGAACAGGATCAAGAGTGGAGCGAGATAGGGATCGTCGTCGGTCTTCGGCACCGCGATTCTCAAGCCCGAATGGAACACCGAGTGGGTGAAGTCGAACTCAGCCTCCCGCTCGCGCGTCATCGCCACCGGCCCGAGGAACAGATCGGCCTCCCCCCGTCGTAAGGCCTCGAGCCCCTCGGCGAGCGAGTCCTTGATGATGTACTCGGTGGTCACGCCGAGCCGGAGCGTCATGTCGTCCCACATGTCGACCGATGGCCCTGTCGGCTTGCCGTCGGTGATCCCGAGCGTCACTCCCACCGGCGCGACGCCGACCCGGAGCGTTTCAGCAGCGGAGACCGAGTCGCCTTCACCACTTGCCAGACACGCCGCGAACAAGAGCGTCGTCACGGCGGCACCGCGCCGCCCCCAGGTCGCCGCAGCCACAAGCATTCCTCCGAGAGCGAGCAGTCCAAACGCCGCCGGCAGCACGCCGGCCGGGAGTGTTGTCGAGGCCCCGGTGGCGAGCGCCTCCATGCCCCCCTCGGCCACGCCCCCGCCGGCAAGCGCCAAGAGGAGCAGCGGCATCGTGTTGTGGACGGAGTGGAGCACGATCGCCGGGAGAATGCTTCCCGTGGCGACACGCAGCACGCCCGCCACGATCCCCAGGGAAAAGGTCGCCGGCATCCGCTCCGGGAGGACGTGCGCGGCGGCGAACAAGGCCGCCTGGACGACGACCGCGACCGCGAGCCGCTTCCGCGTCGGCCGCTCGCCTGAGAGCGCCGAGAGGAGCCAACCACGGAAGAGGAGCTCCTCGGCCACCGGCGGGAGGAGCGCCATGAGCGTCCAAGAAACCCACCAGGGATGGCGCTGAATGAGGCCGATGAGCCGCTCGGAAAGGCTGCGGATCGCCGGCGAGACCTCCGTCCCCTGAAGCGCCAGCATGATCCCGGCCGAGACGATGAACAATCCCGCCCCGAGGCTCGCCGCCCCCAAGGCCGCCGCCACGGCCCGGCCCGCCGAGCGGGGCAGGCCAAGGCCGAGCGTCCGCACGACATCAACCCGCTGCCAGGCGAGCATCGCCAGCAGCGGCAGGACCACGGCCACGCCCTGATGGATCGGGATTCCCAAGAGGAGGTTTTCCGGCGTGAGGGCTTGGACATACCAAAGGGCCGCCAGCCCCACCACGACCGGAATGATCCCCTGCGGGATGGTCGGGACGACGCGCGGGGCTGGCCGGGCAAGGACCCCGGCAGCGGCATCGGGGCCACGGAAGAGGATCTCCTCGTCGGTGAGCAAATGCGCGGTGCCGCGGAGCAGCAGTGCCGTCAGGACGGCCGATGAGAGGAGCGTGAGGAGGAGAGGGAGGAGCGCCTGGATGATCCCTCCCCCGCCGGAATCGGGCGGCGCTGTGAGGATGTCGCGGGCCACACACACCTGCCCCGTGAACGGCACCAGGGCCAGGGGGCCGTCGCTGCGGAGCCCGGGCACGAGTGCCGTGCCGGCCAACGCCGCCACGAGGAGGATCACCGGCGTGAGGGTGTTTTGCGCTTCCTTGCCACTCTTCGACGCCGTCGTCACCGCCAGGCAGGTCGCTGCGGCAAGCGCCGCCAGGCCGACGAACGCGATCACCGTCACCACCGCCCCGGCGCCGAGGGCCGGAAGACGCGACGCCGCGCCGGCGGGGAGGAAGCGGAGGCCGACGGCACTGGTCAGCGCGATCGAGACACAGTTGGCCGCGAGGGTCGCGAGGGTCACGGCGTAGACGGCGAGGAACTTCCCAAACACGATGCTGCCGGTGCTGCACGGGGCCATGAGGAGCGTCTCGATCGTTCCCCGCTCCTTCTCGCCGGCGATCGCGTCGATGGCCGGGTAGAAGGCGCCGGTCATCGTCAGGACTGCCAAGAGGACGAGGATCGACGCGGTCAGCGCGGGGAGGATCTGTTCGGTGGCCACCGTCGTGCCCCCTGCCGTCTCCCCGAGGATGCGGATGCGGATCGGCTGGAGAAGGCTCTCAGGCAATCCGGCCCGGCTCACCCGGCCGGTGCGGATCGCTTCGGCGACGCCGCGGATCACCCCCTCGAACTGCTCGCGCGTACGCCCGATCGGGCGCCGCGAGGGAAAGCGGACGTCGAGGTCGACTGTCCCTTGGGCGTCGAGGGCCGCGACGATCCCTTCCGGGGCATCGACCCACACGTCGGCCGCGCCATCCTCCACCGCGGTGATCGCGGTCTCTGGATCGCCATGGAGGAAGAAGGTGCTCGAAGGCCAGGGGGCGTCTCCGCCGCCTGCCGGCTTCCCCCCCTTCACCGCTCGATCGATCCGGGCGGCCAGTGCCCCGGCATCTGCGCCACTCATCGCCACGGTGAGCGGCGTTGGCGCGGCACGGGCCTCGAGATCGGTGACCGCGGTGCGAACCCCGAGGGCACTGGACAGCGCGACCAGCGGGTAGGTGACCATCGGGAGGAGGAGCGTGACAAACAGCGTCCTCCGGTCGCGGACAAACTCCAGCAGGTCGCGCCGGGCGATCGCCACGGCCGCGCCGAGGGGCGTGTTGACGGCTGCGTCGGAGCTGGAGGATGGCGCGGTCATTCGGGTCGGGCCTCCCCGATGGCCGCGAAGAACGCCTCCTCGAGGCCGCCGGACTGTCCCACGAAAGCGTCGCGCGTTCCCGCGGCGACGACCCGGCCGCCGTGGATGAGGACGAACCGGTCGCAGCGGTTCTCGATCTCGTGGAGCCGGTGGCTGGAGAGGAGGATCGCCCGGCCATCGCCGCGGAGACCGGCGAGGAAGGCCAGGAGGTCGCGGGCCCCGAGGACATCGAGGGCGTTGGTCGGTTCGTCGAGGACCAGGGCCGGCGGATCGTGGACGAGGGCCCGGCCGACGCTGACGCGCTGCCGCTGCCCCGACGAAAGCCGGCCGGCGGGACGATCGGCGCATCTCGCCAGATCGAGGACATCGATGAGCCGGGCGACCCGGGCCTCGAGGGCATCGCCACGGAGGCCGTGGAGCGCACCGAAGGAATGGAGGATCTCACGGGCCGAGAGCCGGTCGGGGACACCGGTGGTAGCCGAGACGTAGCCGAGCCGGCGGCGGGCCCCGACAGGGTCGGTGGCAACGTCACAGCCCCCGACCCGGGCCGTGCCGGAGGTCGGGGTGAGGAGCGTGGCGAGCATTCGCAGGGTCGTCGTCTTGCCGGCGCCGTTGGCGCCGAGAAGCCCGACCATCTCACCCGGATTGACCGCGAACGACACCCCGTCGACGGCGCGCACGATCTCCCCCGAGGAGGAACGGTAGTGTTTGACGAGATTCTCGACCTCGATCATGTCAGCTCTCCTCGCTCGGGGGGAACTGCCGCCATTCGAGGATTGCTACCGCGATGGCGAGGTAGACCACCGCGAGGAGGAGCACCGCGGCCACCTGGGCCGATGGGGGACGGTCGTCGATGAGGAGCTGGAGCTCAGGGGCAAGCGTACGCTGCCAGTCCATGAAGCGAACAAGGAGCGTATGGAGGCGGAGCGAGACGGTGAGCTGGTTGATCACCGCCGGGATCAGGCCGGCGAGGTATTCCACCACCAGCGCCACGCCGACACTGGCGACGAGCGACCGCTTGGGGACGATCACCGCCGGGAGCGCGAACAGCGCCGCCCGGCCAATACACGACAGGCAGACGAGGATCGTGAACGGGCCGAGGAGGCTCCAGCCGTTGCTGATCACGCCGGTGAGCAGGGCAAGGAGCAGTCCCAAGAGCGCCACCGCGCCGGTCCAGAGCACGGCGGCCAGCCACGTTCCCAGGAGGAGCGCCCGCCGGCCGCCGGGACGGACGGCGACATGGACCCACGTTCCCCGCTCGAGCTCGTCGGCGACGGCCGGGGAGATCGTGACGAGCAACCCGAGCATGCAGACCGCCTCGGGCACGAGCGCATAGAGGAGGATCGCTCCGAGATCGTGGTCGAGCGAAGCGTCCCTGGCCTTCGCTGCCGCCAAGAGCACGGCGGTGGGGAAGATGACCCCGATCGCCGCCAGCGCGAGCCGGGGGGGCGTGAGGAGCCGATCGATCTGGAAGCGGGCCACCGCCACGATCGCCGCCAGGGCGGGGAGAGGGGACGATTCGCCCGCTGCTCGGTCGGGTGAGGGGCGTGGGCCGGTCATGGCGTCGCCCCACGGTGGAGCTGCACGAGCCGACCGAAGATCCCCTCGAGCGACCGGTCGCCCGGGACGAGCTCACGGACGAGGATCCCCTCGCCGATCGCCGCTTCCCCGATCCGTTCCGCCAGGAGGCGCGGGACCCGCGTGTCGACGATGAAGGTGTCGTTGCCGACGAACCGGACCGCTTCCGCCTCGGGGCATCCGCAGGCCAGCTCCGCCAGCCTCCGCGGCGCGGTCGAGACGACGCGGACCTCCGAGGGGAGCGTGTCGATGAGATCGCGGATCTCGTGGACGGTGCCGCTGGCGACCAGCCTTCCGCCGAGGATCACGGCGAGCCCCGCCTGGAGCGATTCCACCTCGTGGAGGAGATGGCTGGCCACGAGCAAGCTCCGCGACCGCGCCCAGGTGCGCACCAGCGACACCAGCTCGTGGCGGGCAACCGGATCGAGGCCGTCGAACGGCTCGTCGAGGACGAGGAGATCGGGATCGTGGGCAATGGCACCGGCGAGCTTGGCACGTTGCCGCATCCCCTTGGAGAGCGTCGACAGCGGCCTCCTGGCCGCCTCGCCGAGGCCCACCTGCTCGAGGGTGCTGTCGGCACGCTTCAAGCTTGCAGCCGGAGTGAAGCCCGAGAGCTGGACGAGGTAGCGGACCCATTCCCGCGGCGTGGCGGAGCGTTCCGTGAGATCGGAGGCCGGGCAGTAGCCGATCCGCCGCAGCACCCGAGCATTGAAGAACGGGCGCTCCCCGAAGACGCGCACCCGGCCGATCGAGGGGCGGAGCTGCCCGGTGACGAGGCCGAGAAACGTCGTCTTGCCGGCGCCGTTGGGGCCGAGGAGCCCGTAGGCGCCCGCGCCGAGGTCGACCGTGACATCGTTGACGCCGATGACGGAGCCGTACAGCTTGGTGACGTGGGTCAGGGAGATCATGCGGGCGGGGCTTGTGGGGAGGCGCAGGCTGGGAGCAGATCAGACGCGGGCGGGGGCGTCGACGCGCCACCAGAGGACGAGGGCCGAGACGATCGACACGAGGCCCAGCGAGAGAAGGGGGGGGAAGATCGCCTGCCAGCGACGCTCGATGCCGAACACCCAGGCCTGGATGACCCCGAGGGAATGATAGGGGGAGATCCATGCCCAGCGATCGATGGTGTCGTCGATGCCGGTGGCCCGGGAGATCCAGCGGAACTGGCGGACGTTGAACGGCGGCCCGTTGCGGGGCCTGCGCCCTTCGAGGAGATCGGAGAGTTTCTCCCCGATATCACCCCCCGGCCCCATCGGACGGACGTTGCTGCGGCTGGGCCGACCGGGGGCATCCTCGCCTGAAAATCCTCCGTCGGCCGCGTTCGAGGGATCCGCACTTTGAGCATTTTCGCTCATCAGGATCTCCTCGTGCTCCCGCTGCATCACGTCGGCGGTGGTCAGCGACGCGTGGGCGATCCAGCAGGCGGCCCAGGTGGCAAACCAGGCGAAGCTCGCGATCCGGCTCTCGGCGGTGAGCGACGAATAGGCCAGCGCCATGAAGACGGTGGGGATGGCAAGCGCCAGGCTGGCGACGATGATCCGCACGGGCAGATCCCATGTCGTCACGGCCACCCAGATGCTCGGGCTCACCGCCACCCCCGCGAGCCACAGGGCCAGCGCCGGCAGCATCGTGATCGACGCCACGAGAAGGCCGAGGATGAGGAGCTTTCCGGTCACATACTCAAACTTCCCCACCGGGCGCGTGAAGTAGATCAGCCAGGCCTTCGCCCGCAGATCGCGCGACACCAGAGCCGGCGCCACCAGCCCCACCACAATCGCCAGGAGGATCGCCTGGGGCGAGCGCATGAAGGCGAGCATCAGCCGCGACCACACGGCCCGGCGCGTCCGATAGGTCTCCTCCTCGGGAGTCTCGTGCTGACCGGGCGGGGGCGCGTCCGACTGACCGAGCGACTCGGCGATCACTCGTCCGAGGATCCCCACACCGTCGACGTTGCGGCCGACGAGGGCCCTGTCCTGGATCGACCCCAGCCGCCCCTCGTCGATCGCCTGTTCGAAGACGAAGAAGCTCCCGGCGAAGACCAGCGCCGGGCTCCAGGCGAAGAACACGGCCCGGCGCAGCCAGCGGCTCGTCCACGCCAGCTTGATGCCGGTCGAGGCAATGACGAGGATCGCGGCCAGCGAGCCGCTGCGTCGCCCCTGCCAGGGGCGGTAACCGACGTCATGGAGCGGCATGGAGGGACTCCGTCGGGGACGCTTGGGCGGCTTGCAGGGCCTCGAGGAAGACCTCCTCGAAGGGGCGGCTGGAGGCTTTCAGCGAACGGACACGGATGCCGAGTTGGTGCACCTCCGACCACATCGTGGCAAGCGCGTCAGGCGCTGTGAGCTGGAGCAGGACGACCCCCTCGTGGGCTCCATCTCCCGGCGTCACGGTTTCGACGGTGGCCGAGGATCGGCCGTCCGCCCCGGCCGCGGAGGGGAAGAGTTCGAGCGGCCGGGCACGGCGGGCGGGGATCCCGCGGGCGATGAGGCGGCGGACGAGTTCGTCGACCGGCCCGATCACTTCGAGTCGCTCTTCCGGGATCGTCGGCTGGGTCAGCTCGCGGATCGATCCGGTCAACCGCACCCGGCCATCGGCAAGGACGATGACGCGCTCGCAAATTGATTGCACGTCGGGGAGGACATGGGTGGAGACGAGGATTGTTTTGCCGTGGTCGCGGGCGAGCGTCGTGAGCCGGCCGAGCATCGCCCGCCGCTCGATTGGATCGAGGCCGTTGGTCGGCTCGTCGAGGATCACCATCCGCGGGTCGTGGACGATGGCCGCGGCGAACGAGATCTTCTGTTTCATCCCGACCGAGAGCGTCTCCACCGGGCGGTAGCGCTCCTGGCCGGCGTCGCACCAGTCGAGCACCTCGTGGGCACGGCGGAGCGACTCGATCCCGGGGATCCCCGAGAGCTGTGCCGCGTAGCGCACCATCTCCACGCCGGACAGGCCCGGCACGGAGCATTCGTCCTCCGGGACGACGCCGACATTCCGCCGCACGGCATGGGGCTCGCGGCGCGGATCGAGCCCGAACACGCGCACGTCCCCCTCGGCGAGCCGCACGAGCCCGAGGATCGCCTTGACGAGCGTGCTCTTGCCGGCGCCGTTGGGACCAACGAGCCCGGTGATGCCCGGATGAACGGTGAGCGACACGCGGTCGAGGACGGTGCGCTGCCCGTACCGCTTGACGATCCCCGTGGCCTGCACCGGCTCTTCCACGGGCGACAATCGGCTCATGCGTGCTGGGTACCCGGGCGATGTCGACTCGATCCGTCTTCTGCAACCGTCCTTCGGCAACCGTCGTGACAGCGGCTCAGCCGTCCATCACTTCCGCTTCCTTGGCGCGGGCCAGATCAGCCACCTTGGCCTCGTAGGTCTTGGTGAGCTCCTGCACCTCTTCCTTGGTGGAGTCGCAGTCGTCCTCGGTGAGGGTGCCTTCGGTCTTCTCGGTGTCGGCCGCCTTGTTGCCATCGCGGCGGACGTTGCGGATCGCCACCTTCGCCTCCTCGGCGAGCTCTTTGATCCGCGACGACATCTTCTTGCGGACATCGGTCGACAGCGCGGGGATCGTGATCCGGATCACGCGGCCGTCGCTCTGGGGATTGAAGCCGAGGTCGGAGGCCTGGATCGCCTTCTCGATGTCCTTGATCGTGCCGGGATCGAAGGGGCGGACAACGATCTGGTTCGGTTCGGGAGCGCCGACGCTCGCGAGGGCCTTGATCGGCGTCGGCGATCCGTAGACCTCCACGCGGAGCGAATCGACCAGGCCGGGATTGGCCCGTCCCGTGCGGATGCCGGTGAGTTGGTGGCGGAACACATCGACCGCCTTCTCCATCCGCTCCTCGGCGTCCAAGAGGATCTCGTCGACCGGCATGCGGGCACACTCCTTCGTGGGTCTGTCGTCGGGCTGGCGTCGTCTCGTCGGCCGGCCGCCGCGGCCTCGTGGGGCGGAATTGTCCCTCTCCCGGGCCGACGTCACAATTCTCGCGGGGGTGGAGTTGCCACGCAAGCGGCCGGCGGCCCCAGCGCTCCCGACTTCGATTCCCCGGCGTGACGTCGATCCCCCGGAGTGGGATTCCCGCCCTTCACTTCCCTCCTGAGGTCCCCATGCCCTTCGCTCTCCCCTCCGCTTCGCTCGCCCTCCGCGGGCTGGGCATGCTCTGCCTGGTCGTCTTGGCGGCGGGCGCTGCCACGGGGGCCGACGCGATCGAGCGGCGGCTCCCTCCGAAAGCGCCGCCGATCGCTGACCTCGTCGCCAAGCTCGACGACGCGCAGCGCCTTGCCTGGGAACGGGTGCCCGAGCGACTCGAAGCGGTGCAGCAGCGGATCGCGCTTGCTCGTTTCCCCGACGACGGGCAGCGGGCCGAGATCGAGGTCTTTCCCAAGGCGGTGGCCTATGCCCTGGAGTGCGGCGAGTGGTGGGAGGCGCAGCACTTGGAGCGGGCGACCTGGGCGCTCGACGAGGCGGAGCGCCGGCTCGACGAGCTCGCCGCGGGGCGGACGGGCTGGCGCGAGGGGGAATACGTGCCGCTGGCCTACCGCTCCCGGATCGACGGCTCGGCGCAGCCCTACGGGATCGTCGTGCCTAAGGGGCTCGACCGCTCCAAGCCGGTGCCGGTGTGGATCTGGCTCCATGGCCGCGGCGAGCGTGATACCGATCTCCACTTCCTCTGGCAAAAGGCCCGCAAGACCGGCGAGTTTTTCCCCGACGATTGCATCGTCCTCCATCCCTTCGGCCGCTACTGCAACGGCTGGAAGGGACCCGGGGCGGTCGACGTCTTTGAGGCCCTCGACGCCCTCGATCGGGTCATCCCTATCGACCGCGATCGGGTGGTGCTTGCCGGCTTCTCGATGGGGGGAGCGGGGGCGTGGGAGATCGGAGCCCGCCGCACCGACCGATTCTGCGCTGTCCACGGCGGCGCTGGCTTCGTCGACACCTCGCGCTTCATCGGCATTCAGCCCGGCGACGTGCCTCCCTGGGAATCGCGGCTCTGGCTCCTCACCGACGTCCCGCCGGTGGCCCGAAATCTCCTCAATCTCCCGGTGATCGCCTACTCCGGCGAGAAGGACGGCCAGCGGGCCGCCAGCGAGATCATGGTGGCGACGCTCGCCGCCGAGGATCGCGAGATCCCGCACCAAATCGGCGTCGGGATGGAGCACCGCTACGACGATCCCTCTCGCGCGGCGATCGCCACCTTCCTCAAGCCTGCAATCGCCGCCGGCCGGCCGCGCTCCCCCGACACGGTCCACTGGGCCGGCACGACGCTCGCCGATGGCGGGGCGTGGTGGGTCGAGCCGCTCGGCCTTGGTGAGCACTGTGCGCCCGCGCGGATCGACGCGGTGCGTTCTTTGAAGTCGTCGAGCCTCGAAGTCACGACGGCCAACGTCACGGCCTTGCATCTCCGCGATCTCCCCGCCCGCTGCCGGATCGCCATCGACGGCACGGTGATCGAGAACGAGTCGAGCTCCCCGGAAGCCGACACCAGCGCCGTGGTCCTCGCCCGTGTCGGGCTTGCGCTCGACGGCGCCTGGGGCGTGGTCGATGCGGCCACGCTCCCGCTCCATCGCAAGCGGCCCGGGCTCACCGGTCCGATCGACGAGGCCTTCGACGCGCCGTTTGTCGTCGTGCCGCCGGTCGGGCCCGGCCTCTCGCCCGCGGTTGACCGCTTCGTGGCGGAGGAGTATGCCCACCTCAAGCGCCGCTGGCACGACCTCTACCGGGGCGAATTGCCGGTCGTGGAGGCGAACGACGTCACCGACGAGATCCTCCGCACGAAGCACCTCGTCCTCTTCGGCGACGATGCTTCCAATCCGCTCGTCGCCCGCGCCCTGCCGGGATTGCCACTGCGCTGGACGCCTGAGGGGATTGTGTTCGGGCCGGGCACCGCGGGCGAACGCCGCTTTCCCGGGGCCGGCCACGTGCCGGTGCTCATCCATCCCAATCCGCTCGCGCCCGCCGCCGCGCCGCGGTATGTCGTCCTCAACTCCGGCTTCACTTTCCGCGAGGAGCACGACGTCAACAACGCCCTCCAGAATCGGCGCCTCCCCGACTGGGCGGTCATCGATCTGGCCGTGCCTCCCGACGGCCGTAATCCGGGTCGGGTCGTCGCCGCCGATTTCTTCGACGAGGCATGGGGGGTGAAGCGGCGGGAGTGAACGGGTGCCGCTCACTCCACCGGCTTATCCAACCGGCTTATCCAACCAGGACCGTTGGCCGCCGCGCCTGGTCTGGCACGGCCTTTTCAACGAGGTCGTAGACGACGTTCGGCACGTCCCCCTGGCCGAAGAGGAGGAACTCCAGCGCGAGCTTGAGGCTGCTCCCCTGGCTCCAGCCGAAGACGACATCGAGCGGCGTGCCCGACTTCGACATCTCGATGGCGATCTGCGCGATCGTGTGGGAGACGCTGACGACGTCGCGGGCGACAATCACAAACCGCTCTCCCTCCTGCTTGGCGGACAGGATCGGGGCGTTTTGGAACTCGCTGGTGTCACCGTAGTGAACCTCGAGGAACACGATCGGTACCTCGGCGGGGATCCGGTGGCGCTGGCGGATCTCCGCCTCCTTCTCGTCGAGCGAGCGGTGGCCGGGGCGGTGCGGCACAAGGACACGGAAGGCCCCTTCGGCACAGATGTCGGTCCAAAGCATGCGGGCGGAGTCGTCGGCGAAGCGAAACTCCTTGTGTCGCAGTTCCTGACTCCGCCACACGCGCGACACGATCGAGATCACGAGCACCGACGCGATGAACATCGAGGCGATGATGATGCCGTCGGGGCGCTCGGAGATGTTCGTGATCGTCGTGTAGATGAACACGAGTGTGATCAGGGCAAAGGCGATCCGCTTGAGCGGGTGATGGTCGACGCCTGCCGAGGCCTCGTGCTGCATGTGGACCAGCGACGCGATGCAGGCGCTGGTCATGAGCACGAGCACGCCGGTGGCATAGGCGCCCCCCTGAGCGGTGACGTCGGCCTTGAAAGCCCACGTCACGAGGAGGTTGATGACGGTGAACGCGATCACGAGCGGTCGGTAGGCCGAAGCCCATTCCGGTGCCATGCCGTAGCGCGGCAGGTAGCGCGGCACCATGTTGAGGAGGCCCGCCATCGCCGAGGCCCCGGCAAACCAGAGGATGAGGATCGTGGAGATGTCGTAGATCGTCCCGAAGATCGGGCCGAAGAGCGGGCTGACGGCCAGGGGGCTCTCGCCATGGGCGACGTAGGCCAAGGCGCGGTCGAGGGCCTTCCCCTTGAAGAGGATCTCGCCGGCATCGTCCTTTTCCATCCGCAGTTCGTCGGCCGGGATGATCGTGTTGGTGCCGGTGACGAGCGAGGAGCCGATGAGGAAGAACGACATGATCAAGGCGGCCGTGAGCATGAGGCGGCGCGTGTTGGCGATCCGCGCCTGTTCGTCGTCGGGATTTTCATCACTGCCGCGGACGAGGTGGATCAGCAGGACGCCGGTCTCGAAGCCAGAGAGCCCCAGCGCCAGCTTGGGAAAGATCAGCAGCGAGATCCCCAAGGCCACCCACAGGCCCTGACCCTCGAGCGGCGCCTCGTGGAGGTGGTAGGAACCGGAGGCGATCTCCGCAAACCACTGCTGGAGCAGCGCGGGGTGGGTGAGGAGATGCCACAGCCCGCTGACGATGATCAGGAACGAAAGACCGAGAAAAACGATGACGAGGACCGTGGCGATGCCCACCACCTCGGAGTAGCCCTTGAGGAACATCGCCCCCAGGAGTAGCAGGAGCACCACCGCCATGACGACCTGGTTGTGGGCCCACGGGGGGGCGTTCCCGGCGAAGATCGAGTTGCTGATGAGATGCGCCGCGGCATCGGCGGCGGAGAGCGTCTTCGTGATCACGAAGTCGGTGGCGGCAAAACCGATCAGCACGAGGACGCCGATCTTTCCCTTCCAGCCGCTCACGAGCCGCTCAATCATCCCGATCGAGCCGACGCCGTCGGGGGTCTGGCCGGCGACGTAGCTGTAGACGGGGTAGGCCCCGAAGAGCGTCACGAGGACGAGGACCAGCGTTGCGAGGGGGGCGAGGGTGCCAGCCCCTTCGAAGGCGATCGACGGTTGGTAGCCGAGGGTGCTGAAGTAGTCGACGCCGCACAGGCACATGATCAGCCACCACGCGTAGTGGTGATGCTGACCGTGGGAAGACTCACTCACGGGGGCGCATCGCTCCTGCAGGGGGATCGGTCGAGGCTGGCAGTCTACCCGTCACGGTAAGCGTCGTGGCGGCCGCACTCCTCACTGCCATTCCGGGAGATCGACGGCCCGCTTCTTCGACTGGGCCTGGAGGGCCTCGGCGTAGCGGTCGAAGAGTTTACGGCGGTCGGCGTCCTTCGGGGGCTTCTGGCGGCGGCCTTTCTCTTGTTGCGCCTGCGGCGAGAGGCCGAAGCGGAGCTTCCGGTAGGCGATCGTCCGGTCGATTCCTTCGTCGGCCAGCCGCGGCCGGTCTGACTCCGGGGCGGCGACAAAGGCCTCGATCGCCTCGTCACGGCACCGCTTCCATTCCTCGTCGAGGGCCTTGCGGGCGGCCTCGAGTTCGTCCTTGGTCATCTGATCGGCGTTGCGGATCACGTCCGCGACCGCCTTCTTTCCGGCTGCCCCGCGCATCTCGCCACTGAGGAGGCCCTTTTGGATCGTGGCGGTCGAGCCGACGAGATCCGGCCGACGGCCGAGGGTCATCCAGGCTCCCCCGGCGATCGTTCCCATCCCGATAACGCCGAGGAGGGCGAGGATCACGATGCCGCTTCTCCCCTTTGATCCGGGGTTTGATCCGGGCGCGGGAGAAGCCTCGAGAGCCGGCTTGGCCCCTGCAGTCGATCCTTGGCTCGGAGCCGCTTGGCCCTTCTGGCCCGGGGCAGTCGCGGGGGTCGGGAGCGCTTTTCCCTGGGCGACTGCCCGAGCCGCCGCAAGGCGGGCCTGGGCTGCGGGGCTCAACTGACGGGCCATGGTGATCTCCTTCTGGGGCTGACAGGCAGTGGGAAAGCCGCTCTTGGCGATCTCCCACTGCGTGAACCACGGAAACGCCCCGCCACCACAGGGGTGGCGGGGGCATCCACGGTCGGCGAAGCCTCGCGTCGGGCGAGGGGCCGGGTTTGCTGGGCTCGAGGCAGTGGCCGCGTCAGGTTCCCGTGCCCGGAGCGCCGTCGGCCGGCTTGGTCGGGTCGTTGCCATCGCTGATCGTCGAATACCACCGGAGGACGTCGAGATCGACGTCGGGGCCGAGGCCCTCGACATGGCCGTCGAGGAACACGAAGTTCACGATGCCACCCGCGTGCTGGCTGCCGAACTTCCGGCTATTGGTGTCCTTCGGACCGCTGGCCAGCCCCCGAGCCGTGTCGCGGAACAGGCAGTGGGGGGTGTCGGCGGCAAACATCGACGTGTCCCCCTGCCAGTACTGAACCATGTTCTGCGGCCAAGCCGGGTCGGCCGGAATCAGATGCCGCTCGCCGATGGCCATCGTCTGGCTAAGGCCGTCGGTGACCCACGCCGCTTTGACTGCCGAGAAGGTAAAGATCGGACCGGCCTGTTGACCGTCGACACCTGCGCCGTTGTCGGTGCTGTAGTTGAAGTAGGTCCCCGCGTTGGCGGAATAGTCGCCGCCGGCCGCAGCTGCCATCACGACCGGAACGTCGTTGTTGTTGTCGAAGTTTCGGGTGTTGTTCGGAGGCCGGCGACTCGGGCAGAAGAAGGCCGAGACGGCTGTCCGCATCGACTGCGAGTTGAGCGTGTCGTCGGCCCGGGCCGTGGGCACGTAGGCATTGGCGATCGCCGACTCCTCCATGTAGGGGAGCATGCGGAAAGCCCAGGAAGTCCCGATCTGCTCGCGGGTGTTCCGGCCGGAGGGGAACGTCTTCTTGGCGTCGTGGTGGAGCGTGACGGCCAAGCCCTGCTGCTTGAGGTTGTTGTTGCACGCCATCCGGTTGGCTGCCTCGCGGGCCGCCTGGACAGCCGGGAGGAGGAGGCCGACGAGGGTGCCGATGATGGCGATGACGACGAGGAGTTCGACGAGCGTGAATCCGCTTCGCCGGTTCCCGACGATTGCCGCCCGACCGACGCCGAGGCCAAGACTCTTCCAACCGTTGTTCAGACGACTCTTCAGCTTGCCAACCATGGTGAACTCTCCCGGCCGCAACCCACCCGGAGCCGACGAGGCAGGGGGTAAGGAGGTGACCGCCAAAAGGACCATTGTCGAACGGTGGGGAGGGTCAGTCAAGGAAGACTGGGGGCTCAAGGTCGCCTCAAAGCCCGCAGACAACCAAGCCCTCCCAGGCCCTGGAAAGATCGGTAGCCTGCGTCGGAAAGGGGGGGCGGAGAGCAGCCAGCCGAGGGGTTTTTTTCGGCCAGAATCGGCTGGTGAGGGGCTCTCCTGCGGCCTTGCGACCCCTCTGGAGAGTGATTGTCGTCAGGAACCGCGGGACACCCGGCTCCCAATCCGCTCCCCCGCGATCGCCCGGACGATGTTCCCCTCCCGGCGGTAGTTGAACACCAAGATTGGCATCTCGTGCTCCATGCACTGGGAGATCGCCGTGGCGTCCATGACCCGGAGATTCTGGTCGCGGACCTGCTGGTAGGAGAGGTCGCGGTAGAGGATCGCGTGGGGGTTTTTCTCCGGGTCGTCGGAGTAGACGCCGTCGACGCGGGTCGCCTTCATGAGGACATCCGCCTCGAGTTCCAAGGCCCGCTGGGCGGCGGCGGTGTCGGTGGTCACAAACGGGCTTCCGGTGCCCGCCGCGAGGATCACGATCCGCCCCTTCTCGAGATGGCGGCGAGCGCGGCGGCGGATGTAGGGCTCCGCCACACCATCCATGCGGATTGCCGTCATCAGCCGCGTCTGGGCCCCGAGGCTCTCGAGGGCATCCTGCAGAGCCAGGCCGTTGATGACCGTGGCGAGCATCCCCATCGAATGCGCCGTCGCTTCATGGACACCGGAGTTTCCCGCGGTGAACGACGCCCCGCGGAGGATGTTGCCACCGCCGATGACGATCGCCAGTTCGACCCCCCGGGAGGCCGCGAGGACAACCTGCCGGGCGACGAGCATCACCTCCTCCATGGAGATGCCTCGCTCGCCGGGGCGAACAAAACTTTCTCCCGAGAGCTTGAGGAGAACGCGGCGGTAGACCACCCCGGCCCCCTCAGCGGTGGCGTTTGCGTGGCCCGAGGTTGCGGAAGGGCCGCCGTCCGGCCCCTTCACACCACTCTGCCTGGCCTCCATGAACAAGTCTCCCGCACGGGCGAATGTCAGCCGCCGAGCTTCCAGTTCTCGACGCGCTTCACCTCGAGCCCGGCCGACTTGGCCAACTGGCCGACGGTCTGCTTGTCGTCCTTCACGAACGGTTGCTCGAGGAGAACGCACTGGCTGAAGAAGTTGCGCAGCCGACCCTCGATCATCTTCGCGATGATGTTCTCGGGCTTCCCTTCCCCGCGGGCCGCTTCGGTGAGGATCTCGCGTTCCTTCGCCACGGCCTCGGGATCGAGGTCTTCCTTCGTGATCGCCTTCGGCGCGAGGGCAACGACGTGCATCGAGATGTCCTTGGCGACGGTCGCCGCGTCGGCGCCGGTCGTCTTGCCGGCGATCTCGACGATCGCGGCCTTCGAGCCGTCGTGGTGGGCGTAGCCGCCACAGGGGGCGTCGATCCGGCAGATGCGAGCCAGGTCGAACACCTCGCGCATCCGGTTGAAGAGGTCGTTCTTGATCTCCTCAAGCGTCTTGTCGGGGTGGGCGTGGCTCTTCTGGGCGAGGAGCTCGGCGGGGGTCTTCGCGCCCGGCCCGAGGGCGAGCGTCGTGGCGATGTCCTCGGCGAGGGCCTTGAAATCCGGGCTGTTGGCCACCGGGGCGCTCTCGCACTTCAGCTCGATGATCGTGCCGACGTTCTTCACCGGATCGGCGTAGACGGCCAGACGCCCCGTCGAGGTTTCACGGTCGGCGCGCATCGCCTGCGTCTTGACGCCCTGCTTGCGGAGCCATTCCACCGCCTGCTCCGTGTTGCCGCCGCACTCCAGGAGGGCCTTCTTGCATTCCATCATCGGCAGTCCGGTCTTGTCCCGGAGTGCCATGACCGCTGCCGCCGTGATCTCTGCCATGGAAAAAGCTCCTTCCAGAATTGGACGGGGAAATTGGGGCGATTCCTGACCGGTTCAAGAGCCCAAAGCCCCGACCCGGACCAGAATGAGACAACCGGCGAAGCGCCCTATCGTGGGGCGCTCCTGCCGGCCGTCGGAGGACAAAAGACTGAGAAGGCCGCGATCCCCGAGCCATGCCGGGGAGCGGTCCCGCGGCCGATCAGGTCTTCGGCGGACGGGGCGCCGCCCGCTTGGCGACATTCGAACGGGCCTTCGGCGATGACTTACCGTCGACGTCGGCACCCTCGGCGGCAGCCTGGGCGTCGGAGGAGGTGTTGACCTTCCCCTCGAGGATCGCGTCGGCAAGCCGAGCGGCCACCAACTCGATCGAGCGGATCGAGTCGTCGTTGCCGGGGATCGGCAGATCGACCAGATCGGGATCGCAGTCGGTGTCGATCAGAGCCACCGTCGTGATGCCCATCTTCCGGGCTTCGCTGACGGCGTTCTTTTCCTTCTTCGGATCAAACACGACGAGGCACTCGGGGAGCCGCGACAGGGTGCGGATGCCACCGAGATTGCGTTCCATCTTGCGGAACTCACGCCGCAGCGACGACTGCATCTTCTTGGAGTAGGCGCCAAACTCGTCCGAAGGCATGAGCTTCTCGAGTTGCTCGAGACGCGCCAGCCGGTTGCGGATCGTGCGGAAGTTGGTCAGCGTCCCGCCGAGCCAGCGGTCGGAGACGTACGGCATGCCGCAACGCGCCGCCTCGCGGGCAACGGCCTCAGCGCCCTGCCGCTTCGTACCGACGAAGAGGATCAGGCTGCCGGTCGACGCGACCTGCTTGAGATACTTCCGGGCCCGGAGCAGGCCGCGGATCGTCTCGCGGACGTCGATGATGTGGATGAGATTACGGCGCCCATGAATGTAGGGCCGCATCTTCGGGTTCCAGCGGCTGGCACGATGGCCAAAGTGCACGCCGGCTTCGATCAGTTCCTGGGCCAGGACGTTCGACACGCTCATCACTCGTGGGGTGGGGAGAAAGGGTGCAGGCGGACGGAGCCTCGACGGACCTCCGCGACCGCGGGAGCAGTCCCGCAAACTATTCGTATTTTCCGGTCCATGTCAACGCTCAACTGCCAGGACCGGCCTTGAAGGGGCATCGCCACGCTCACCGCTTGAATCGTCCCGCCGGGCCAAACTACACTGTTCGTGGTCTACGGATGCCGTTTTCGGCCTGTTTTCGCCATTTTGCGAAACCATGGCCCCGGTGACGATCCAATCCCAGGGCCGGGGGAACTCCGTTCCGGCCGGCGGTTTTTTCGTCGGATTCCCTGGGTTTTAAAAGGAATCGCCGGTTTTTTCAGACGGATTCCGTGCCGATCCTCC
>CAMCCR010000046.1 GCA_945873085.1 Candidatus Kuenenia stuttgartensis | reverse complement strand
CCCCCACACCCCACGAACACCCGACAGGACCAGCGATATCATGGGCGGCATCAGCAACCGGATGAAGGAAATCAAGCGTCGCCGGCACCGGAAGCAAAAGGTCGCCAAGTTCGCCCTCAAGCTCAAGAAGGCCACCCAGTCGGAACGGCTCGTCATCGCCACCAAGCTCCGCAAGATGACCGCTGGAGCTGAAGTCCTCATCGCCCGGATGGGTCTCGACGATCGCAAGCGCGTCTGATCGACGTCCGCTCGGCACTCGCGAGCCTGCGTGAGTTCGGCCTTTCAAACCACAGAAACACCCGGGGCCGCGCGAGCCATTTGGCTCGAGCGGCCCCGATGCTTTTTGCTTCCGTGAGCTAGGCTCTGCGGCAACCCTGCCGCGTCAGCCAGGGGTGAACACGAACTCGTCCTGCCCGAAGTCGATCCGCACCCGGCTCCCCCCTGCAAACCGCCCCGAGAGGAGCTCCCGCGCCAGCGGATTTTGGAGCTGCTGCTGGATCACCCGCTTCAGCGGCCGAGCACCATAGGCGACGTCGTACCCGAGCCGGGCAATCTCCGCCACAGCCCCCTCCGTGCACTCAAGCGTCACGCCGGCACGCCCGGCCTGCTCGATGAGCCGATTGACCTGGATCTTGACGATCTTCGCGATGTGTCGCTCGTCGAGCGGATGGAAGACGATCGTCTCGTCGATCCGATTGAGAAACTCTGGCAGGAACCTCGTCTGGAGGGATTCCTTGACCGCATTGCGGATCTCCTCCTGCGAGCCCCCCTCCTTCGTGATCTCCTGGATCAACTGGCTGCCGATGTTGCTTGTCATCACCACGATCGTGTTGGTGAAGTCGACCGTGTGACCGAGGCTATCCGACAGACGCCCATCGTCGAGCACCTGGAGGAGGACGTTGAAGACATCGCGATGGGCCTTCTCGATCTCGTCGAGGAGCACCACCGAGTAGGGACGCCGGCGGACCGCCTCCGTCAGCCGCCCCCCCTCTTCGTAGCCGACATAGCCCGGCGGAGCGCCGATGAGACGGGCCACCGTGTGCTTCTCCATGAACTCGCTCATGTCGATCCGCACCATGGCGTTGGAATCGTCGAAGAGCACCTCGGCCAGTGCCTTGCAAAGCTCCGTCTTTCCCACACCCGTCGGCCCGAGGAAGATGAACGACCCGATCGGACGATTCGGGTCCTGGAGCCCCGAGCGGCTGCGACGGACCGCATTGCTCACCGCCTCAACGGCCTCGTCTTGGCCAATCACGCGCTGGTGGAGGCGGTCTTCGAGGACGAGGAGCTTCGCTCGCTCCGTCTCCTGGAGCCGCGTCACCGGAATCCCCGTCCAGGCACTCACCACCTCGGCGATTTCCTCTGGCCCCACTTCGCGGCGCAACAGCCGCTTCGTCGGCGTGGCTTCCTTGGCTGCGGCCTTGGGATGCTCCTGTTCCTCCTGCTCGGCCCGGGCGGCGAGCGTGCGACGCTGCTGGTCGAGCTCGTAGAGACGCTGGAAGAGATCCTCACCCACCGGCTGCCCCGAGGCCTGCCGCTCCTTGATCGCGACATTGGCCTGCTCGAAGGCGAGCTGCGCCGCATCGAGTTGCTTCCGCAGCTCCTCGGCGTTCCCCACTCCCGACTTCTCCGCCTCCCACTGCTCCCGAAGGCTCGCAAGCTTGCGCCGCAGCTCCGTCGATTCCTTCTCGATCTCGACCAGCCGTTCTTTGGCGTGGACTTCCGTCTCCTCGGCGAGCTGCCGGGCGGCAAGCTCGAGTTGCACGAGGCGCCGCTGGACCTCGTCGATCTCGGAAGGGACGCTCTGCAGCTCCATCGCCACCCGACTGGTGGCCTCGTCCATGAGGTCGATCGCCTTGTCGGGGAGGAAACGGTCGGCAATGTACCGATGTGACATCTCCGCCGCGGCGACGAGCGCCGAATCCTTGATCTTCACCCCCTTGTGATGGGCTTCGTAGCGGGGCTTGAGCCCGCGGAGGATCGCGATCGTGTCCTCGACGTTCGGCTCCCCAACCATCACCGGCTGAAAGCGACGCTCGAGCGCGGCATCCTTCTCGATGTGCTTGCGGTATTCGTCGAGCGTCGTCGCGCCGATGCAGCGCAGCTCGCCGCGCGCCAGTGCCGGCTTGAGGAGGTTCGCCGCGTCGGAGCCCCCCTCCGCCGCCCCGGCGCCGATCATCGTGTGGAGCTCGTCGATGAACAGGACCACCCCGCCGGCCGCCGCCTCGACCTCGCGGAGGATCGCCTTGAGCCGATCCTCGAACTCCCCGCGATACTTCGTGCCGGCGATCAAGGCGCCCAGATCGAGGGCGATGACGCGCTTGTTGCGGAGCGTCTCGGGGACGTCCGACTGCACGATCCGCAGCGCCAGCCCCTCGGCGATCGCCGTCTTGCCGACGCCCGGCTCGCCGATGAGGACGGGATTGTTTTTCGTCCGCCGCGACAGCACCTGAATGACGCGGCGGATCTCGGCGTCGCGGCCGATGACCGGATCGAGCTTCCCTTGGCTCGCGCGCTGGACGAGATCGATGCCGTATTTCTCAAGCGCCTGAAACTTCTCCTCCGGATTCTGATCCGTCACGCGGGCACTGCCGCGGACCGCCTGGAGCCCGGCAAGGAGTTGCTGCTCGTCGACCGCCGCCAGCTTGAGGACGTTCTTCGCCTTCGAGGGCGTCTTCACCATGCCGAGGAGGAGATGATCGGTGGAGACGAACTCGTCCTTCATGACGTCGGCCTCGGCCGACGCCGCCTCGAAGATCTTGATCAGATCCTGGTCGGGCTGCGGCTGGGCGCCCCCCGACACCTTCGGGAAGTGCGACAGCTCCGCTTCGATGATCCGCTCGAGGTGGCCGCGGTCGACGCCTATCTTCTCCAGGAGCGGGCGGACGATCCCCTCGCGCTCGGCGATGAGCGCCGAGAGGAGATGGACCGGCGTCGCCTGCGGATTTCCACGCGAGGCCGCCAGCTCCATCGACCGCTGGACCGATTCCTGGGCCTTGATCGTGAACTTGTCGAATCGGAAGGGCATGGCTTTGAGTCCTTGAAAAAAGGGGAGACGGTGGCAGCCACCGTCTCCCCTCGGGAGTTGGACCGTTCAGACCTGACCGGCGGCGGTGGCTGTCACCGCGGCCGGTCGGGAGGAGAAGGGATCAGGCGTCCTTCTTGACCTCGAACTCGGCATCGATCGTGTCGTCGGCCGGCTTGCTGCCCGAGCCACCCGGCGCCGGACCGGCCCCGGGGCCACCCTGCGCCGCCGTCGACTCATACAACACCTTCGTGAGGGCGTGGGCCGCCTGCTCGAGGGCGTCGTGGGCCGACTGGATCGCGTCGACATCCTCTCCCTTGGCCACCTCGCGGGCCTTCGTGATCGCCGCTTCGAGGGGCGCTTTGTCGGAAGCCGAGAGCTTCTCGCCATTCTCCTTGACGAGCTTTTCTGTCTGGAAGCAGAGAGCCTCGGCCCGGTTTCGGACCTCCGCCAGCCGCAGTTTCCGCTTGTCGTCCTCGGCGTTGAGTTCGGCGTCCTTCCGCATCCGCTCGATCTCAGACTCGTTGAGGCCGCTCGACTGCTCAATCTTGACCGTCTGCTCCTTGTTGGAGCCGAGATCCTTAGCGCTCACCGAGAGGATGCCGTTGGCGTCGATGTCGAACTTGACCTCGATCTGCGGCGTGCCACGCGGAGCGGGGGGGATGCCGTCGAGATTGAACTGCCCGAGGAGGCGGTTGTCCCGGGCCATCGGCCGCTCACCCTGATAGACACTCACGGTCACCGCCTGCTGGTTGTCGGCCGCCGTGCTGAAGACCTGCTTCCGCTCGGTGGGGACGGTCGTGTTGCGCTCGACGAGTTTCGTGAACAGCCCCCCCTCCGTCTCGATACCGAGGGACAGCGGGGTGACGTCGAGGAGGAGCACGTCCTGAACCTCTCCGCCGAGCACGCCCCCCTGGATCGCCGCCCCGAGGGCCACGACCTCATCCGGATTGACCCCCTTGTGGGGCTCCTTCGAGAACAGCTTCTTGACGAGTTCCTGAACCTTCGGAATCCGCGTCGAACCGCCGACGAGCACCACCTCGTCAATGTCCTTCGGGTCGAGCTTGGCGTCCTTGAGGGCCTGCACGACCGGGCCGCGACAGCGTTCCACGAGGGCGTCGCACATCTGCTCGAACTGCGCCCGGGTGATCGACAGTTGGAGATGCTTGGGGCCGGTGGCATCGGCGGTGATGAAGGGGAGATTGATGTCGGTGCTCTGGGCCGAGCTCAATTCCTTCTTCGCCTTCTCACAGGCTTCCTGGAGACGCTGCAGGGCCATCGTGTCCTTGCGGAGATCGATCCCCTGCTCCTTCTTGAACTGATCGGCGACGTGATTGATGAGGGTCTGGTCGAAGTCGTCGCCACCGAGGTGCGTATCGCCGTTGGTGCTGATGACGCGGAACACGCCGTCAGCTACCTCGAGCACCGACACGTCGAACGTGCCGCCGCCGAGATCGAACACGACGATCTTCTCCTGGGCCTTCTTTTCGAGGCCGTAGGCGAGCGCGGCCGCCGTCGGCTCGTTGATGATTCGCATCACCTCGAGGCCGGCGATCTGACCGGCGTCCTTCGTGGCCTGACGCTGGGCGTCGTTGAAGTAGGCCGGGACGGTGATCACCGCCTTGTTGACCTTGTGGCCGAGGTAGCTCTCGGCCGACTCCTTGAGCGAGCGGAGGATCTTCGCCGAAATCTCCGGCGGGGTGCTCGTCTGGTCGCCCGCCTTTACCTTGACGTAGTCCTCGGGGCCGCCGACGACCTCGTAGGGAACCATCTTCTCCTCGCCGGCCACTTCGTTGTGGCGCCGGCCCATGAAGCGCTTGATCGAGTAGATCGTCCGCCTCGGGTTGGTGACCGCCTGGCGGCGGGCGGTGTCGCCGACGAGGGTTTCCCCCTTGTCGTTGAAGGCGACCACGCTCGGCGTCAGCCGATTACCCTCTTTGTTGGCGATCACCTTGGGCTCCTTCCCCTCCATCACAGCGACGACGGAGTTGGTGGTGCCCAGATCGATGCCGATGATCTTCTCGCCCTTCGGGTTGGCCATGGGACTTGCTTCCTTGTTGCGGGGACTGTTTCTGGGGTGTGATTGAGTGGTGGACCGGGAACGAACCCGCGCCAGAATCGGCTGCAGGCGGCTGGAGACGGCAGGAACGCGACCGCTCCCGGCCCAACGCTGGCCCCTGAAGTGCAAAGAGCGTGCCAGCCGGGAATGACGCCCAAAGAAGCCCTTCCGCCCTCTGGCCCCCCGGAAAGATCGTGTTATTTACGGGGCTGCCAATCTGATTACAGTGAGAGGTTTGGACCCGGGCAACCGCGCCCCGGACCGCCGGCCTGCCATTTTGGCTGTCCGCCCCCCTGTCCTCCTTTTTGTTCGGCGTTCCATGGCCAAGTCGGGCCCCAATCGCAAACCGTCGTCCGAACGCCTCCCTGCCGCCGAACCGGCGGGGCCGCAGGGGAAGGAACCGGGCCTTGCCCCGCTCCGCGCCGAGATCGACCGGATCGACCGGATGCTCGTCTCCCTGATGAACGAGCGGGCGACGGTGGCCGGCAAGATCGGCCATCACAAGCGGGCCACCGGCCAGCAGACCTACGACCCCTCCCGCGAAGAGATCGTGCTCGAGCGAGTGGCCGGCAACAATCCCGGCCCGCTCTCGGCGGAGAGCCTCAAGGCGGTGTACCGCGAGCTGATCTCCGGGTCGCGGGCGATCGAGCAGCACCTTCGCGTCGCCCACCTCGGCCCGGCCTGGACCTACAGCCACTTGGCCGCCCTCCACCGTTTCGGCAGCTCGGTCGAGTTTGTCCCGGTGGCGAGCATCTCGGCGGCCTTCGAAGAGGTGAATGCCGGCCACTCCCACTACGGCGTCGTGCCGCTGGAAAACTCCACCGACGGCCGGATTGCCGACACCCTCGACAACTTCTCCCGCCTCCCGGTAAAGATCTGCGCCGAGGTGCCGCTGCGGATCCACCACAACCTCCTCGCCGCCTGCGACCGGACAGTGATCGACACCGTCTACAGCCGTCCGCAGGCACTGTCGCAGTGCCGCAACTGGCTGGCCCGGCATCTCCCCGATGCCCGGCTCGTCGAGGTCACCAGCACGAGCGCCGCCGCCGAGACCGCTGCCAAGACGCCCCGGGCCGCCGCCATTGCCAGCCGCCAGGCCGGGGTGCACCACGGGCTCGACATCCTCGCCGAAGACATCGAGGACGTCGCCGGCAACACCACCCGCTTCGCCGTCATCGGCCATGCCGATTCGTCGCGCACCGGCAACGACAAGACGTCGCTGATGTTCGAGATCGAGCACCGCCCCGGCGGCCTGGCCGACGCCCTGGCGATCCCCAAGAAGCAAAAGCTCAACCTCACCTGGATCGAGTCATTCCCGCTCCCGGGCGAGGAACGGGGCTACATCTTCTTTGTCGAGCTCGAGGGGCACCGCGACGACCTCCGCGTCCGTCGGGCGATCTCGGCCCTCGAGCGCCGCTGCAAGCGGGTCGTGATCCTCGGCTCATACGCCTCCGCCGCCGCGGTCGGCTGAGGGCTTTCATGCTCCTTCCTCGGCAGCGTCGCGGCCCCGCCCGGTTCGCAGTTGCCACCGGCGTAAAAATCTGGTTCGCTCTTCCTACCGTCCAGCCTTTCTTCCCTCCACCGAGATCCACGCATGTCCACCCGCAGGAAGTCCATCGTCGCCGGCAACTGGAAGATGAACCTCGATGCGGCCAAGGCCCGCAGCCTCACCGAGGCCGTCGCTGCCCGGGCCGGTGAGGCGGGCAACGTCGATCTCGTCCTCTGCCCGCCGGCCCTCTATGCGACGACCGTGGCCGCGGCCCTCGGCTTGGTCGCTGGGAACTCGCCGTCCGGGGTGGCGCCGTCTGGGGTGGCGCTTGGCGGCCAAAATGCCCACGACAAGGAGAGCGGGGCCTTCACCGGCGAGGTGGCGCCCGGCATGCTCCGCGACATCGGCAGCCGCTACTGCATCCTCGGCCACTCGGAGCGGCGGACGCTGTTCGGCGAGACCGACTCAACGGTCAACGCCAAGGTCAAGGCCGTCCTCGCCACAGGCCTGATCCCGATCGTCTGCGTCGGTGAATCGCTCGAAGAGCGCGAGTCGGGGCGGACCGAAGGAGTCGTCACCGAGCAGGTGCTCGGCTCGCTCGCCGGGATCCCGGCCGATGATCTGGCGAAGATCGTCGTCGCCTACGAGCCGGTGTGGGCGATCGGCACCGGGAAAGTGGCGACCCCGCAGCAGGCTCAGGATGTCCATGCCCTCGTCCGCTCGCTCCTGGCCCGCCTCTCCTCGCCGACGGTCGCCGACAAGATCCGCATCCAGTACGGCGGCAGCGTCAAGCCCGACAACGCCGCGGAACTGGCTGCCTGCCCAGATATCGATGGGGCGCTGGTGGGGGGAGCGAGCCTCAAGGCCGATGACTTCCTCGCCATCGCCAAGGCCTTCGGCTGAAGTCCGCCCGCCCCACGGGACGACCTCATGGGCGTGCCCGCAACGCGAGCGGCTGGAAAAGTGTCATGGATGACTTTTTCGCCGGACTGCTAGACTGCCACCGCTCCGGTACCGGTACCGGAGCGTCCCTTCCATCCCCGCCTCTCCCTTTCCGCCCGTCCCGGAATCCGCTGCCATGATCGTCCGCTTTCTCCTCGGCCTGTTCCTCGTTCTTTCGTCGTTGTTCCTCATTCTCCTGGTCCTCATCCAGCGGGGGCGTGGCGGCGGTCTTGCCGGGGCTTTCGGGGGCGCGGGGGGGCAAAGCGCGTTCGGCACGAAGGCGGGGGACGTGTTCACGAAGATCACGATCGGCGTGGCGGCCTTCTGGATTCTCCTCTGCATCCTCGCCCTCAACATCCTCGGACGGCAGCAGTCGAAGTTCAGTGCCTCGACCCTCGGCGCCTCGGCCCCGATCGGCACCGATAACTCCGGCGGGGCCCTCCCGGCCGTCAACACGCCTGCCGCCACGACTGCAGCACCGGCTGAAACCGATCAAAAGGCGGGCGACGCTGCGGCTGCCGGTGGCACCTCCGCGCCGGCCGCGGGCGAGAGCCCGGCCGAACCGGCCCCGGCTGCCGACGCAACCAAGTAAGGTTTTCTCCACTTAACGCGGCGAGGGATGACGACTCCGTGGCGCTCAGCATGACCGGTTGTGGCGAGGGGTTCGCCACCGAAGGGGCCAACACCGCTCGGATCGAGATGCGGTGCGTCAACAACCGCTTCCTCAAAGTCACCCTCCGCGCCCGCGAGGGCTTCGCCGTACTCGAGTCGCGGATCGAGGCGGACGTCCGCGAGCGGGTGCGACGCGGAGCGGTGCAGGTCGCGCTCGACATCGCCGGCCCGCTGGCTCCCGCGTCCCGTGGCCTCGATCAGACGCAACTGGCCGCCTACCTCGATCAACTCGAGGACTTCTGTGCCACGCACGATCTCCCCGTTCCGAAGACGGTTGACGCCCTCCTCGCCCTTCCCGGAATCCTCGTCGAGTCGACCCCTTCCCAAGAGGCGATCGACGCGGTCTGGCCGCTCGTGCAGCGGGCGCTTGGAGCCGCGCTCGACCGGCTCGAGCGGATGCGGCGTGCCGAGGGAGACTCGATGGCCCGCGACATGCTCGCCACGTGCGGCGAGATCCGCGGCCTGACGGCGACGATCCGCGATCGTGTTCCAGCCGTCCTCGTCGAGCATCGACAGCGGCTCCGCGACCGGGTCGCAAAGGTGCTCGAACAGCACACGCTGACCCTCAACGAAGGGGATCTGGCTCGCGAGATCGCCCTCTTGGCCGACCGAACCGACATCGCCGAGGAACTTGTCCGCCTGGAGAGCCACCTCGACCAGTTCGCCCGACTCCTCGGCGAGGATTCGCCAGGACGGTCACTCGACTTCCTCACCCAGGAACTCGCCCGGGAAACGAACACGATCGGATCGAAGTCTTCCGATGTGACGATTGCCCATGCGGTGGTCGAGGTGAAAACCAGGGTCGAACGGCTGCGGGAACTCGTTCAAAACCTCGAGTAATCGCCCCCACGGAAGCCCCATCGCCCGCTCGGACACCAAGTCCTTTTCAGCCTGCCCCGTCGTAGGCTACAACAGATCGATGGTTCGCCCAGAAAAGCCCGGCACGGGCAATGTCGTCGTCATCTCGGGCCCCTCCGGGGTCGGTAAGACGACGATCCTGCGCCGACTCCTCACCCGTCTGCCACAGCTCATTCCGAGCATCTCGGCCACGACCCGCCCCCCGCGGACCGGCGAACGGGACGGGATCGACTACCACTTCCTCTCCCAGCCCGAGTTCGATCGTCGGCGGGATGGGGGGGATTTCCTCGAATGTTGCCGGGTCTACGGCCGGCAGCACTGGTACGGCACGCTGACCAGTGAAGTCGCTCCCCGTCTGGCGGCCGGCGATTGGGTGGTGCTGGAGATCGATGTCGAGGGTACACTGTCGATTCTCGACCGGTACCCTGAGGCCGTGACGATCTTCGTCGAGCCGTCCGAACCCGATCACCTTGAACAACGGCTCGTTGCCCGGGGCACCGAGACCCCCGAGGCGATGGCCCGGCGACTCGAGGTCGCCCATCGGGAGCTCAAAGAAGCCCATCGTTACCGTCACCGCGTCGTCAACGACCACGTCGACGCCGCGGTCGGCCAGATTGAACAGATCCTCCGGGCGGCCGGCCTTCCCCCGCAGCAAAACGACCGACGCTGGCCGACGGCAATCTGACCATTCCTCCCCGAACCGCTGCTTGACTCACCCGCCCCAGACGATGTCCCAAGGAATACGACCATGATCGACGACCTGCGTGAAGAAGAGATCGTCAACAAGGTTGGAGGGCGCTTCAAGCTCTCCACGCTCATCCAGAAGCGTCTCGTGGCGCTCAACGCCGGCGGGCGTCCCCTCGTCGACACCGACAGCACCGACAAGATGCAGATCGTCATTGAGGAGATCAAGCAGGACAAGATCTACCTCGACACCTCCTCCAACCTCCGCATCACAGGCGCCTCGCCCGAAGCGGGTGGACCGCTCGACTTCGATCCGACCGATCTCTGACAAGGCTCTGCCATCGGTGGAGGATTCCTCGGCCGTTCGAGGAATCGCCACCGGTACCCTCTCCTCGCGGGGATGATGTCTCGGTGGGCGTTCCAGTGTCGGACGGCATTTTCGCCGGCCGTGAAATCATCGTGGGTGTGACGGCAGGCATCGCTGCCTACAAGGCCGCGGCGCTGACCAGCCTGCTTGTTCAGCAGGGCGCCGGGGTGACGGCGGTGCTGACGCGGAACGCCCGAAAGTTTATTGGCGAGGCGACCTTCGCTGCCCTCACCGGCCGTCCGGTGGCAACGCGCGGCTTCGATCCCTCGTCGCATCCCCTCGGTGCCCACATCGAACTGGCCGCTCGGGCCGACTGCATCGTCGTCGCGCCCGCATCGGCTGACTTTCTCGCCAAGGCCGCGCAGGGGAGCGCCGACGACCTGCTCACGACCCTCCTGCTGTGTGCCGAATGCCCGGTGGTTTTCGCGCCAGCGATGAATGCCGCGATGTGGGCAAAACCGGCCGTTCAGCGGAACGTGGCCCAGGTCGCGGCCGACGGCGCCCACATCGTGCCCCCGGGGAGCGGCTGGCTCTCCTGCCGCCAAGCGGGCGTGGGACGGATGGCCGAGCCGACCGAGATCGCCGCGGCGATCGAAGCTGTCCTCGCCGGCGCCGTTCGGCCGCGGGGGAATTGAGCGCTGCCGTGACACGCATCCTCCTCACCGCCGGTCCGACGCGGGCCTACATCGACGACGTCCGCTACCTCACCAATGGCTCGAGCGGAAGAATGGCCGTTGCCATCGCCCGCGCCGCGCTCGCCGCCGGACACGACGTGACGATCGTCAGCGGGCCAGTGGCCGTGGCCTATCCCCCGAAGGCACGCGTCGTCCCCGTCGTCTCGACACGCGACATGCTTGCCGCCTGCCTCGTGGAGCTGCCGCGGGTCGATGGCGTGATTGCGGCGGCGGCCCCGTGCGATTTCGAACCGGCGGCCCGCGTCCCTGGCAAGATTCCGCGGAAGGGCTCGGGGCTTTCGCTCGTCCTCGAGCCGACCCCCGACATCATCGCCACCCTCTCCCGCCGGGCCCGGCCGGAGCAGTGGATGGTGGCTTTCGCCCTCGAGCCAGGCGGCGATCCGCGGCGGGCCCTGGAGAAGATCGATGCCAAGGCGTGCGATCTGATCGTCGTCAACGACCTCTCCGCGGTGAATGCCGGGACGACGGCCGTCGCCGTCTACGACGCGGCCCATGCGAAGGTGGGAGAGCGACGGGGCACGAAGGGGGCCGTGTCCTCCTGGCTCGTGCGGCTGATCGCCGTGCATTGCTCGACGCCGGTGACCCGCCGCCCCCGTGGCCGCCGGCCGGCCGGACCGCAGGCCTGATCCGCGACCCGGCCCAGCCAACTGCCCCAGGCCGCCGTAGAGCGTTCCGGACCCTGATCGCTATAACACCGCTGGATCGATCCCCCTCGAGGAATCCCGATGGTCAAAGTCGCCGTCCTCGGTGCCACGGGCTACACCGCCCTGGAACTGCTCAAGATCCTCCTCCGCCACCCGGAGGTGGAGATCGTCGCCGTCACCAGCCGTCAGGATGGAAGTCCGCCGATATCGAGCGTCCATCCGAGCCTCGTCGGCCGGCTCGATCTGGCGCTCGAGGATCTCTCCCCGGAGGAGGTCGGCAAGCGGGCCGACTGTGTCTTCGGATGCCTCCCCCACTGCGCCAGCGCCGAGATCCTTCCCCGCGTCCTCGCCGCCGGCGCGAAGGTGGTCGACTTCTCGGCCGATTACAGGCTCGACGACGCTGCCACCTACCTCGAGTGGTATGGCCACGAGCATCCCGATGCCGCCCGGCTCGGGAACACGGTCTACGGCCTGCCGGAGCTGTTCCGGGAGCACATCCGCGGGGCGACGCTCGTCGCCAATCCCGGCTGCTACGCCACCTCAGCGATCCTCCCGCTGGCGCCGCTGGTGCGGGCCGGCCTGATCGAACGCGACGACATCATCGTCGATTCCAAGAGCGGGGTGAGCGGGGCTGGTCGTCAGCCGAAGCTGATGACCCATTTCCCCGAGTGCAACGAAAGCATGTCGGCGTACAACGTCGGCCGGCATCGCCACACCCCGGAAATCGAGCAGGTGATCGGCCGGTTCGCCGGTGCTGCCCCGATGGTGATCTTCACACCGCAGCTGGCCCCGATGGACCGCGGCATCCTCTCGACGATCTATGCCAAGCCGAAGGGCACGCTCACCGAGGCGGCAGTGATGGCCTGTCTCCGCGAGGCCTATGCGGGGGAACGCTTCGTCCGCGTCGTCGATCACCTTCCCGGCACGAAGGACACCGTCGACACGAACTTCTGCGACATCACCGCCCGCATCGTCCGCGGCCGCGTCCTCCTCATCAGCTGCCTCGACAATCTCGTCAAAGGGGCGTCGGGGGCCGCCGTCCAAAACTTCAACTGCCTCCATGGTTTCCCCGAATCGACCGGCATGCTCTGATCCGGTTCCGCCCGGAGGATGGCTTCCTCCTCCCTGTCGACCCGCTTTTCTTCCCCTCCCACCGATCCCGTTCCGTTTTCCCGCAGGCACGCCTCCATGCCCATCGCTGAAACTCCGCTGCGTCTCCCGATTCCATCGCTCCCGAAGGGCTTCCGCGTCGCCGGCATCCACGCCGGACTGAAGCGGAATCCGACCCGTGAGGACGTGGCGCTGGTGGTTTCCGACCGCCCTGCCACCGCGGCCGGCGTTTACACCACGAACCTCGTCTGCGCGGCGCCTGTGGTCTACGACCGAACGCGGACGCCGGGCGAGGGCTTCCGGGCGGTCGCCATCAATTCCGGCAACGCCAACGCCTGCACGGGAGCCCGGGGCCTGTCCGATACCGAGCGGATGGCGACCGTCGCTGGCGAACAGGTCGGCGCTGCGGCCGATGCCGTCCTCGTCCTCTCCACTGGGGTGATCGGGGAGTTTCTCCCCCTTGCGAAGATCGAGAAGGGGCTGGGACTGGTGGCGGCGAAGCTCGCCCACGATGCCGATGCGGTTGTCACCGCCGCCCGCGGCATGATGACCACCGACACTCGTCCCAAGCTCGCCGGCTCGACCTTCACCGCCGGTGGCACCGCTTACACGCTGTTCGGCATGGCGAAGGGGGCGGCGATGGTGGGCCCGAAGTTGGCGACGATGCTCGGCGTCATCCTCACCGATGCCGATCTCGACCCGCACGACGCGCAGCGGCTCCTCGGTGAAGCCGCCGAACAGACCTTCAACTGCGTCAGCGTCGACGGCCACACAAGCACCAACGACACCGTGCTCCTCTTGGCCAACGGTGCGGCCGGGGGAAAGCGGCTGAAAGGTGCCGATCTCGAGGCTTTCGGCCGCGCCCTGCTCGACGCCTGCGACACCCTCGCCCGCGAGATTGCCGACGACGGCGAGGGGGCGACCCACGTCCTCCGCATCGAGGTGCGCGGGTGTCCCACCCGCGATCAGGCCCGACAGATCGCCAGGACGATCGCCGACAGTCCGCTGGTGAAGACGGCGATCTGCGGCGCTGATCCCAACTGGGGCCGGATCGTCTCGGCGGCCGGCTATTCGGGCGTCTTCTTCGACCCGGAGAAGATGGTCCTCCGCCTCAACGGCACCCTCTTGTTTCGCGACGGAGCGCCGGTCGAGTTTGACGGAGATGCGGTCTCGGAGTCGATCAAGGCGGCCCGGGAAACCCTCATCGAGCTCGACATGGGCTTCGGGAACGAGTCGATCCGCTTCTATTCCAGCGACCTCACCGCAGAATACGTTCACCTCAACGCCGACTACCACACCTGACGCTTCCGGGGCAGATTGTCCCGCTCCGTTCCCCACGGCTTCTCCGCCCCCACCTGTTCGGTGGCCGGTTTTCCGCAGCGATGCCGTCGGCCACGGCGATGCGTCTTGACGCGCCCCCGACAAGAGGGTTCTCTCAAGGGGCTTCGCCACCGCTCCCCCCAACTCCGCCTTCTCCCGCTCCCCCTGAAGTCAGCCGCCCCATGATCGCCTTCCCCCCCCTTCCCCTGTCGGTCGTTCCCACCTTGTTCGGAGCGATGGCGCCCCCTTCCGCGTTTCCGTCGGTGGGGGCCTGGCCAAGGTCGGGCGCGGTGATGAAGGGGGAAGAGTCCGAAGATTCCGAGGATGAACTCGGCGACGAGGAGGACATCACGGCCCAGCCCCTCCCCGACGAGGAGTCGAGCTTTGACGACTTCGACGACGAGTTTGACGACGACTTCGAGGAGGAGGAGAACGATCCTGATTGGGATCACCCGGAGGAGAACGAACCGCTGCCGCCGCCGGCCAAGGGCCCTTCGAAGAAGAAGTGACACCCGGCCGCTGATCTGGCCGGAAGCACACCCGCAGGCCTGATTCTCCCCTCGTTTGGCACCTCCCCGCGTGGCTTCTCCCCTTTTGGCTTCTCCCCTTTTGGCTTCTCCCCTTTTTGGCCCATCCTTTGTCCGCTCCAGCTGACACCCCAGGCGCGGATGATCCGGCCGGCGACGCCGCGTCGGGGCAGCCGCGCCGTTCCAAGCGGCGGCCTGCGCCGCTGGCGGGAAGTTCGAAGGCCTCTTCTCTCCCCTGGTTCGGCCGCCTCAGCCAACTCGATTTCGACATCGATTTCTTCGAGCGGATCCTCGCCCGCAGCCCCGATTCGATCGACGTCCTCAGAGTGCTGGGGGAGCTCGCCTCCCGCCGCGGCCTCCACGAGCGGGCGCTCGAACTCGACCGGCGTCTCGTCGCCCGTCTGCCAGCGGATTTCCTCGCCCGCTACAATCTGGCCTGCTCGCTGGCTCTGGCCGGACGTGCCGACGAGGCGATTCTCTGCCTCGGCGAGGCGTTCCGGCTGGGCTACGACGACGTCGCCCACATGGAGGTCGATTCCGACCTGGCGTCGATCCGCGAGCGCCCGGAGTTCCGCGCCCTCGTCGGTCGCGCCTGACTCCGGGCCCGAGTTCTGGCGACAGCGAGGCGGGGAGAGCATGCTCGATCAGTACGACAAGATCACCGAGGCCAGTGCCGCGATCCAGGCACGTTTTCCCCATCAGCCGGCCGTGGGAATCATCCTCGGCAGCGGACTCGGCGGCGTGACCGCCGCGATCACCGGGCAGGTGGTCATCCCCTACGCCGAAATCCCGCACTTCGCCCGCTCGACGGCCACAGGGCACGCCGGTCAGCTCGTCTGCGGCCATCTCGAAGGCGTGCCCGTGATCGTCATGGAAGGGCGGATGCATGCCTACGAGGGCTATCCGCTCGCGCAGATCACGTTCCCCGTCAGGGTCCTCGAGCGCCTCGGCGCCGGCCTCCTGATCGTGACCAACGCCTGCGGCGGGCTCAATCCGCACTTCCGTACCGGCGACATCATGGTCATCGATGACCACATCAACCTCATGAACGACAACCCGCTCGTCGGCATCAACGACGACCGGCTCGGCTCGCGCTTCCCCGACATGTCGGCCCCGTACACGCCGGAGCTGATCGACGAAGCGCTCGCCGTCGCGCGGCACGAGGACTTCGTCGCCCACCGTGGCGTCTACGTCGCCGTCACCGGGCCGAACCTCGAGACGCGGGCCGAATACCGCTTCCTCCGGGCCATCGGCGCCGATGTCGTCGGCATGTCGACGGTGCCGGAGGTGATCGTCGCTGTCCATGCGGGTCTGCGGGTGCTGGGGATCTCCGTGATCACCGACATGTGTCTCCCCGATCACCTCGAGGTCGCAACGGTGGAGAAGATCCTCGGCGTGGCCCGGGCTGCCGAGCCGAAGCTCCGGGCGCTGGTCACCACGGCCGTCCGGCGTGCCGGCGAGGCCCGCGGCTGACCCCTCGGCTGCCGCCAAGGGCTTGTTCTCCGGCCACCTTCCCACCATTCCCCCCGGGGCTTCAAAGCCCTTTCCCGAAGGAATCCCCATCATGTCCCTCCCTTTGAGGATCCTCGTCGTCGGCTGCGGCCACATGGGCACCTCCCATGCCAAGGCCTATCAGTCGCTCGACGGCTTCGAGATCGTCGGCGTCGTCTCGCGTGGCCCGAAGTCGCGGCAGGCCCTTCTCGAGGCCCTCGGCCACGACTACCCGCAGTTCTCGAATTACGAGGAAGCTCTCGCGGCCACGAAGCCCGATGCGGTCTCGATCAACACCTATCCCGACACCCATGCCGACTACGCCCGTAAGGCGTTCGCCGCCGGCTGTCACGTGTTCCTCGAGAAGCCGCTGGCCAACACCGTCGCCGAGGCCCGCGAGGTCGTCGATCTGGCCAAGAAGGCAGGAAAAAAGCTCGTCATCGGCTACGTCCTCCGCGTTCATCCCACCTGGACGAAGTTCATCGAGACGGCCAAGACGCTCGGGAAGCCGCTGGTGATGCGGATGAACCTCAACCAGCAGTCGTCGGCCGACCAGTGGAAGACGCACAAGCAACTGATGAACTCAATGTCGCCGATCGTTGACTGTGGTGTTCACTATGTCGACGTGATGTGCCTGATGACCGGCTCGAAGCCGATCCGCGTCTCGGCGATCGGCGCCCGCCTCAGCGATGAGCTCGTGCCGGGGATGTACAACTACGGCCAGCTCCAGGTGACGTTCGCCGATGGCTCCGTCGGGTGGTACGAGGCGGGCTGGGGCCCGATGATGAGCGAGGTGGCCTACTTCGTGAAGGACGTCATCGGCCCGAAGGGGTGCGTCAGCATCGTCGGCACGAAGGAGGGGGACGCCGCCAGCGACGACGTCAACGCCCACTCGAAGGCCGCGCTGCTCAAGCTCCACCACTCGGAGACGAAGGCCGACGGCAGCTTCGCCCGTCGTGACGAGCTCATCGACTGCCACGACGAGCCAGACCACGACGGCCTCTGCCTCCGCGAGCAGGAGGTGTTTCTCGACGCGATCCTCCACGACCGCGACCTGACCGCTCACATGGAGGATGCGGTCAACAGCCTGCGGATCGTCCTGGCTGCCGACGAGGCCTTCAAGACCGGCCGGACGGTCGATCTGTAACTGACCGTGGAAAAAGTCATCCATGACCTTTTTCCACTTGAGACACCCCCAAAAAAGCCGAGGTTTTTCGGGGGTGTCGACCGCCGCGTCCGGCGGCGGGCACTTTATCCACAGCTTCTCGTAGTCCCCCGGTCCTCGTCTCCTCCGCATCCGAGCCCACGCCATCCCCCGCCCCCAAAGCCTCCCCCTCCCATGTTCGACCCCGTTCGCGGCAAACCAGACTTTCCGGCCAACGAACTGGCGATCCTCGCCTTCTGGCGTGACGCTCAGATCTACCGGAAGTCGCTCGAGCAGCGGGCCGGGGAGGAGCGGTTCGTGTTCTTCGAGGGGCCGCCGACGGCCAACGGGATGCCCCATCCGGGGCACTGCCTGACGCGGACGATCAAGGATCTCTATCCGCGCTACCAGACCATGCGTGGCCGGCTGTGCGAGCGCAAGGGGGGCTGGGATACCCACGGATTGCCTGTCGAAGTCGAGGTCTGCAAGGCCCTCGGCATCCATTCCAAGGCCCAGATCGAGGAGTACGGCGTCGAGCCCTTCATCCACCGCTGCCAGGAGAGCGTGTGGCGATACATGAAGGAGTGGGAGTCTCTCACCGAGCGGATCGGCTTCTGGATCGATCTCTCCGAGGCCTACGTCACCTACCACAAGTCGTACGTCGAGAGTGTCTGGTGGGCGCTGGCGGATCTGTTCAACCGCGGCCTCCTCTACCGCGGCCACAAGATCGTGTGGTGGTGGGCGCAGGGGGGCACGGCGCTGTCGAGCGGCGAGGTCGGGCAGGGCTACAAGGAAGTCGCCGACCCGAGTGTCTACGTCGCCTTCCCCCTCCTTGACGAAGCCGGAAAGCCGACCACCCGGAGCCTCGTTGCCTGGACGACGACCCCCTGGACGCTCCCCTCGAACCAATTCGCCGCAGTGAAGGCCGATCTCCCCTATGCGGTGATCCGCGAGACCACCGCGGAGGG
>CAMCCR010000045.1 GCA_945873085.1 Candidatus Kuenenia stuttgartensis | reverse complement strand
CGCTGACCGGCGAGGCCGGCTCTCGGGGCACGGGCGACCCCTCGCTGGCAGTGCGTTGTGGGGTGCTGGCTCTGTGGTGGCGTTGTGCTTTCCCCCCCGAATCCGTCTTGCGGCGTTGGCCTGAAAGCCCCTATCTTCCCGCCCCCTCCGCCCCGCCACCGGTGCGCCGGGCGGGGAAGACCGAGGGAGGCCTGCCGATGCCGATCACGCTCGACGAACTGGCCCGGACGTTGTCCGCCGTTGCTGTTCACGCAGGTGCCTTTGTCGTTTCGGGGGCGGCCACGCTCGATGCCGCTGGGCCGGGCGACGTCACGCTCGTTGATTCGAGCGACAAGCTCCCGCTCCTCGCCAAGAGCCGGGCCGGCGCCGTGATCGTGCCGCAGGGATCAGGCCCGCTCGATCGCCCCTCGATCGAGGTGCGCGATGTCCATGCGGCCTTTGCCGCCACGATCCTCCACTTCCGCCCCGCGCGGGTGGCCGCCCGCAACGGCGTGAGCCCGCAGGCGGCAGTCGATCCGACGGCTCGGGTCGCGGCTGGGGCCGATGTGCACGCCTTCGCGACTGTTGGCCCCGAGGCCGAGATCGCCGCCGGGTGCACGATCCACTCAGGCGCCCGGATCGGCGCCGGCTGCCGAATCGGCGCCGGGAGTGAGATCTTCCCGAATGCTGTTCTCTACGACGGCACACGCGTCGGCGAACGCTGCATCGTCCACGCCGGGGCCGTCCTCGGTGCTCACGGCTTCGGCTACAAGTCTGGGCCTGCCGGCCACGTCCTCTCCGCGCAGCTCGGCTGGGTGGAGCTGGGTGATGACGTCGAGATCGGCGCCAACACGACGATCGACCGGGGCACCTACGGCCCGACTTCGATAGCTTCGGGCACGAAGATCGACAACCTCGTCATGATCGCCCACAACTGCCGGATCGGCCGGCACGCGATGATCTGCTCGCAGGTCGGCGTGGCGGGGAGCACCACCACCGGCGACTTCGTCGTCATGGCGGGGCAGGTGGGGGTGCGCGATCATGTCCACATCGGCGACCGGGCGATCCTCGGCGCACGGTCAGGGGTCTCGAGCGACATCCCTCCCGGCGTCACCGTCCTCGGCGAGCCGGCGATCGAGCTCCGCGATCGCAAGCTGCAACTGGCGACGATCAGCAAGCTCCCCGAGATGCGCAAGACCCTCAAGGACCTCGCCGCGCGGGTCGCCACGCTCGAGGGGGGCCGTGACGCGGAGACGACGCGGGCCGCGTGACCATACTTTCCTGCCTGCCGGTCTTCCGTTTCGCCCCGCCACCCCCTTCCTGCCATGCATCACGCTCAGCCATCGCCAAGGTCATCCCCCGGTGAAGACGCGCTCGATCTCCGGGGGGAGACTGTCGGCATCATCGCCGGATGGGGACGCTATCCGGTGATGGTGGCCGAGGCCGTCCGCCGTCATGGCGGCCGGACGGCGATCCTCGAGGTCCGCGGCCATGCCGATGCCGACCTCGAAGCACTCGCCGACATCCACGGCGCCGTCGGCCTTGCGCAGCTCGGCGGGGCGATCGCATTCTTCAAGCGCTCTGGCGTGAAGCGCGTGGCGATGGCTGGAAAAGTCCACAAGGTGAAGCTCTTCGCCCGAGGGGCCTGGCGCCACCATCTCCCTGACTGGACGGCCCTGAAAGTCTTCTGGCCGCACTTCATCTCTCGGCGCCGCGACAACCGCGACGATTCGCTCCTCGGCCTGATCTCGGCGACGTTCGATGCGGCAGGCGTGCGGATCTGCCCCGCCACCGACTTCGCCCCCGAGCTTCTCGCCGTGCCGGGCACGCTTGCCGGGCGCTGCCTGTCGGAGGTGGAGAAGGCCGACGTGGCCTTCGGCTGGCGGCTCGCGAAGGAGCTCGGAGCCCACGACATCGGCCAGACGGTCGTGGTTCGCAATCGGGCGCCGATCGCCCTGGAGGCGATCGAGGGGACGGACGAATGCATCCGCCGCGCCGGCCGGCTTTGCCCCTCCGGTGGCCTCGTTGTGGTGAAGGTCGCCAAGCCCCAGCAGGATCTCCGGTTTGACATGCCGACGGTCGGCATCGGAACGCTCGAGTCCCTCGGGGAAGCCGGGGCCCGTGTCCTGGCGATCGAGGCGGAGAAGACGATCCTCGTCGATGCCCCCGCGCTGCTCGACTTCGCCGAGCGGCAGGGGATCACGATCGTCAGCTTCCCGGACGGGGCCTTCAGCGGCATCTCCGGAATGGCCCGGGCGGCCTGAGGGCCAGAGCCGCTTTTCCGCGCCGGGCCGTATACTGCCAGGCATGGCACGCCTGCTCTCCTTTCGTCGCGCTCTCTCCCCCTCGACATGGCTCCGTCTCGGGGCTGTCACGCTCCTCGTTTCTCTGGCGACGCTCTCGGCGTCCGCCTGGCAGACGCCTGGGCCGGCGGTGGAGGAGGCTCCGGCCGCCACTGATCCGATCGAGCAGTATCAGAAGCAGGAGGATCTCTTCGACGCGGATCCCTTCGACGCGGCCGATGCCGGGGAGCCGATGGTCGACGAGGGGGATGCGGCCGGCGCCGACGAGCCGGCCGAGGGGGAGGATCGGCCGGAAGGGGCTGGAGCGAAGGGGCGAGCCAAGCCGCCGTTGTCACGCGTGCGCCCGCTGCCGATCGACATGAAGCTCAACCGCAATCTCCGCATTCCCCCCGCGCCCCCCTTTCACATGGGGCGCGAGATTGCCCAGACGATGCACTACACCGGCGCCCCGTGGCTGGTGCGGGAGAGCCGGCAGCGCGAGGAGGATTGCCGGATGATGCTCGATGCCCTCGGCGTCGAGCCCGGCGCAACCGTCTGCGACATGGGCGCCGGCAACGGCTTCTACACGCTTGAAATGGCGCGGATGGTCGGCCCGGAGGGGCTCGTCTATGCCGTCGACATCCAGCCGGAGATGCTCCGCATGCTCTCGCGGCGGGCGGCGCAGGAAGGGCTCGGGAACATCCGCTTGGTGCTCGGCTCGCCGATCGATCCCCGCCTCCCGGTCGGGGAGATCGATCTCGTGCTCTGCGTCGACGTCTATCACGAGTTTTCCCACCCCGAGGCGATGCTCGCGCGGATCCGCGACAGCCTCTCGGAAGACGGGAAGCTCGTGCTTGTCGAGTTTCGCGGAGAAGACCCGGCCGTCCCCATCAAGCCGCTCCACAAGATGACCAAGGCACAGGTCCGTGCGGAGCTCGAGCCGGCCGGCTTCCGCGTGGCCAGCGAGTTCGACCGGCTCCCCTGGCAGCATCTCCTCTTCTTCTCCGCCGTACCGGAGTAGTGCCACGGCATCCCGCTCGAGCAGGCTGTGGATGAAGTGCCGGCCCGACCGCACGAGGGGGTCGCGAGTGCACAGCCCTCGGGAGAACCGGAAATCTCCGATGAGCCGCTGTTTCGAACGCGTTTGACGGCGGTCGCCGCGTTCCCTGGGGGGGAAACCTTGCGTATCGGCGCCTGAACGGCTCCAATTGGGAGAGTACTTCAAGGAACTCATGGCATCGGCAAGGCGCCGTGGGATGGGGTTGGGCTGCCGGTCTCATTCCGGCGGTGCATACGAATGGATTACAAGCCCCGAGAAGCAAATACGCCCGTCACCGCTGGGCTCGACGCTGGTGCGTCGACGGCCGAGCCGGTGATGGTTGCGCCTGGAAAAGTCCCAGCGCCGACGGTCAAGAAGGCCGGGGCCGGGAAGGCGGGCTCCGCTCGCGGCAATACCTCCGGGAATGACGGCCCGAACCAGCCCGAGTGGGTGCTCGGAAGCAATCTCGCCATGGCCCGCGTGGCCCGGTCGATCGAGCGGGCGGCCGAGGTCGGCTGCACGGTCCTGATCCTCGGTGAGACCGGCTGCGGCAAGGAGATCCTCGCCCGCCTCCTCCACCGCAGCGGGCCGCGGGCCTCCAAGCCTTTCGTGCCGGTCAACTGTGGAGCCCTGTCGTCGACGTTGGCCGAGAGCCAGCTGTTCGGCCACGAGAAGGGGGCCTTCACCGGCGCCGACGGCAAAGCGGTCGGTATTTTCCGCGCCGCCGAGGGGGGCGTGGTGTTCCTCGACGAGATCGGTGAGATGCCGGCGGAGCTGCAGACGAAGCTCCTCCGCGTCCTCCAGCAACGCGAAGTGCACCCCGTCGGGGCAAACCAGCCTGTTCCGATCGACGTGCAGGTGGTGGCTGCCACCAACCGCGATCTCCAGGCCGAGGTGATGAAGGGAACGTTCCGCGAGGATCTCTACTTCCGCCTCAACATGATCGAGTTGCGGATTCCTCCGCTGCGGGAACGCCCCGAGGATATCCCGGAGTTCATCGATTTCTTCGCCGACCAGTACGCCCGCAGCTACCGGATGGAGCGGTGGCAGCCGTCGCCGGAGACGATCACGGAGTTCTCTGCGTTCGATTGGCCGGGGAACGTCCGCCAGCTATCGCATGTCATCGAGCAGGCGTATGTCCTCCAAATGGAGCCGGAGCTCCCCGCCCGCTCCAGGCCGGTTGCGGCGGTGGTGGTGGAGGAGGAGACGGAGGAATTGTCGCTCACGGCCGACGGCAAGCTGCCGTTCGTCGATCTCAACATGCTGCGGAAGTGTGCCGTGAAGCAGGCCCTCGAGATGACCCGTGGCCACAAGTCTCGGGCGGCGAAGCTCCTCGGCGTTCATCCCAACACGATGACGCGGATCATCGCCGAGATCGGCGACGAGACCCCGGCGCCGTGATGTCCGGCCGGTTTTGGCCGGCCGCTCTTGTCCAGCATGACCGCCTCAGCGACGGCCGGTCCGGAGTGGAGCCGTCAGTTGCCCCCGGGCAGGTCGGCTTCAGGCAGGTTAGCTTCAGGCAGGTTAGCTTCAGACTTGGGGGAACTTCCCCGGGCTAGGCTTCGGCATTCCGCTCGAGTGACCGCTCGCCGCCTCTCCTCCGATGCCGAAGTGGAGGAGGGTCACCGCCCCGGCTGAAATAAGGGCCCAGGGAGCCCAGTCGGGGGCTGTGATCTCGCGGACCGGCCCGGCGCCGTTGATCGGCTTCACCGACGCCGAATCGATAACGAGCAATTCAGCGCCCACCAGACAGGCAAACACCCCTGTCGCGAGGAACACACTCTTCCACATGATGCCGTTCCAGGATCACTCCGGCGGCACTCCGGCGGGCCGCCTTCCGACGGCGGTGCCCCTTGCCGGGGAGTGCCTGACTCGCCCGACGGTGCCCCGCCGGAACTTTCTTCGGCCAAACGCCGCGGGGAAGTGCAGTGCCCCCGCCGCAGTGCAGGCCATGACGATCGTGGCGGAAGGGAGCCCTCCCCTGTTTTCTCCCTGGGGCCAGGTCGTCCCTGGGCAGGTCATCCCTGGGCCGATTCACCGGGGCCGGAGGTGGTTGGGTTGGCTTCGATACGGCTGGCTTCGATACGGCTGGCTTCGATACGGCTGGCTTCGATACGGCTAGGACGCCGCTCCGTGTCGGTGCCGGGCACGAGGAGGGGCGTGTCGACGGTGGCCTCGACGATCGCCCGCAGTTGGTTCCCGTCGATCACCTCCGTCTCGATGAGCTGCCGGGTGATCGCCTCGAGGGCTGGCCGCCGTGACTCGAGCACCCGCCGCACCTTCTCGATCGATTGATCGATGATCCGTTTCACCTCCTGATCGATCTCACGGGCCGTTTCCTCGCTGTGCGAGCGGGCTGCCGGGAGATCGCCACCGCCACCAGCGAGAAACGGCGAGCGGTTGCTCTCGCGGAAGTTCACCCGCCCCATCCGGCTCATGCCGTATTCCATGACCATCGCCCGGGCGATCTCGCTGGCCCGCTCGAGGTCGTTTTGGGCGCCGGTCGAGACATCGGCGTAGACCATCTCTTCGGCGATCGTCCCGCCGAGGAGCACCTGGATCCGGCTCTCCAACTCGCTCTGGGTGAGGAGGTAGCGGTCATCCTCGGAACGCTGCATGGTGTAGCCGAGGGCGGCGAGGCCACGGGGGATGATCGAGACTTTGTGCACCGGATCGGTGTTGGGGAGCGAAAAGGCGACCAGGGCGTGGGCCGCCTCGTGGTAGGCGACACGGCGTTTTTCGTCTTCGTGGATGACGCGCTTCTTCTTCTCGAGCCCCGCCGTCACCCGCTCGACCCCCTCGTTGAACTCCTCCATCCCGACGGAGGTCTTGTTGTTGCGGGCCGCGAGGAGCGCCGCCTCGTTGACGAGATTCGCCAGATCGGCGCCGCAGAATCCGGAGGTGATCCGCGCCACCTGGTCGAGGTTGACCGAGGGATTGAGCTTCACTTCGGCGACGTGGACCTTGAGGATCGCCTCCCGACCACGGACATCGGGACGGTCGACGAGCACGTGGCGGTCGAAGCGGCCGGGCCGGAGGAGGGCGGGGTCGAGCGTCTCGGGACGGTTCGTGGCCGCCATCACGATCACGCCGCTGTTGCTCCCGAAGCCGTCCATCTCCACGAGCAAGGCGTTGAGCGTCTGCTCGCGCTCGTCGTGGCCGCCGACGACGCTCGTGCCACGGGTCTTGCCGAGGGCGTCGAGCTCGTCAATGAAGATGATGCAGGGGGCCTTCGCCTCGGCCTGCTGGAACATGTCGCGGACGCGGGCGGCCCCGACGCCGACGAACATCTCCACGAAGTCACTGCCGGAGAGCCCAAAGAACGGGACGCCCGCCTCCCCCGCGATCGCCTTGGCGAGAAGGGTCTTGCCGGTGCCCGGGGGGCCGACGAGGAGCACCCCCTTGGGGATATGGCCGCCGAGGACCTGATACTTCTCCGGATGGCGGAGGAACTCGACGACTTCGCGGAGCTCTTCGACCGCCTCGTCGATCCCGGCCACGTCGTCGAAGGTGATCCCCAGGTCTTCCTGGGCGTACTGCTTGCCGCGGCTACGGCCGAACGCCATCGGGCTCCCGGCCCCCCCCAGACGTTTCATCATCGTGAAGAAGAGGAGGGCAAACAGGCCGGTGAGGAAGAGCATCGGGAGCCAGCTGCGCCACGGTCCAGGGGCCTCCTCGTAGCGGTAGGGGACGCCGTGCTCGGTGAGCAGCCGTGACAGCCGTCCCTCGGAGTTTTCGCTGGGGAGCTTTGCGGTCCGGAAATAACGCCGCTGAACCGCGTTGCCGAGGTCGTCACTGGAAGCGCCATCGAGCCTGCGGATCGACCCCGACGCGCTGTAGGCCCCGATCACGACGTCGTCGAGGTCGCTGTAGCGGACGGTGCGGCGGGCTTCGGGGCCGGTCTCGAACGGATTGCGTTCGACGATTTCCACGACCCCGGCCGGTTCGGCAGCGGGGGAGGCTGCCGTGGCATCGGAGCCCTGCGATTGCGGGGGCGGATCCTTCTCCTTGGAGGCCGCCGGACGCGGCCCCGAGGCACGGATCAGCCGCTCCAGATCGCTGTAAGAGAGCTCGAGTTCCGGCGGCGTCGCCAGAAGGCTCATGCCGAACAGCCCGGCCACTCCCAACGCCACCAGCGACCAAACGAGATTCGGCCCGCCCCAGGGTGTCTTGCGGTCGGCCTGGCGTTTCGGGAGATCGTGCTTCTTGGGCATGAATGTTCCAGCGGAAAAACTCTTGAAAACCGAAACCAAACCATCCTAAACCTGAGGCGCAGGGGAGACAATGAATCTGACTCTGGCGGCATCGCCATGGAAGTCCGCGTCACGAAAACCTAAGATTCGCTGCACCCCCCGGCCCATCCCGCGACCGTTCTCCGCATGGCTTCCACCCCGCCGCCGCCGTTTCCCGCTTCGGCGCCGGTGCCCCATGGCCGGCCCGACGACACCGCGAGCCGTTCTCGGGAGGGGGGGCTCGGGGTCGCGGTGCTCGGGTCGACCGGGAGCATCGGCACAAGCACCCTCGAGGTCATCGCCGCCTCCGCGGGGCTCTTCCGCCCCCATCTCTTCGCCGCTCACACGAGCGTCGGCCCGCTGCTCGAGCAGGCGCGGATCCACCGTCCTGCCTGGGTCGTTGTCACCGACCCCGCTGCTGCCGCGACGATCGGCGCCACCGCCCTCCCGGCCGGGACGCAACTGGCCGTGGGCCCTGAGGCGCTCGACGATCTCGTCGGTGCCCCGGAGGTCGACCGGGTCGTGTCGGCGATCGTGGGCGCTGCCGGCCTGCGGAGTACGGTGGCGGCGCTCGAGGCCGGTAAGACCGTGGCACTGGCCAACAAGGAAACGCTCGTCATGGCCGGGCCGCTCGTGATGCGGCTGGCGGCCGAGCGCGGGGCTGTGCTCCTGCCGGTCGACAGCGAGCATTCGGCGATCCACCAGGCGCTGCGGTCCGGGACGGCCGACGAGGTTGTGCGGGTGATCCTCACCGCCAGTGGTGGCCCGTTCCGCACCGCTTCGCGCGAGTCCCTCGAGACGGTCACGCCGCAGGAAGCGCTCCGCCATCCGACTTGGTCGATGGGGCCGAAGATCACGATCGACTCGGCGACGATGATGAACAAGGCGCTGGAGCTGATCGAGGCCCGCTGGCTGTTCGATCTTCCGGCCGAGAAGCTCGCCGTCGTCGTCCATCCGCAGTCGGTGGTCCATTCGATGGTCGAGTTCGTCGACGGATCGGTGATCGCTCAGCTCAGCCCTCCCGACATGAAACTCCCGATCCAGTACGCCCTCTCCCATCCGCACAGGCTCGACGGCCCCGCGCGGCGGCTCGACTTCAGGCTGGGGCTGCGACTCGATTTCGAACCCCCCGATCCGGTCCGCTTCCCGAGCTTGCGGCTCGGGCATGAGGCGGCGGCGCGCGGGGGAACGGCGGGGGCCGTCCTCAACGCCGCCAATGAGGAGGCGGTGGGGGCGTTCCTCGCCGGGAGGATGCGGTTCACCGGCATCGCGGACGTTTGTGCCCGCGTTCTGGAAGGGCATGCGTATCAGGCCGATCCGTCGCTCGACGACATCCGTCGACTCGACGCCTGGGCCAGACAGGAGGTCGTGACGTGGGTGAGTTCGTGACGATGACAGTGGATGCCGGAGCCGTGCTCTTCGGCGCCTGGCCCGGGCAGCGGGGGATCGAGTGGATCGCCAGCCATCCGCTGGAGACGCTCCAGTCGGTGCTCGGGCTCGGGTTCGTGATCTTCGTCCACGAGCTGGGGCACTTCCTCGTCGCCAAGGCGTGCGGGGTAAAGTGCGAAAAGTTCTACCTCGGCTTCGACGTCGGCGGCCTCAAACTCTGCAGCTTCAAGTGGGGCGAGACGGAGTACGGCATCGGTGCGCTCCCCCTGGGGGGCTACGTGAAGATGCTCGGGCAGGACGACAACCCCGGCGCGGCCACCGCCGAGGCGCACCGGGCCCGCGCGGCCTCGGGTGATCTCCCGGCCGAACCAACCTCCGATCCGCATCCGGCCTGGGATCCGCGCAGCTACCCCGCGCAGTCGGTGCCGGAGCGGATGGCGATCATCTCCGCCGGCGTGATCATGAACGTGATCTTCGCCGTCCTCATGGCGTCACTCGCCTTCGGCCTCGGTGTCCGCGAGGTGGCCTCCGGGACCTCGGCGGTGCGCCCCGGCGGCGCCGCTTGGCGGGCCGGGCTGCGGACCGGAGACGAGATCGTCGCCGTCGGCGGGACGCCGGTGACGGTGTTCAAGGAGCTCCAGAAGAAGGTGACCCTCGGCGATCTTTCGAAGGGGGTCGGCTTCACCGTTCGTCGTCCTGGCGAAAAGGATGTCCGTGAGGTCACGCTCCGCCCCGACACCGATGGCGGGGCACCGATGGTCGGGATCTCCGGGCCGCTCTCCCTCAAGCTCCCCGACGATCTCGGCGAAGGGCTGCCGGGGAGCGCCGGGAAGGCGACGCCCCCCCTGGCCGGAGGCGACACCGTCCGCGCCGTCGACGGCGTCCCGATCGACTCCCACGCGCAACTCGTCGCCACCCTCTCCCGGATCCGCGATCAGGCCGTGGCTCTCACGGTCGAACGGAAGGGGGAGCGGCTCGACGTCGAGCTTCCCCCCCGCCCGCGAACCAGCCTCGGCATGGAGATGGCCCCCGGGGCGATCCAGGCGGTGCAGGACGGATCGCCGGCAGCCGCGGCGGGGCTCGCGAAGGGGGATCAACTCGTGTCGGTCGACGGGGCGCCAGTCGGCGATCCGTTCACCCTCGACGACCGGTTCCGGACGCGGGTCGGCACGGCGGTGGCGGTGGTCGTGGAGCGGGCGGGGATCGAGGAGACGCTCACGGTGACACCGCGGGAGGTGACCTGGATCGATGCCTCGCCGATGCGCGCCACGCCAGTGGCGGTGTCGTCGATCGGCATTGCCCTCCCGGTGATCCCGACGGTGACCGCCGTCCTCCCCGACAGCCCGGCCGGGCGTGCCGGCATCGTCGCCGGCGACCAACTGTCGCGCGTTCGGTTCGTCGAGCCGGGGGGAGCCGCCGATGGGCCTGGAAACTGGCTCGCCCTTTCGGAGGCCGAGCCGAACTGGCCGGGGGTGATCGCCGTGATGCAACAGCTTGCCGCCGGATCGCAGGTCGAGGTGACGGTCGAGAACGCGGCCGGCAGCCGCGAAGTCGCCCTCGAGCCGGCGGTCGTGCCAGGGGAGTATCTCGTCGACCGCGGGCTGGTCTTCGAACAGGTCTTCAAGACCGAGCGGGCGGCGACGATCGGCGCGGCGCTGTCACGCGGATTCTCGACGGCTATCGAGGATCTTTCGATGGTCTATCGCTTCCTCCAGAAGCTCTGGAGCCGGCAGATCAGTGCCCGCCTCCTTGGGGGGCCGATGTCGATCCTTCAGCAGGCGGGACGCTCGGCCGAGGAGGGCTTCAGTGCCCTCCTCCTCTTCCTCACGATGCTCAGCGCCAATCTGGCGGTCGTGAACTTTCTTCCCATCCCCGTTCTCGATGGCGGGCATATGGTTTTCCTGTTGTATGAGTGGGTGACGGGCCGGCCGCCGAGCGAACGCGTCGTGATCGCGCTGTCGTATCTCGGTCTGATCCTCATTCTCTCGCTCATGTTCTGGGTGTTCGGTCTCGACCTCGGGCTGGTTTCCCGGTTTGTCCCCGCGAAGTAGCGGGGCGGCCGGAGGGGCCGGCGAATCCCGTCGCCTGAGCCCCTCCGGAGAACCGGCCCGCCACCGGTCAAGTGCCGCATGCCTGACACCTTCCCCCTCGGATCCCGCTTGTCCCCTCCGTCCCCGGCGTCGTTCCCGCCGCCGGGGGTGCGGCATGTCGTCTTCGACGTCGTCGGTACGCTCGTCGAGCCGTGGCCCACGGTGCCGGTGGCCTACCAGCGCGCCGCCCGGCGCCAGGGGCTCGAGTGCTCGGCCGAGGATCTGCGGGGCCGGTTTGCCGAGGCCTGGCGGCGACAGGAGGCGATCGACGCCAACTCACTGACTCCCTTTGCCACCAGCCGGGTCCGCGAGGTGGAACGCTGGCGCGGGATCGTCCACGACGTCTTCGCCGCGGACGCCCCGGAGGGGGTGCGCGAGCTGGTCTTCCTCGATCTCTGGGATCACTTTGCCGATCCCGGGGCGTGGCGGGCGCTCGATGCGGGGACACGCCTGGTGGAGGCGGCTCTCGACGCTGGGTGCGGGGTAGCGCTGGCAAGCAATTTCGATGAGCGATTACTGGCGATCGCCGGCCGGGTCGATCCGCTCTGCCGGGCGGCCCACGTCTTCGCCTCGTCGGAACTCGGCTGGCGGAAGCCGGCGGCGGAGTTTTTCCGTGCCGTCGAGCGGCGTCTGGGCGCGGTGGCCGGGGAGCTCCTCCTGGTCGGCGACGACCCGCGGCTCGACGTGGCGGCGGCCAGGGCCGTCGGCTGGCGGAGCCTGGGCGTCGGCGGCTGAAGCTGGGCCCGGCGAAAGTGGGGCTTTTGTGGGCCGACGTCCGTGGGACGGGCGGGGTGCGGGAACGGGCGGCCTGCGGGCCCGCCTGCTATGATTCGGCCCGGGGGGGCGAAAACCTCCCGTGTCATTCCCCACCGAAAAAAGGATCGAGCATGTCGACCCCCGCGCTCTCCCGCCGTGGCTTCCTGGCCGCAGGCGCTGCGACTTGTGCCGCCGTCTCCCCCCTTGCCGCCTTCGCCCGTGAGGCAGCTGCCGCCGATCTCAACCTCGGCATCCAGCTCTACTCGCTGCGCGGCTACAAGGTCGATGAGGCGATGAAGCACGCCCGCGACATCGGCTTCCGGTTCGTCGAGTTCTACGGCGACATGTTTCCGGTGAACTCCGATGCTGCGGCGATCGCCGCCATGAAGAAGAAGCTTGCCGACCTCGGGCTCACCGCCAGCGCCCACGGCGTCAACGGCTTCGGTGGCGATGCCGCCGCCAACCGGAAGGTGTTCGAGTTTGCCAAGGCGGCCGGCATCCCCTGCATCTCGGCCGACCCCTCGCCCGAGGCGTTCAAGAGCCTCGACGAGCTCGTCAAGGAGTTCGACATCCGGATCGCGATCCACAACCACGGCCCCAAGCACCGCTACAACAAGGTGGTCGACGTCCTCAAGGCAATCGAGGGGCATGACGAGCGGATCGGCGCCTGTGCCGACCTCGGCCATTACATCCGCTCCGGCGAGAAGCCGACGGAAGTGATCCGTCTCCTGAAAGGCAGGCTCTACGGCATCCACCTCAAGGACTTCCAAGACATGCAGGACGTCACCAAGGGGGTGATCCTCGGCAAGGGGCATCTCGACGTGCCGGCCGTGATGGCGGCGCTCGTGCAGACGAACTTCCCCAAGAACGGCGCCTTGTCGCTGGAGTATGAGGAGAACCCCGAGAATCCGCTGGCCGACATCCGGCAGTGCTACGCCGTCGCGGCCGGGGCGCTAGCGAAGACCTGATCGACAGGCGCGTCGCTCGTCTGTTTCCGGATCCGTTCCCCTTCCCGGAGTGCTCTGCATGGTCTCGTTCCAGTCGTTCCTGACCGGCTGCTGCGCGGTCGCCTCGATGCTCGTCCGCGTGAGTCTCGTCGTTTGCGGTGCTGTCGCCGTCGCCTCGCCGGTGACCGACAGCCTCCCGGCGATCCTCGCGGTCGATCACGAGGGGAAGGGGAACGCCGCGGCCGCGAAGGCCTGGGGGGTGATTGCGTCGGCCGATCCGTCGGCGCTTCCCGACATCCTCGCGGGGATGGACGGCGCCAATCCGCTGGCGGCCAACTGGCTGCGGGCTGCGGTCGATGCGGTCGTCACGAAGAGCGGGGGGAATGCCAAGCTGCCCGTCGACAGCCTCGTCCGCTTCCTCGGCGAGACGAAGCACGATCCGCGCGCCCGCCGTCTGGCCTTCGATCTCGTCAAGGGAGCCGACCCCGACCGGGCCGACAAGCTCCTCGACGGGATGGTGGAGGATCCGAGCGTCGAACTGCGGCGCGATGCGGTGGCGAAGGTCATCGCCAGGGCTGAGTCGCTGAAGACGGCAGAGAAGAAGGAGGAGGCCCTCGCCGCTTACCAGCAGGCCTTCTCTGCCTCGCGGAATGTCGAGCAGATCCAGGCGCTCGCGACCGCTATCCGGGATCTCGGTGGCACCGTCGACCTGACACGCCACTTCGGCTTCCTCCGCAACTGGCAGATCGTCGGGCCCTTTGACAACACCGAGGGGAAGGGATTTGCCGCCGTCTATCCGCCGGAGGAGAGGCTCGATCTGACGGCCGCGCTCGACGGCAAGGAGGGGAAGGTGTCGTGGCAGCCGGTCGAGACCGGCGACGAGTACGGGATCGTGAACGTCAATCTCTCCTACCCGCCCCCGGCGCCGCCGGCCGACGCCAAACCGGCCGAGGGCCCCAAGGAGGGGCTCAAGGGGGTGATCGCCTACGCCGTTACCGAGTTTGTCTCGGCGGAGGATCGCCCCGCCGAGATCCGGCTCGGCTCCAAGAACGCCTGGAAGATCTGGCTCAACGGCAGCCCGGTCTTCGAGCGCGAGGAATACCACCGGGGCATGGAGATCGACCAATACCGGATGCCGGTGACGCTTCGGAAGGGGCCCAACACGATCCTCATCAAGATCTGCCAGGACGAGCAGCGCCGGCCCTGGACGACCGAGTGGGAGTTTCAACTGCGGGTCTGCGATGAGGTGGGGACGGCGATCCACCCGGCTGCGACCCCTGCGTCCAACGCGAAGTGACCGCCCCGGTCCTCGCTCCATGTTTTCAAGAGCCCGGAGAATCCTTCCCCATGCCCCGCCTCAAAGCGCTCCTGATCGCGATCGCCCTCGTGACTCCGAGCCTGCGGGTTCGGGCCGACGAATGGCTGGAGTTTCGTGGCGTGGGGGGGGCGAGCCGGGTGCAGGAAGGCTCGTTGCCGGTGGAGCTGAGTGCCGCCGATATTCGCTGGTCGGTCGACCTGCCCGGCCGCGGCCTCTCCGGCGTGCTCGTCGTCGGTGATCGGGCCTTCGTCACGACCAGCGAAGGGCCGACGCAGGATCGGCTCCACCTCGTGTGCCTCTCGACCTCGACGGGAAAGATCCTCTGGGACCGGCAGGTGTGGGCGACCGGGCGGACGATGTGCCACCCCAAGACGAGCGTCGCCGCGCCGACGCCGTGCAGTGACGGGAAGCGCGTCTACGCGATCTTCTCCTCAAACGACCTCGTCTGCTTCGATCTCGACGGCAATCTCCAGTGGCTCCGTGGGATCACCTACGACTACCCCAACGTCAGCAACAGCTTGGGGATGTCGAGCTCGCTCCTCGTCACGGCCGACACCGTGATCGTGCCGGTGGAGAACGACAGCGAGTCGTATTCCCTCGGGATCGACGCGTCGACCGGCGAGAACCGCTGGCGCCTCGATCGTCCCAAGGGGGCCAACTGGACCTCGCCTGTGATCCTCGAGCCAGGCCTTGTGGCCCTGCAATCGAAGAAGGGCATCGATGCGATCCGTGCCGCCGACGGCTCGACTGCCTGGAGCTACACCGAGGGTGCCGACACCGTCTCTTCGAGCGCGCTTGCCGACGGCGTCCTCTACGTGCCGAGCAACGGCATCACCGCGCTGACCCTCGACCCGGCCGATCCGGCGAAGCAGCCGACGCAGGCCTGGCGTGAGAACACGCTCTCGCCGGCGACGGCCAGCTGCGTCGTGGCTGGCGACGCCCTCTACACGATCAACGGCGCCGGGGTGCTCACCGCCGGCGACCGGGAGACCGGCAAACGCCGCTGGCAGCTGCGGCTCCAGGGTCCCTACAGCGGCACTCCGGTCACGGATGGCAAGCATCTCTGGGCGGTCAACGAGGCGGGGCTCGTGCAGGTGGTGGAACTCGGGGCGAAGGAGGGGAAGGTGGTGGCCACGCTCGATCTCGGCGACGAGATCCTCTGTAGCCCGGCCGCCGCCGACGGCGCCCTCTACCTGCGCAGCAACACGAAGCTCCACAAGATCGGGCGGTAGGCCCACGAGCCCTCGTCGCCCGGGTGCCAGCCGCGGTGGCGGTGGCGTCCGCCGAGACTGCCATGCTTCCGTCGTACCTCAACCGCCGTGATGTTCTTGATCTGGCCCGCCTCGCCGCTCCGGTGGCGCTGTCGCGGATGAGCTTCATGCTCATGGGGCTGACCGATGCGGTCGTCCTCGCCCGCCACGCACCGGGGCAGCTTCCCTTTGTCCTCAACGCCTTTCTCCCGGTGGGGGTGGCGATGGGCTTCGGGTTGGGACTCGTCATCGGCGTGCAGGTGATCACTGCCGAGTTGGCTGGGGCGGGGCGCGATCTCGAGACCGGCCGGATCGTCCGCCGCGGGCTCCTCGTAGCGCTCCTCTACGGGCTCGCCTCGGCCGCTGCCTGCGCCCTCGTGGCCGGGCCTCTCCTCCGCTGGCTTGGCTTCGACGAGGCGTTCACCGTCCCCACCGCACGCTGCACCCGGATTCTCGCCTACGGCCTCCCGGCCCACATGCTCTTCAGCGCCTGCGCCTCCTATCTCGAGGCCCTCCGTCGGCCGTTGGTGGTGACGGCGATCGGGGCCGTGGCCGTGATCGCGAATCTCGGCCTCGATCTCTTCCTCGTGCCGGAGTACGGCGCCGCGGGGGTGGCCTGGGCGACGTCGCTGTCACGGTACGGGATGGCGCTGGCGGCGCTGGTGGTCGTGGCCCGGACGACGCCGGCGCTGGTATGGGGGGGAACTCCGACCCCGGGGGAGTTCGCCCGGCAGAACGGCGTCGGCCTGGGGGCGGGGCTGGCCAACATCGCGGAATGGGGAAGCTTCAATCTCACCCACGTGATCGCGACGCTCGTCAGCATCGATGCCGGGGCGCTGTGGGGCTTGACGGTGCAGATGATGGGATCGGTGTTCATGATCTACGTCGGTCTGGGGAGTGCCACGAGCGTCCGCGTCGCCGAACGCTTCGGGCGGGGCGACCGGCAGGGGGTGGCCGACGCCTCGCGGCTGGGGCTCGTCGCCGCCTTGGTCGTCGGTGCTGTGATGGCAGCGATGGTGTGGAGCGCGCGGAGCTGGCTGGCCGTCATCGGGCTCAACGCCGAGGGGCAGCCGGACGGGGCGCGGCTCGCGCCGTTCCTGGCCCGCCTGCTGGCGGCAGGCGCCCTCGTGACGCTTTTTGACGGCCTCCAGGGGGTGGCGTCGATGGCGCTGCGGGCCCGGGAGGTGATCTGGGCGCCGACGGCGATCCATGTCGCTTCCTACGCGATCGTCATGGTGCCGTTGTGCTGGTGGCTCGCGCTCGGGGAGGGGCCGGGAAGGGGGCAGGGGGTGTGGGGCGTGCTTGTCGGCGTCGCCGTGGCATCGGTCCTGGCTGGCGTGCTTCAGGCGGTGTTGCTCGAGTGGTACACGCGCGGCGGCGGACCAGACCCCAGCTCTGAAGGCTGATCACTCCACCGGCTTCCAGCCGCGGAGGCGGCAGTGGAGCTGGGCAATCTTCCCCATGAAGTGATCCATCCGGTATTTCCCGGCGGCGAGCGTCATCTGCTTCTCCGCCTCGGCGGCATCTCCCTCGGCCTCGGCGAGGAGCCCGAGGTAGAGGTGGGCGAAGCAGCGCTGGTTGCGGCGGGCCGACTCGGGGCCGGCGTCGGCGGCGGCCAAGACCTTCTCGACGCTCCCCTGGCCCCGGTAGAGATCGAGGACCTCCTTCATCGGCACGCGGGCATCGTTGCCGACCGGAAGGAGCTGCTTCCGCGCCGTGTCGACATCTTTGTCGCGCGCCAGACAGGCGAAGTGCCAGGTGACGTTCTCAACGTCGGCCGGGTTGACCTCCTTGTGGCGTTCGAACTGGGCGACGCCGTCGGCGAACCGATCGGCGTAGTAGAGGGCCAATCCCCGCTGCCACAGCTCCGGCTCGATCTCCGGCCGGAGTTTCACGAGCGCGTCGAAGGCCTCAGCCGACTCCTTCGGCTTCCCGGTGAAGAGGAGATTGACGCCGTCGTTGAAGAGCGTGTTTGCATCGGGGGCCTGCGCGGCGGCACCGCGCGCGGTGGCGGAGAGCACGAGGCCTGCAAGGAGGCTGCGGCGGTCGAGACGGATGGAAGAACGCATGCGTGTCGCGGAGGCATCGCTCCGCGGCTCCTCTGGGTTTATGGGCCGGCCCCGCTGCGGACGCTTGGCGACTCACCGAACGGCGGCGAGCCCTCAGTGTCCGGGCTCGAGGGGCGTCTGTCGAGTCCGGGGCGGATGGACGAGGAGCACCAGAATCGCCGCGGCGAGAGCCGAGAGCCGGGCCGGCGGCGACGTCCTCGGTGAGCGGGCGCTGCGGGGAAGCGGATCTGGCATGGAGGAGGTTGTCGCTAGGCGCTCGCGGAAGGCCGAGGCCGCATCGAGCCGCGGCCGCGGCATGCCGTATCATGAAGAGCGACCACGATTCTCTGCCGGGGACTGGTCGGACAGGTCAGGGATTTCCGCCATCATGCCTGCCGCAGCGCCGCCGCTTCTCGTCTCGCATCCGCTCCTCGACTCGACCGATCTCGATGTCGTTCGGGCAGTCACAGGGCGGGCATGGGGAAAACATGCCAGCGACGTCATCGGCCGGGACCGCTACCGCCTCCGCCTCAACCGGGTGGAGGGGGTGAGGCTGCCGGTGACGTTTGTCGACTGCTCCGCCCGGATCGAGGCCCGGATGGAGGGGATCGGTTGCCAGTTTCAGGTGATGGTGCCGCTGTCGGGGGGCATCGACATGGTCATCGACGGCCGGCCGCTGTCGACGTCGCCCGGAGAGGCGGTGTTCGTGCGTCCGGCCCGGTCGATGCGCTTCGTTGCCTCCCCGTCGCGCTGTCTCGTCGTCGATCTTCCGGATGGTGTCCTGGACGAGTGGTTTCAACGCCACCGGACGGCGGCTCCCGCCATTGCCGGCCGGGTGCTTACCGGCAGGAGCGGAGGGAGAGTTGTCCGCGGAGCGCTC
>CAMCCR010000044.1 GCA_945873085.1 Candidatus Kuenenia stuttgartensis | reverse complement strand
TCGACACGGTGCCAGGGCGGATCCTGGCGACGGCGTGGATGCTCGTCGGAACGGTGCTCATCGCGCTGTTCACCGGAAGCATTGCGGCGACGCTCACCGCCGAACGGATCGGGGGAGCGATCCACGGGCCGCGCGACATGGCCGGCCGGGTGATCGGAACGCAGGCCACCGGCGTGTCGGGGCCCGCGATCCGCGCGCGGAGTGGCATCGTGATGGAATACCGCACGCTCGACGAGGTTTTCAAGGCGGCAGATGAAGGCGAGGTGGAGGCCGTCGTCGCCGAAAACCACACCCTGCGTCATGCGATCTCGCGGCCTGGACGATCGAACTATCGGCTGGTGGGGCCGGTGTTTGAGTCGTTCGACTTCGGGATCGTCGTGCCGGCGGGGAGCCCGCTCCGCGAGCGGTTCAACGCGGTGATCCTGACGATGAAGGAGGATGGCGCCATCGACACGATCATCGACCGTTGGCTCGGCACGTCGGAATGATGTCGGGCAACACGGGAAACGCCCCGGCACATTGAAGCGCGAACTTGGCCGCTGGCGGCGAGTGACACAGACCGATCCTCGAGGAGCCTGACCATGGCTGAGATATTTGCGGCGCCGGCGCGATACGTGCAGGGGCCGGGGGTGGCGGCCACGCTCGGGAACGAAATGACCCTGCTCGGGCTCGGAGGGCCGGTGCTCGTCCTCGCCGGTGCCTCGGCAGTCCGTCAGCTCGGCGCGATCTGGGAGCAGTCGCTCGAGACCGCCGGCTTCGCCCCTGCCATCCATCCCTTCGGCGGCGAATGTTCCCGCCGCGAGATCGCCGCGGTGGCCGATGTGGCGAGGCGCCTCTCGGCGCGGACGATCGTCGGGGCGGGGGGCGGGAAGGCGATCGACACGGCCCGCGCGGTGGCCGCAGAGCTCGATCTCGACATCGTCTCCTGCCCGACGATCGCTTCGACCGACGCGCCGACCAGCGCGATCTCCGTCGTCTACAGCGACTCAGGCGTCGTCGAGGAGGTGAGGCTCCATCCGCAAAACCCCGCCCTCGTCCTCGTCGACACCGACGTCATCCTTGCCGCGCCCGACCGCTATCTCGTGGCGGGGATGGGGGATGCGCTGTCGACCTGGTTTGAGGCTCGGGCCTGCGCCCGATCGGGCGCGACCCACAGCCGCGGCGGCACGACAACCCGCGCCGCGCTCGCCCTGGCCGAGCTCTGCTGGACGACGCTGCGGGCGGATGGCGCTTTGGCGCTCGCTGCCCATCGGGCAGGGCAACTCGATGGCGCCGGCACGCTCGACGCCGAGGCGCGAGGGGCCTTCGCGCGGATCGTCGAAGCCAACACCCTCCTCTCGGGGCTCGGGTTTGAATCGGCGGGGCTGGCGGCGGCCCACGGGATCCACAATGGGCTGACGGTGGCGCCCGGTTGCCACGCCGCGCTCCATGGGGAAAAGGTCGCCTTCGGGACGCTCGCGCAGCTGTGCCTCGAAGATGCGCCGGCCGGAGAGATCGACGAGGTCCTCGCCTTCTGCCGATCGGTCGGATTACCGGTGACCCTCCGACAGATCGGCCTCGGTGACATCGACGGGGCGATGCTCCGCCGGATCGCGGAGCGTGCCGTGCAGGTCGGCGAGGTAACGCACAACGAGCCGTTCCCGGTGACGGCCGGGATGGTGGAGGAGGCGATCCGCCAGGCCGACGCGGCGGGGCGGGGGGGCTGACGGTGCTCCGACGGCGGGGAAATCGCCACGGCCCCGGCAGGCCGCCCGCCCGGAAAGCCGCGATCCCCCCTCGCGCGGGTCCACCGCGACTCCTGGAAAACGACCCGTTTGCCGCGGCACAAGCCCTCCCGGCCGCCGGCCGCCATCCCGCCGGGGCGCCGCGTTGACGCCCAGGAAACGTGAACGTAGATTCGACGCGGCTTAGACCCTTTTTTCCGCAGGTTTTTCCCTCCTCGAAAGGTCACGTCGCCCCTATGGCCAAATCGTCCGCGAAGAAGTCCGCCGCCAAGAAGCCCGCTGCGTCCAAGCCAGGGCGGATGATCTATTACTTCGGCGCCGACCGGTGCGACGGCGACGGCACCATGAAGGCGATCATCGGTGGCAAGGGGGCCAACCTCGCGCAGATGACGAAGATCGGGCTTCCGGTTCCCCCCGGATTCACGATCACGACACAGATGTGCATCGACTACTACACCTCGGGGAAGAAGTTTCCCAAGGGGCTCGAGGAGGAGATCGCCCACTACGTCAAGCTCCTCGAGAAGGAGACCGGGAAGAAGTTCGGCGACCCGGCCAACGCGCTGCTCGTCAGCGTCCGCTCCGGTGCCCGTGACAGCATGCCGGGCATGATGGACACGATCCTCAACCTCGGCCTCAACGACAAGACCGTTGAGGGGCTCAAAAAGGCCACTGGCAACGGCCGCTTCGCCTTCGACTCCTACCGCCGCTTCATCCAGATGTACGGCGACGTCGTCATGGGGGTGCAGAAGCGCCACGAGAACGAGCACGACCCGTTCGAAGAGGTGATGGAGAAGGTCAAGCACCAGGCCCACGTCGAGGAAGACACCGCGCTCACCGAGGATCACCTCAAGGATCTCATCAGCCGCTTCCAGAAGCTCATCAAGGAGCGCACCGGGAAGACCTTCCCGCAGGATCCCTTCGAGCAGCTCATCGGCGCCATCACGGCCGTCTTCGGCAGCTGGATGAACGAGCGGGCGATCATCTACCGTCGCAAGTACAAGATCCCCGACGAGTGGGGCACGGCCGTCAACGTCCAGAGCATGGTGTTCGGCAACATGGGCGATGACTGCGCCACCGGCGTGGCCTTCACCCGCGACCCGGCCACGGGCGAAGACGTCTTCTACGGCGAATACCTCGTCAACGCCCAGGGCGAAGACGTCGTGGCCGGCGTCCGCACGCCGAAGCCGGTCGTCGAGATGGCCCACGACACCGAGTTTGCCGCCACCTACAAGCAGCTCGAGAAGGTCCGCGAGAAGCTCGAGAAGAAGTTCGGCGACGTCCAGGACTTCGAGTTCACGGTCGAGAAAAAGAAGCTCTACATGCTCCAGACCCGCCACGGAAAGCGGACGGCGCTGGCGTACGTGAAGATTGCCCACGACATGGTCAAGCAGAAGCTCATGACCCCGGAGCACGCCATCCAGAGCGCCGATCCGGATGCCCTCTCGCAACTCCTCGCCCCGATCTTCGACCGGGCCGACTACGAGAAGGCGAAGAAGGCGGGCCGCGTGCTGACGACCGGCCTGGCCGCCGGCCCCGGTGCCGCCACCGGGCAGCTCGTGTTCTCGGCCGCCAAGGCCGAGGAGCTCGCCGAGAAGGGGAAGAAGGTCGTCCTCGCCCGCGTCGAGACGAGCCCAGAGGATCTCCGTGGCATGATCGCGGCCGAGGGAATCCTCACCAGCCGCGGTGGTGTCTCCAGCCACGCAGCCCTCGTCGCCCGGCAGATGGGCAAGGTGTGCGTGGCCGGTGCCGGCGCGATCTCGATCGACTACCACAAGGGGACGCTGGTCTGCGGCTCGACGACCCTCAAGGAGGGAGATGACATCTCCATCAACGGCAGCACCGGTGAGGTGTTTTCCGGAGCCATCAAGACCGCCGACAGTGAGCTCAAGCAGGTGCTCGTCAGCAACACGATGAAGCCGGAAGACTCGGACGTCTACCAGTACTACGCCTTCATCATGAAGCTCGCCGACAAGTACCGGAAGCTCGGCATCCGCACCAATGCCGACACCCCGGAGCAGGTCCGGCACGCGATTGCCTTCGGCGCCGAGGGGATCGGCCTGACGCGGACGGAGCACATGTTCTTCGAGGGCAACCGGATCGACGCGATGCGGGAGATGATCCTCGCCGAGACGCTCGACGCCCGTCGGGCGGCCCTCGCGAAGCTCCTTCCCTACCAGCGCGACGATTTCGAGGGGATCTTCCGGGCCCTCGACGGCCGCCCGGCAACGATCCGCTTCCTCGATCCGCCGCTCCATGAATTCGTGCCGCACGACGAGAAGGCCCAGGCCGATCTGGCGAAGAAGCTCAAGCTCTCCGTCGAGGTTGTCCACCGCCGCGTCGAGGCGCTCCACGAGTTCAACCCGATGCTCGGCCACCGTGGCTGCCGCCTCGGCGTCAGCTACCCCGAGATCTCGGAGATGCAGGCCCGGGCCGTGTTCGAGGCGGCTGCGAAGGTGCAGAAGGCCGGCATCAAGGTGAAGCCGGAGATCATGATCCCGCTGGTGGGCTTCAAGAAGGAACTCGACAACCAACTCGAGATCGTTCACGCCACGGCGGCTCAGGTGGCGAAGGAGACGGGCGTCAAGGTGAAGTATCTCGTCGGCACGATGATCGAGATCCCGCGCGGTGCCCTCACGGCCGACGAGATCGCCGAGAGTGCCGAGTTCTTCAGCTTCGGCACCAATGACCTCACCCAGACCTGTCTCGGCATGAGCCGCGACGACATGGGCTCCTTCCTGCAGAAGTACACCGACCTCGGGATCTTCAAGGCGAACCCGTTCGCCTCGATCGACACCACCGGCGTCGGCTCGCTCATGCAGACTGCCGTCGAAAAGGGGCGGAAGACGAGGCCCGACATCAAGCTCGGCATCTGCGGCGAGCATGGTGGCGATCCCCACTCGGTGCTCTTCTGCCACCACCTCGGTCTCGATTACGTGAGCTGCTCGCCGTTCCGCCTGCCGGTCGCCCGGCTGGCGGCGGCCCAGGCGGCCCTCGGCAAGACCTGGTGACACCGGTCGATCGGTCTTAGAAACCACCACGTCCCCCGGGGGAGCCAGTGCTCCCCCGGGGGATTTTTTCTCACCTACCCATGCCACTCACGCCCGAAGCCCAGAGTCTGGCCGTAATCCTCGTGGGGGTCGTGGTGCTGTGGGTGACCGAGGCCCTGCCGCTCCCGGTGACGGCGCTGCTCGGGGCGGTGGCCTGCGTCGTGGCGGGCGTGGCGCCTGCGAAGGAGGTCTTCCGTCCCTTCTCGGAGCCGCTCGTCTTTCTGTTCATCGGCTCGTTCATGCTCGCCGAGGCGATCCGGGTTCACGGCCTCGACCGACGGCTGGCGTTTGCCGTCCTCGGCCTGCCGGCCGTGGGGGAGCGGCCGGGGCGGATCCTCGCCGCGGTGGCGCTGGTCTCAGCGACGATCAGCGCCTTCATCTCCAACACCGCCACGACGGCGATGATGGTGGCGATCGCCGCCGGGATCCTCGCGGCCATCGAGCATGCCGCCTCCCGGGATGCATCCCCGGCCGGGCCGAGGCTCGATCCGCGCTTTGCCACCGGATTGATGCTCGCCGTGGCCTTCGCCTCGAGCATCGGCGGCCTGGCGACGCCGATCGGCACGCCGCCAAACCTCATCGGCCTGGCCTTCATCCGCAACGAGCTCGGCGTCGAGGTGTCGTTTCTCGCCTGGTGCGCGATCGGCGTGCCAGTGGCGGCGATCCTCACCACCTTCACCGTGCTCCTCCTCGGCTGGATGTTCCCGGCCGGGGTCGATCGGCTTCCCGGCGTGGCAGAGCTCGTCGCCCGCGAGCGGGCCGGCCTGGGCGCCTGGTCGCGCGGCCAGATGAGCACGGCGATCGCCTTCGGCACCACCGTCAGCCTGTGGATCGTGCCGGGCGTCCTCGGCCTGCTCCTCGGCGCGAAGCACCCGCTGCCGGCCTGGTTTGCGGCCCATGTTCCCGAAGGGGTCGCGGCGCTCCTCGGCGCCGTGATGCTCTTCATCCTCCCCGGCGGCCCGGGGCGGAGGGCGCTTCAGTGGGAGGAAGCGGTGCGGATCGACTGGGGGATCATCCTCCTCTACGGCGGCGGCATGGCCCTCGGCGAGCTCTCCTTCTCCACCGGCCTGGCCGAGGCGCTCGGAAGGAGCCTGACCGGCTGGCTGCCGACCGGACCGGGGGCGAGTGTGGCCCTCGTTGCTGCCGCGACGCTCGTGGCGGTGGTCACCAGCGAGTTCACGAGCAACACCGCCAGCGCCAACATGGTCGTGCCGGTGGCGATGGCCCTGGCAGCGGCCGGCGGCGGTGATCCCCTCACCGCAGCCCTGGCTGCCACGTTCGCGGCGAGCCTCGGCTTCATGATGCCGGTGAGCACGCCCTGCAATGCCATCGTCTACGGCACCGGTCGGATCCGCCTCCGCGACATGATCCGCAGCGGGGCAATCCTCGATGTTGCCGGCGCGGTGGTGATCACGCTGGCGATGCTCGTCGTGGGCTGGCTGTGGACTCCCTGAGGGCCGTCACCCGATCAGAAGCCCATCGAAATCACCGCGCCGCACTCGTGGCACTTCGGCACGACCAACGGCTGCGGCGAAAGCACCGTCCCGTCGCGGAGGAAGGCGTGGAGCCGCGGCAGGCAGGGGGGGAGCGGATAGTGAGCCCCAAAGGCCCCGCCCGGGGCATGGCAGAATCCGGTTACGCCGCAGATCCCCGGTGCGTAGGGGCCGCAGGGCTTCGGGCCGCAGGCCGCCGGGCCACACGACCGGCACGGCGCCGCATGGCTCGGCCCGCAGGCGCCGCTCATGCAGTGGCCCGTCGGAACGCGCTGTCCGTACCCAGCCACGGCGCTGCCGTGCCACGGCGGGCGCATCTGGGAGCGGCAGCTCTCGCAGTCAGAGCCCGCCGGGGCTCCGATCACCGGCACGCCACGCCCCCCGCCGACGTAGGACTCCTCCTGGGCCCCGGCCGTGGCGCCGACCGCGGCGGCCACGAGGAGCGCCACAAGGGAGCGATGGACCGGTTTGACGGGATGGGACGGCATGGCAGTGGTCTCCTGCGACAGGTCCGGGGGGCCCCGGAGGTGGTGTGATGATGGTTGTGCATCGTCGTCCGCCAATACCGGGGATGAGCGTGGCACCTGCCAGGTATGCACGTGCCGGTGCGGGAAGGAATGCCGGCGGGGGAATCCCTGACGGTCGCGTTTCCCGCAGCGGCAGCCCTGCTGCTGTTCGCCAGCCCGGGCGTGGGCGACAATCAATGTTCTCAGCCCCTCCGGGCATGGCCCCTCCGCCTCCGCAGCGCCCCGCACCGTGAAACCGATCCTCCTCGACTACGGCAGCACCGATCCTTTGGTCCTCGAGCCGTCCGACGCTGACATCGCCTTCGATGCCCGTGGCCCAGCCGGGGTCAGGGGGGACGCAGCGGCTGCCCTGGCGGCGACGGCCATCGACACCCCGGGAAACGGCCCCCCGCTCGTGGCCCATGTCGTGCCAGGGGACCGCGTCGCCCTCGCCCTCGCTGGCCCGATCCCCGCGACCGGTCCGATCGTCGCCACGATCCGCAGCCGGCTGGAGTCGGCGGGGATTGCCGCCGACGACCTCGCCGTCGTCCATGCCCCGCCCCTGATCTCGACACAGCCCCCCTCCGCCGCGACGTCGCTGCCGGCGGGGGAGTTCGTCTTCGATCCGAACCCTGAGTCTGGGTCGGCCTATCTCGGCCCCGATGCGGAGGGAATCCCGCTCCACGTCGCCCGGACCCTCGTCGACGCCGACGTCGTCGTCACCGTCGGCGTCTACGCCTGGGATGCGGCCCTCGGCGGTCATGCGCTCGACGGCGATCTGTGGCCAGCCTTCGCACCGGGCGCGGCCCGGGCCGACGTCCTCCGCCACCTGGCGCGGAGCGGCCGGAAGGCGGTGCAACCGCTCCGCGAACGATCCCGGGAGATCGGTTGGCAGCTCGGCACGATCGCCACCCTCCGGGTCGTGCCGGGACGCGGGGGCACGGCCCACGCCATCGAGTTTGGCACGCCGCTAGCCACCGACCGGGCGGCCCGGCGTCACGCCCAACTCTGGCGGCCACGCCTGCCCGGGTCGCCACGGCTGACAATCGCCTCGCTTGCGGAGCCTGAGTCGGGAATGCCGGCGCTCGTCCGCGCCGTCGCGGCCGCGGCCCGCACGACCCATCCCGAGGGGACGATCTGCATCGTGAGTCGATTGGCCACTCCCCCCGGCCCGGTGTTCCATCGCTGGCGTCAGGGGGTGGCGCTCAAGCCGCTGGTCGAGGAGGCCCTCGCCTCGGGTGACCAGACCCTGATCGCCGATGCCGTGGCGACGAGGTTCTTCGCGCAAGCCCTCGGCGATCGCCGCCTCGTGCTCCTCTCCGACCTCGATCAGGGCCTCGTCGAGGAGCTCGAGTTCGGCCATGCCGCGAACCCGGAAGCGGTCGAACGGCTCGCTCACCGGGCCGACAGCCTCGTCGTCCTCCACGAGGCGGAGCGGATGTTTCCGCGGCTCGGCTGAAGCCCCGCGGCTCCGACCCCGCTCAGCCCAGGCCGAGCGGGCCGTCGCCGCAGAAGTCGGGGTTGCCGAAGCGGTCGAGGCCGGTGTGGCCGAAGGCGTGGGCCAGGCTGAGGAGGAGACGGTTGTGGGGCACCGCCGGGAACTCGACCGCCCGACCGGTGCGGAAGCCCAAGCCCCCGCCGATCATTACCCAGGGGATGTCCTCGCGCGTGTGGGAATTGCCCTCGCCGAGCTCGTTCGTCCACAGGATCGTGGTGTGGTCGAGCATCGATCCATCCCCCCCCGGCTCGGGCGTCGCCGCGAGACGGGCGGCGAGGTGGGCCACTTCCCCGGCATACCACGTGTTGATCCGGGTGAGCTTCTCCTGCGCGTCGACGTTGCTGTTGGGCTCATGGGAGAGATCGTGCTGCCCCTCGTCGACCCCCAGCCACTTCATGTGGGGCTGGCCGACGGAGTTGGTGTACTGGAGCGTGACGACGCGGGTGAAATCGGCCGCGAGCGCCGCCACGAGCAGATCGATCTGCATCCGGCTGATCGTCGGCATCCGGTCGTTCGCCTCGAGAATGCCAGGCTCGAGCACCGGAACGTCGTGCTTGGCAACCTCGCGCTGGGCTGCCAAGTCCCGTTCGAAGCCGCGGACGAGGTCGGCGTGCTCCTCGAGGAGCCTCCGATCCTCCGCCGGCAGCGTGGCCGTCACGCGGGCGAGATCCTCGTGAAGCTCGTCGAGCACGCTCCGCAGGCTCTCGCGGTGCTTCACGCTCCCGTAGAGCCGGGAGAACATCTGATACGGATCGTCGATCGGCGCCACCGGCTTGTTGGGACCGGCGTACACCATCCGCGTCCAGGTATCGGCCCGGTCGGGGACGAGGACGCCGAACTCGAGCGAGCCGAACCGGGTGGCGGTCTCCGGGCGCGCCTGGAGGAAGCCGGCGATCTCCTGATCGATCGACAACCCGCTCGACCAGCCCGCCGGCGTGTCGCTTCCCCCCTGGATGTTGCCGGGGAAGAGTTCGACGCCGGTGAGCAGGCAGCCGATGCCGCGCATGTGGCCATCGCCGTCGCCGCGGATCTTGTTGCCAACGCCTTTGAGGGTGAGGAGGCGATCCTTGAAGGGAGCCAGGGGGGCGAGGATCGGCCGCAGTGCCACGGCCTCCTGGCCTTCGCCAGCCGGCGCGGTGAACGAGCCGGCGGAGGCTGGCCAGAAGTTCTCCCGCACCGTGCCGTCCGGGCTGAAGACAATGACGAGCCGCTGCCGCGCCGCCGGAGCGCTTGCAAAGCTGGGCAGATTGCCGAGGAACGGCGCCACGGCCGCACCGACCCCGAGTTTCCGCAGCAGTTCACGGCGAGTGATCATCGGTCGGCTCCGGCGAGGCAGGGAGGGGAACGGGCGGGAAGGCCGCCACCTTCATGATATCGACCACGGCTTCACGGATATCGAAGCCCTTGGCGGCAAACGACCGGCGCAGCTGCGGAAGGGTTTCCGGGCCCCAGGCCCGAATCGGCTGCTTGACCAGCGCATGGAACAGCGCCTGGAGGAAGGCCTCCTCGGCGTCGCCGCTCGTGACGAGATAGGCCGCCAATCCGTCCGCCCCCGCGAAGCGCACCTCAGGCCCTTCCCGCGGCAGATAGCTCCCGTCGGTCTCGCTCCCGTTTCCCCGAAAGCGCCCGACGGCGTCGAAGCCCTCGAGGGCGAAGCCGAGTGGATTGATGACGGCGTGGCAGCCCTGGCAGGCCGCGGGGCTTGTCTGGAGGGTGACTCGCTGTCGGGCGGAGAGCCCGGGGTGGAGGTCGGGGGCGAGTGGAGCCACCGCCTCGGCCGGGGGCTTGAGGACGTTGCCGAGGATCCCCCGCGTCAGGAACACCCCCCGGTGAATCGGGGAACTTTCGCCGGGATAGGCGAGGACGCTGAGGAGGTAGGGATGGGTGAGAACGCCGGCCCGCTGCCCCTCGTCGAGACGGACGGGGACGAACTCGGACCGGGGCGGGAGATTCACGCCATACAAGGGAGCCAACCGGCCGTTGATCGGCACCTCGTCGGCGGTGAACAGTCGCCGGTAGTCGGCCGGCCCGGCGGCGGGGAGCACGATGTCGTCGAGGAGAAGCCGGAGGCTCGTCCGCAAGTCGCTTACCACGGCGGCATCGAATCCCGAATGACGGGACGGATCCTTGGCAATCTCCGCGGGGCGGTCGACGCGGAGCCAGGTGAGGAGGAAGGTGTGGAGCTTGGAGAGCGCCCGCCGATCGGCTGACATCCGCCGCACCTGGGCCTCGACCTGCTCGGGCGTCTGGAGTTCGCCCCGGGCCGCCGCGGCGCGGAGGGGCTCGTCAGGGATCGAGTCCCAGATGCCGAAGGAGAGCCGGGCGGCGGTGCCCCACGAAGCGAGACTGGGATCGGCCGGGAGCGGCGGCTCGCGGAACAGAAAGCGGGGGGACGAGAGGATCAGCAGCAGCGATCGCTCGAGGGCCGCGTCGACGTCGGGCGCTGCGACGAAGGGATGCGCGACGAGCGCCTGGACTTGGGCGTCGAGAGGCCGACAGAAGGCCCGCTCGGCGAAGGTGGCGGCGAAGGCCTGCAGCCGTTCGGCCCGGTCCGGGGCATCGGGCTTCACGCCGACCAGTTGCTCGGCTCGCTCACGGATCGCCGCGGCGCTCTCGACGGCCGCGGCCTCGACCGCCTCCAGCCATTCCTTCGAGACGGTGCTGCCGCGCTCGTAGCCGATGCTGCGATCGTCCGGAGGGAAGGGAGTCGTGACGACAAACGTCGCCGGCGAGTGATTGGGGATGAGGTTTCGCGAAGGGACCCGCTCGACCACTCCGTGCGGCTGCCGCCAGAGGAGTTCGATCGAGGCCCGCCTCGGCTTCTCGTGCACCGGATTGTCGACCCCCTGACTGGCCTTCGAGAACTCCAACCGCAGCGGGGAGGGCCGACCGGCGAGGAGATGGATCGTGCCGCGGTACTCCGTGTCGTTGCCCGACTTTACCCAGGCATCGATGAGCGGCGGGCCATCCCAGTCGGGATGATTGACGAGGAGCCGGACGGCCTGTTCGGTACGGACGATGAACTCATGCACCCCCGACTCCACCGGCACGATCGAGCCCTGCCAACGGATCGCAAACCGGCCCGGCTCGAAGCGCTCCGGATCGGGCCCTTCGACGCCGAAGTCGAAGCCGACCGCGGGATCGAGCCGCGTGAAGACCCGGCGGGCGGGGTCAAAGTTTCGCCCCTGGAAATACTCGCCGCGGAGCCCCCGCTCCGCGCTCACGTGGGGCAGCGGCGCGAGAAATCCGCCCACGAGATCGGCGATGGCGTTTTGGTACTGGCCGACGGTGAGCCGGGCGAGTTCGACCCGGGCCGGGCGATGGCGGTCACGGGCCAGCGTCGAATAGAAGCGGCCATGGATCCACTCTGCCACCGCTGCGGCCGCCTCCCCGGTGACGGCGGTCGGATCGTCCTCCGGCATGGTGTCGGCGACATACCGGGTCAACTGCCCGACCGAGCGATCGCCGAGGAGCGGAGCCGGAGCCGACGGCGTGCCGACACCGTTGTCGCCATGGCAGCGGAGACAGTGCTCGCGGTAGATCGCCGCGCCGGGGTGATCCTCGGCCATGGCCGGACGGATCGCTACCGACGCGACCAACGCCACGACGGCAAAAAGGAAGGGAGCGGGAGAGCTAGGCATGGCTCCATTCTACCACTCCGGGAAGCCGCGGGCCTTCCGTGGAGCCGCGGCCCCTGCCGACTTCCGCCCGCAACCATCCCCGGCTCTTCATAGCCGAACCGTCCCCATCAACGCTTCCGCGGGGATCGCGGGGCAGGGGGGGGAGATGAGGTGGGGGGATGAGATGAGACGGGGCCGGGAGACGGTTCGCGGGTTTCCCTAAGGCGGACCTCGAGGAGGACGCTCTCGTTGTCGCTGCCCTGGATCGGCCAGGCCGCGACGCGGCGCACGGTCACTTTCTTGACCCAACCGCGGTGCCTTGCCTCCCCCTTCTCCTCCTCCCAGCGCGGTCCCTTGATGATCAGCATCCGCCCGTAGTGGTCGGCCAGTGGCTCAAACCAGTTGAGCAGCTTGATCAGCGGCGCCACAGCGCGGATGACGAGGGCGTCGAAGCGATCCTTCTCGCCCCGCCGGCTCACGAGCTCCTGCGCGGCCCCTTCATGGACGGGGATCGACAGCCCCGCCTCGGCCACGATCGCCCGCACGGCCTTCGCCTTCTTCGCCACGCTGTCGGAGAGTTCGACGCGGAGATCGGGGCGGAGGATCGCCAGGAGCACGCCCGGCACGCCCCCGCCGGTGCCGACATCGAGGACCCGCTCGCCGGCGGCAAGATGGCCAGCGACGGCGACCGCATCGGCGACATCGCGCGACACGAACCGCTCGACATCGGTGTGGCGGGTGAGGTTGAGCCGTTCGTTCCATTCCCAGAGGCGGGTCGCGTAGGCCGCCAGACCCTCCTCGACCCCAAGGGGGAGCGGGAGCGACAGGCGCTCACACTCCGCCCTGATGGCCAGGGGAAGCGCCGAGGGATCGAGGGGCCCGACGGGGGATGGCCCCCCGTCGGGCGTGCCTGAGTTTGTGCTGCTCACTTGATGAACAGCATTTCCCGGTAGGTCGGCAGCGGCCAGAGATCGTCGGGGAGGATCGACTCGATCTGATCGGCCGTCTCACGGAGCGAGACCATCGCCGGAATGACCTTACCGTGGAAATGGGCCACCTCGGCCGCAATGTCGCCGCCACCGTGATGGCCGGCCACCTTCTCGAGGGCTCCGATGCCTGCTTCGAGCTCACCGACGAGCGTGGTGAGCTTGTCGAGGGTCCCCATGTGGACGGTCTTGCCGATCTCCTTGAGCTTGTGTGCCGTGCCGACGAGCTCGCCCTGATATCGATAGGCGGCCGGGAGGATCATCGTCTTCGCGATCTGGATCGCCGACTGGGCCTCGGTGTTGATGTCCTTGCAGTACCGCTCCATGTAGATCTCGTAGCGACTGCGAAGCTCACGCTCCGACAGGACTCCGTACTTCTCGAACAGGGCGATGTTCGTCGGCGAGGCAAGCACGGCGAGGGCGTCGGGCGTGGCCTTGAGATTCGGCAGCCCACGCTTCTTCGCCTCGTCGTGCCAATCCTGCGAGTAGCCATTGCCGTTGAAGATCACAGCCTTGTGCTCGGAGACGATCTGCTGGAGGAGCTTCTCGACCGCCTGCGGGAGCTTCACCATGTCGCCGCCGGTGGCCTTTTCGAGCTCGTTGGCGATGTAGTCGAGGCTCTCGGCGACAATCGTGTTGAGCGCGACGAGCGGCCCAGCGATCGACTGAGCCGACCCGACCGCGCGGAACTCGAACTTGTTGCCGGTAAAGGCAAACGGGCTCGTGCGGTTGCGGTCGCCGGCGTGCTGCGGCAGGCCGGGCAGCGTGTGGACGCCGACGGTGAGGGTGCCACTCGACTTCGAGCTGGTCGCCTTCCCCTTCTCGATCTGCTCGAAGACGTCGGCGAGTTGCTCGCCGAGGAAGATCGAGATGATCGCCGGCGGGGCCTCGTTGGCCCCGAGGCGGTGGTCGTTGCCGCTGTGGGCCACGACCGCCCGGAGGAGATCGCCGTGGAGATGGACGGCCCGGATCACCGCCGCGCAGAACACGAGGAACTGCATGTTGGCGTGGGGCGTCTCACCCGGCTCGAGGAGGTTGCCGAGCTTGCAGCCGATCGACCAGTTGACGTGCTTGCCCGAGCCGTTGATGCCGGCGAACGGCTTCTCATGGAGGAGGCACGACATGCCGTACTTCTGCGCGACACGGGTCAGCGTCTGCATGATCGACTGCTGGTGGTCGGTGGCGATGTTGGCATTCTCGTAGACCGGGGCGATCTCGTACTGCCCCGGGGCCACTTCGTTGTGCCGCGTCTTCACCGGCACGCCGAGCTTGTAGAGCTCACGCTCCACCTCGAGCATGAACGCCAGCACGCGCTCGGGGATCGCCCCAAAGTACTGATCCTCGAACTCCTGCCCCTTCGGCGGCTTGGCACCGAACAGCGTCCGCCCGGTCATCACCAGATCGGGACGGGCGAAGTAGAAGTTGCGGTCGATGAGGAAGTATTCCTGTTCCGGCCCGCACGACGCGGAGACCTGCCCGATATCCTTGTGGCCGAAGAGGGCCAGGACGCGGCGGGCCTGCTTGTCGAGGGCCTGCATCGAGCGGAGGAGCGGGGTCTTCTTGTCGAGGGCCTCGCCCGTCCACGAGCAGAAGGCCGTGGGGATGCAGAGGGTCGTGCCGTTGGGATTGTCGAGGATGTAGGCCGGGCTCGTGGGATCCCAGGCGGTGTAGCCACGGGCCTCGAACGTCGCCCGCAGCCCGCCGGAGGGGAAGCTCGAGGCATCGGGCTCGCCCTGGATCAGTTCCTTGCCGGAGAACTCAAAGATCGCCTCACCATCGCCGGTCGGCGTGAGGAAGCTGTCGTGCTTCTCGGCGGTCAGCCCGGTGAGCGGATAGAAGACGTGGGCGTAGTGGGTGGCCCCCTTCTCGATCGCCCAATCCTTCATCGCCAGGGCCACGGAATCGGCGATCGTCGGATCGAGCGGCTTGCCCTGCTTGATCGTCGCCTGAAGCGCCTTGTAGACGCTCTTCGGGAGCCGGTCCTTCATCACCGAATCGCCGAAGACGTTGGTTCCGAAGATCTCGTTGGTGGGCGTCTCGCGGAAGTTCCAGGCCTGGCCATTCGACTTGTAGTTGTTGATGGCGGCGATCGCGCTGGCACGGGCAGAGGTCATGAATGGATCCTTCTTCGTGATGGCGGGCTACGGGAGTGAGGGCGTTGAACGAAAGGCTCGCGTTCCCCTTGGCTCCACGACGGACAAGCCGACGCGGCACGGCGAAGGGGCTCGGAGCAGGCGGACCGGAACAGGACAGGAACGACCCGTCACCGGCCGCTTGGAACGGGCGGTGGCGGAGCAACACGGGGCACGGCCATGAACAGCATGAGCAGGCATGAACAGCACGAGAAACATGGGGAAAGGGAGGCGGACTCCGATGGGGGGATCGACACGCCGACACGCCGAACGGGCACCGCCATGCCCGACCGCCGTGCCATGGAAACGAGCGCAAAATCCCACCGACCAGCCGACCGACACTCCCGTCACCACTCCGCAGCCAGAAGAAGAAAGCCTGCGGAGGACATGACTCGTGCGTCAGGCAGCGTAGCCCGCAGGAGGGTGATTTTCAAGCTGCGCCGCACAGCGGAAACAGACTATCTGGAGGCCTGAGCGCGGGGGACGGGACGGGTCGACTGCCGCACCGTCGCCCGCCGCGCCGCCGCGAGGGCCGCCTCGAGCGGGGCGTCGCCGGTCGTCGGGGCCACCTCGGCCCCCTCTGGCAAGCGGGCGGTGGAGTGGACGACCAGATCGGGCTCGACCCCGACCCGACTGTACGGCTTCCCCTTGGGAGAGAAGAACTTGGCGGTGGTGAGCCGGAGGCCGACGCCACCGATCTCGAGCGGGAAGATCCCCTGAATCGAGCCCTTCCCGAAGCTCCGGCTGCCGACGATCGTCCCGCGGCCGTGATCGCGGATCGCCCCGGCAAAGATCTCGCTGGAGCTGGCGGAGTCGCCGTCGATGATCACCACCAGGGGCATCCGCCACGTGCCGGGCCGGCTCGCGGAGTAGTTGAAATCCTCCTCCGGGCTGCGCCCCCGGGTCGCCACGACGAGCCCCCGTTCGAGGAACAGATCGGCGACATCGACGGCGGCGGAGAGGAGGCCACCGGGATTGCCACGGAGGTCGATGACGAGCGAACGCATCCCTGCGGCATCGAGCCGGCGGAGGGCCGATTCCAGATCGGCAGCCGTCGTCTTTTGGAAGGAGGAGATCTTGAGGTGGCCGACGCCCGCTGCCGCATCGACCATCCGCACATCCTCGACGCTCGGCACCTCGACATGCTCGCGCCGCAGCGACACCCGGCCCGCAGCGGCCTTGCCACGGACGACGTCGAGGCTGACAGCAGACCCCTCCGGCCCTTGGAGAAGCTGGGCTGATTCGTCGACCGACATCCCGCCGATTGCCCGACCGTCGATGGCGACGATGTGGTCGCCGTCGCGGAGGCCACCCCGTTCGGCGGGGCTGCCGGCGATGACGTGAACGAGAAGGAGGCCGTCGGGGGCCGTCTTCAGCTCAACGCCGAGCCCGACGAAGTTGCCCTCGATCTGCGCGTAGAGATCGTCGAGCTGGCCATTGGTGAGGAACGCGGAATATTCGTCGAGGCCCCCCATCGACGCGGCCGTCATCTCCAGGAGCGTGACAGAGGGGGGGATGCCGAGGGTCGAATGGCCGATCCGGGCAACCCACGCCACCACCGTCTCGGCATCGGCCTGGGAGTTGACCATTCGCCCCCCGACGAGGCGGGCCACCTGCTCGCGGTACGCGGCCCGGCGCTCCGCGGTGGCGTGGGGGGCGTACCACGACGTGAACACCGGATGGTCGATCGCCACTTCCATCGCCCTCAAGCCGCGGAGCGTGAGGCGGTGAAAGTCGGGGGCATCGACATGATGGCTGCGGATCCGCGAGAGCACCTCAGCGTGGAGACGCCGCCCCTCGGCTTCGGAAAGGCCGGTGAGCCGCTGCCGGAAAGCTGCCTCGGAGTGCCGCCGAACGAGGTCGCAGTGGATCCGGGCCAGATCGTAGCGATCAGCCACGACCGTCGGCAGCGTCCCCTGGCGGACATGCGGCTCGCAGGCGGCCACGATGTCGCCCCACCGCTGCTGCCCCTCGAGCGCCGCCAGCCGGCCGGCGAGCTCGTCAGCGACACCGGACGCGGAAACGTCTGCGGCGACCGGCAGGGAGGCCGGGACGGCCTGGGGCGCTGAAGGGAGGCGGACGGCCGGCCCCACCGGGACAGCCACGATCGCCGGAAGCATCGAGGGATCCGGCTCAGGGGCGATTCCCGCGTCCGCATCATCCTGGCCATACACCGGCACGATCGCCGGCACGACCTGCGCCATCGACACCGCCGGCGCAACCGCGAGCACCGCAAGCATCGCGGCGAGAAGGCTGAGCCGACCGGGACGACGGCTGGGACGGTCGCGGCGGGAGAGCGCCACGGAAAGGTCACCGTGACCGGCACGAGCCGACCGGCCACTTCCCGTCGAGCGGGAGCGGGATCCGGAGCCACAAAGCTCCAGACTGCGGGTCGAACATGCCTCGAGCAGGGCGACGTCCACGAAAAACAGTCCGTTGACGGATTGCCGCGTCCGGTGGCGGCAGGCAGCGGTCTGTCCTTGAACCGCCGGCGATTATGGATCACGGAACCCACCCGGTCAAAAAAACCTGCGGCGATCCGCAGCCCCCGCCCCCGCGACACGTTGGTACTATTGGACAGGAGCAGAGGAACCGCATGAACGTGCCGTCAGGCAATCCCGGCCGCAAGCCGGACGAGGAGGATGCCGCCGTGAGCCGCGGGGCCGACGGAGTCCAGCATCAGGCCCCGCCGACCGTTCCGCCCGGCGTCGCGGCATGGCGCGATGGCCCACCGACGCAGATCCTCCTCGACCGCGTCCGCGAGGGGGACGACGACGCCGTCAATGGCCTCCTCGCCCGCCACCGCGACGCCATCCGGCGGATGGTCGATCGGCGGATGGACCGCGTCATGCAGCGGCGCGTCGATGCCAGCGACATCGTTCAGGACGTCATGCTCGAGGCTAACCGCCGGCTCGGCGACTACCTCGCCAACCCGACGATGCCGTTCCAGCTCTGGCTGCGGCACATGGCCCGCGACCGCCTCATTGATGCCCACCGCCGCCATCGCGTCGCCGCGTCGCGGAGCCTCGATCGGGAGGTCTCGCTCACCGGCCCCTCGGACAACGACCACTCGTCGCCCGACGGGGTCGCGGGCCTGGCCGACCGCGAGCTGACCCCTGCCGCCGCGGCCACCTGGCACGAGCTCGAACGCCGCTTCGCCGCCGCGGTCGAACAACTCGACGAGGGCGATCGGCGGATCGTCCTCCTCCGGCACTTCGAGCACCTCTCCACCGCCGAAGCGGCCGATGTGCTTGGGCTTTCCAAGCCCGCCGCCGGGATGCGCTACCTCCGCGCCATGCGCCGGCTCCGGGTGCTCCTCGACGGCGGGGACGACATTCCCAGCGACGGAGCCTGAACAGGCCGCCGTGGCCAGCCCCGTCCGCCCTCCTACCATGCAGGGCC
>CAMCCR010000043.1 GCA_945873085.1 Candidatus Kuenenia stuttgartensis | reverse complement strand
GTGGGGCAGGAGCATGTCATCGGCCCCGGTCGACTCCTCCGCCGGCTCATCGAATCGGACCGGATCGGATCGGTGATCCTCCATGGTCCGCCGGGGGTGGGGAAGACGACCCTCGCGGAGATCATCGCCCGCGAGACGCGGCGCCGCTTCATCGAGCTCTCCGCCACGGCTTCGGGGGTGAAGGAGGTTCGCGAGGTGCTCGACGCCGCCCGTCGCCGGCTCGAGGACGACGGCCAGCGGACGTGCCTGTTCGTCGATGAGATTCACCGCTTCAACAAGGCCCAGCAGGATGTTCTCCTCCCCGATGTCGAGCAGGGGACGATCGCCCTGATCGGCGCCACGACCCAGAATCCGTCGTTCGCGCTCACCAGCGCCCTCGTCAGCCGCAGTCGCCTCTTCGCCCTCGAGCCCCTTGCCGCTGCCGACGTCGCCGCGGTTCTCCGCCGGGCCGTGACCGACCGTGAGCACGGGCTCGGTGCGGAGGAGATCTCCATCGACGACGCCGCCCTCGCGTTCCTCGTCGAATCTTCCGACGGCGACGCCCGTCGGGCGCTGGGGGCGCTCGAGATTGGCGTCCTCTCCGAGACCCGCCGGCCCCTCGTCTTCACCCTCGCCCTCGCCCGCGAGAGCGTGCAGCGCAAGGCGCTTGTCTACGATGCCGGCGACACGCATTACGACTGCGCCAGCGCCCTCATCAAGAGCATTCGCGGCAGCGATCCCGACGCCGGCCTCTATTGGCTCGCGCGGATGCTCGAGGGGGGGGAGGACGTGCGCTTCCTCGCCCGCCGCCTCGTGATCCTTGCCAGCGAGGATGTCGGCAACGCCGACCCGCGGAGCTTGCTCGTGGCCGTGGCCGCGATGCAGGCGACCGAGTTTGTTGGGCTGCCGGAGTGCCAGCTCCCACTCTCGCAGGCCGTCACCTATCTGGCGCTGGCCCCCAAGAGCAACGCCTGCACGACGGCGATCGCAGCAGCCCGACAGGATGTTCGCGATCGCGGCGTGATCCCCGTCCCCCGTCATCTCCAAGACCGTCATTCGGCGGCGGCAAAAGCCTTCGGCCGTGGCGAGGGATACCGCTATGCCCACGACCATCCAGACGGCATCGCCGCCCAGGATTATCTCGGGGTCGAGAAACGCTACTACGAGCCGACCGACCGCGGGGAGGAGCGCGATCTCGGCCTCCGGCTGGAGGAGATCCGCCGTCGTCTCGCGGGCGGGTGACGCCTGTCGCCTGCGATGTGGGCGGTGGCGATCGACTGGCATGGGTGGGATGCCGCCGTTTCCCGGCTTCCCTGTGCCGCCGCCGGATGGGGCAGTACCATGAGGGCCAAAGGGTACCCTGTCTGGTGCCGGGGTGGTGGGAGCGGGGTGGATCGTGACGAACGACTCAGAGCCGATGCAGGGAAAGGCTGCGGATCCGCCCGCGGCCACGCTCGAGGAGTCGGCCGGTAGCGCCGGGGTGCCCACCGACGCCGGCAGTGTTGGGGCCCTGCAACGCAGCTTCCGGAACGCCACCCTCGGCTTGGCCGCCTACACCGTTGTCGCCCTCGGGTGGATCGGTTGGTCGCTGCGGCGCGGACGCCTCTCCGACGCGGTGCTGTTGCTGGTGGCGATGGCCGTGACGCTGCCGCCGATCCTCAGCTACCGGAAGCAACTTCGTAAGCGTCTCCGGGCGATCGCCGGCGGTGGGGTCGCTGGTGGCTCGAGCACGTCAAGCGAGCCCGGCGGGGATGTGGCCACCGACGCGATCGTCGCCGATGCCGCGGATGGTCAGACCTCAACGCCTTCGTCGGAAGCTTGAGCATCGCCATGCCGAGCGACCGATCCGATCGACCGTCGCGCCGTCCCGACGATGAGCGCGGCACGGGCGCTGCCGGCGCCTCGTTCGACTCGGTGGCCTGGGTGCTCCTCGATTGGGCTGCGAGCGCCTTCTCGACGATCTCGATCACGCTCCTGGTCGCCTATATCGAAAAGGTGGTCTTTGCCGGTGATCCGTGGGGGGTTCCGGGCGGGGTGGTGTGGGCCTGGACACTGGCAGCGGCGATGCTCGTCACGGCGCTTTCGGCACCCTGGGTGGCGGCTTGGGCCGATCGGACGCACAGCCACCGCCGGGCGTTGATGGCGAGCATTGTCGCCGGGTGTGCCGCCGCGTTTCTCCTGGCGTCCCTCGCTCCGACGGCGCGGGTGCCGATCGTTCTGGCCGTCGTCGTGGCCGCGGTCGGTTTTGACTTCGCGGCGATCTTCACCGGAAGCCTCCTGCCACGGATCGCCCGCGGCGCCCAGGCCGACCGTCTCTCAGCGATCGGCTACGCCGCCGGATACGCGGGGGGAGCGGTGGCGTTGATCCTCGCCACGCGGGTGTTCGCGGCCCGGGCGTCACTCGGCCTCAGCGACTCGGGCGCGCTCCGCTCGGCGTTCGCGATCATGGGGGGATGGTGGATCCTGTTCTCGATTCCGGCCTTCTGGGCCCGCTTCGGTGACGGCCACTCAAGCGTCCACGCCGCGACCTCGTCCGGCGAGCTCCTCGGCTTCGCGCGGGCCCTCTTTCGCGGGGATGCCGGCTTCGGTCGCCTCGGCAGCGTCCTCGGTGGCTCCATGCTCATCCTCGGCGCGATGCAGACGGCGATCAGCCAATTCTCCTCGGTTGCCCTCGAGGAGTTTCATCTCGATCCGCCGGCGCTTGTCGGTCTGGTGCTCCTTGTCCAGTTGGTCGCCCTCCCCGGCGCGCTCGCCGTCGGCTGGTTGTCGACCCGTTTCGGCCGCTGGCCGATGCTGTCGCTCTCCCTTGTCGGCTGGGGAATCGTGCTCGGCTCGGCGGGGCTCGTGACGACCCGGTCACAGCTCACGGCGATGGCGGTCCTCTTGGCGCTCGTCCTCGGCGGAGCGGCGAGCGTGATCCGTGCGGCGGTGGCGGTGCTCGCGCCGGCCGGTCGTTATGGCGCCACGTTCGGCCTGCTCAATGTCGGTTCGAAGCTCGCCGGTTTCGTCGCCAGCCTCGTGTTCGGCGGCGTCTATGTGCTCACGGGGCATCCCCGGGCAGGGCTCTTCGCTCTCCTTGGCCAGCTCCTCGTCGGCTGGTGGCTCCTGTCGCGGGCTGGTGCCGGGGCCCTTGAAGCCGGGGGAGAAGCGGAGGAAAAAGGCTGATGCGCTGCGTGATCCAGAGGGTGACGAGGGCGGAGGTGACGATCGATGCCCGGAGTGTCGGCCGGATCGGGCGGGGGTTGCTTGTGCTTGTCGGAGTGGAGCAGGGGGATGAGGCCGGCGATGCCGACTGGAGCGCGGAAAAGATCGCGCGGATGCGGATCTTCGCCGACGACGAGGGGAAGATGAACCGGAGTGTCGTCGACATCGACGGCGGGCTGCTGGCCGTCAGTCAGTTCACGCTCCACGCGAGCACGCAGAAGGGGAACCGCCCGAGTTTTCTCCGCGCGGCAAGGCCGGAGGAGGCGGTGCCGCTCTACGAACGCTTCCTCTCCAGCCTCGAACTCGAGGCTGCCCGGCCGGTGGCTCGGGGCGTGTTTGCCGCCGACATGGAGGTGAGCCTCGCCAACGACGGACCGGTGACGATCCTCCTCGACTCCCGCCGGCGCGAGTGAGCCCGCCTGCGGATTCGCCGCAGAAAACAGGCCATGGCCGGGGGGCAGTGGACCGGCGGGGTTTTCTGTTAGAATGTCCCACCCGACGGTTATCGCGGTGGCTATAGCTCAGTTGGTTAGAGCACTAGATTGTGATTCTAGGGGTCGCGGGTTCGAGTCCCGTTAGCCACCCTTGTTTTGTCCGGGCATCCGCCCGGATGTGGAGCCAAGTTTCGTCCGGGCATCCCGCCCGGATCTTTTGCCAGGGGCGGCGGTTGCGTCGATGACGACGCAGTCGCCCCGACCGGGCGTCGGATCAGTCGATCCACCTTCCAGGGGTCGGGGTGCTCCTGTTCATCCCGCGACGGCCGTCGCGTGGAGCATCCAGGCCGCCAGCATTGCCCGCGCCGTCCAGGCGGCGGTGCGGATCCGGGTGGAACGCACGAGCCGGTCGACTGTCTCCGCAGGAGCGTCTCCGCGGCGCAGCGACTCGTGAAGGGGCACCTGCACCAGCGCCGTTGAGAGAACGACGATCGCCACCAGAGAGAGTCCGGCAATCGCTGCGCCACGACCGACGGCGGCCGGGGGATCGAACGCCAGCCACGCCGCCGAGGCAGCCTCGACGAGCATCGGAACGAGGACGATGGGGCGGGTGCGTCGCAGATTCTCGTCGTGATAGTCGCGTGCCACAGAACGGGACATGCCGGCAACTTCCGCTGCCTTGCTGCCGCTCGACGGCAGGAGGGCAAACAGCGGATAGTGGACGATCTGAACGAACCAGGCGATCGCGGCCATGGTTGTGCTCGCCATGATCTGGGCGATCAGAACCCACAGCGTCGTCATCGTGCCGCGACCTCGGACGGTGAACCGATCGTGTCCGGCGATTCCCGCTCTGTTCCCCGGGCAGCTTGGCTGTGGTGGCACCTCCACGCATGGGCCAGCATGAGCGCGAAGGGAACCCACCAGATGAGATCGTTGGTGGGGATCGTGATCCCGAACCCGGGTGGCACTTCTCCACGGACGACACCGTCGACATAGCCGATCGGTCCGAACAGCTTGCCGAGAAAGCCGACCAGGACGATCGGCCAGTGCCGCACCGGATCGGATGAGGCGGCGAGATAGCCGATGCCGTACACGCCAACGATCATTCCGACACACTGCCAGATGAAGGGATAGTTGGGAGGATCCATGGAAGCCAGGTCGAACAGCCACATTGGCCGGAGCACGGTGAGCGCGCCCCAGAGGAGGTTGTAGATGCCGGCGGCGATGAGGCATGACCTCATCCACGGGGGCGTAGTGGTGACCGGGGACGAGGGCATGGCGTTGACTTCGCTGGGGGTTTGAGCGGGGGCACTTCCCAAGGAAACCGTGGGATGACCGCTGTTGTAACGGTCTACGGGGCCTGCGCTTGACGGATCCGTTGGCGGGCCCGTATCTACCACTCCATGATCGGGCATCCACCCCGCTCAGCGCTGTTTTTCCACCCCTTTCCCGTCCCGCCCGAGGCTTCCAACCGATGGTCGACTTCCTTGGCATCGGTGTTCAAAAGGGGGGGACGACCTGGCTCTACCACCAGCTCTCCCGCCACCCGCAGATCGCCTTCCCCGGCGGGAAGGAAGTCCACTTCTGGGACCGGGCCGATGCCCGGCTCGTCGAGCAGTGGCTCAAGCTCCTCGAGCCCCCCGCGCGGACCAATGCCGCCGGCCAGCCGATCCGCTCCGGTGAGATCACCCCCGCCTATGCCTCGCTCCCCCTCGAATCGATCCGCGCGCTCCAGGCCGCCTGCCCCGACGTCCGGCTGTTCATCACCTTCCGCAATCCGCTCGAGCGTGCCTGGTCGGCGGCGCTGATGGCGCTGGTGCGCGCGCAGATGCTCGACGCCGAGGTGTCGGATCAATGGTTCATCGATCACTTCCAGTCGGCCGGATCCCGCCGCGCCGGTGATTATTCGGCGATCATGGAACGCTGGCTCGCCGTCTTTCCCGAGGAGCAGCTCCTCCCGCTCATCCGCGACGACATCGAAGCCTGTCCGGTCGGCACGCTCGAGGCTCTCGCTGACCATCTCGCCATCGATGCCAACGGCTTCGCCGGGCTCACCGCCACCGAACTCGCCGAACGCGTCGTGCCGATCCTCACGGCAGACCAAGCCTATAAAAAGCAGCAGGATCTCCCCCCGAGGCCTTCGCTCGTGCCGGTGCTCAAGGAGATGTATGCCCCCGAGGTGGCCCGGATCGCCAAGCTCCTCGGCCGCGACCTGAAGCGCTGGGTGGACGGCTTCGGCACCCCCGCCGCCCATCGGCCGCAGGCCCGGCACGAGATCCGCATCGGTCTCCATGGCGCCATGGCGGTCGACAAATGGCTCGCCGAAGGGGGCGCTGCTGCTCCGCCGCCCGCTCCGCCATCCTCGGAGGAAGGCCCCGGAGCCCCGCGCGGATGACACCCCCCGGGCTGTCGGTGATCGTAGTTTTCCGCGACATGGCCCGCGAGGCGCCGCGGACGCTCTTCACCCTCTCGGAGGCCTACCAGCGCGGGGTCGATCCCAGTGCGTACGAGGTGATCGCCGTCGACGCCGGCTCGGCGGTGCCTCTCGACGCGGCGATCGTCGCGGCGCTGGTTAACGCCGGAGGCCCACGGTTCACGCTCCTCCGCACGCCGCCATCCCCATCCCCGAGTGCGGCGATCAACGAGGCTGTCCGCCGCTCGACAGGCGCCGCGGTGATGGTGTGCATCGACGGCGCCCGGATGCTCACGCCCGGCGTCGTGCGATTCACGCTCGATGCCTTCCGGGCCTGGAACGATCCGCTGGTCGCCACGCTCGCCTGGCACCTCGGCCCCAAGATTCAGAACGAATCGATGCTCGAAGGCTACGATCAGGCCGTCGAGGATCGTCTCCTCGAATCGGTCGATTGGCGGGTTGATGGCTATGAACTTTTCCGGATTTCAGCCTTCGCCGGCTCGAGCCGGCGCGGATGGTTTCTCCCCCTTTCCGAGAGTAATGGCGTGGCCGTTCGACGGGAGACGTTCGATCGGCTCGGGGGCTTCGATGAAGGCTTTCAGACAGCCGGCGGTGGACTGGTGAATCTCGACTTTCATCGCCGGGCTTGCGCGCGAGCCACGGAGATTGTCCATCTCCTCGGCGAGGGAACGTTTCACCAGTTCCATGGCGGCGTGGCGACGAACGTCCCTGCGGCCCGCCATCCCTTCCCGATCTTCCACGAGGAATACGTGCGCCTCCGGGGCGAACCGTTCGCCCCACCGACGGCGCTGCCGCTGCTCCTCGGCGGGATGCCGCCGCAGGCCCTGCCGTTCCTCGAGCGGTCGCTTGCCGAGCTCCGTGCAGCAAGCGGCGCGTGAGGCGTCGCAGGGAATCGGATCATGGATCGACGCGCCTACCTCGTCCTCGGAATGCATCGCAGCGGCACTTCGGCGCTGACGAGGATCATCGGTCATCTCGGCGCCAGCCTCCCCCTCGACCCGATGCCCGAGACGGCCGACAACCCGTGCGGCTACTGGGAATCCCGATCGATCGCCCGCTTCAACAGCCGGCTCCTCGAGTCGGCCGGGACTCGCTGGAACGATGATGCCCCGCTGCCGGACGCATGGTTTGCCGATCCGGCGCGGATGGCCGACGAGGACGAAGCGGCGACGCTCCTCGCCGCGGCCTTCGGCGACGCAAAGCTCTTGGTCCTCAAGGATCCACGCGTCTGCCGCCTCCTCCCGTTGTGGCGCAACGTTCTGGCGCGCGAGGGGATCGAGCCGTCAGTTGTGGTGGCGCTGCGCGATCCCCTGGAGGTGGCCCGCTCGCTCCAGGCACGCCTCGGGGATGCGTCCTTTCGGCCAGCGGCAGTGGCTGCCGTCGAACGCGGTCTCCTCCTCTGGCTGCGCTACGTCCTCGACGCCGAGGCTCGGTCGCGCGACATGCGCCGCACCGTGATCGATTATTCCGCGCTCGTCGCCGATTGGCGGACGGCGGTGCGCGGGGTCGTCGACCTCGTGCCGTTGCCGACGATCACGTTTGAGGCGGCCACCGCAATCGACGACTTCCTGTCGCCGGGGCTGCGCCGGCAGCGTGGCCCGGCCCCGGGCGCGAGCGGCGCGACGGGCGGGATGACAGGCGTGGAGGCTCTCCGGCGCGTCGGCGAGGAGGTGGCACGGGCTGTGGGCACCGGTGTCGAACAGGCCGCGGCGCAGCGCCGGCTCGACGCCTTGGCCCGATCTTTCGATCGACTTTCCGCGGCCTACGCCCCCTTCCGGCAGGGGCCCGCGGCGACCACCTCCAGCGATCCCTGGGCCGAGAAAATCCTCGCGGACCTCGCCGGCCTGCCGCCAGTCAGTCCGGCGCCGCCGCCTGGCCACCGGGCGCTCTTCCTCTCGGGGGCCCCGCGGAGTGCGGGGCATGTCTACCGGGTCGAGCATGCCGTCGCCGCCCTCGCTGCCGAGGGATGGCAGGCGTCCTGGTTGCCGATCGACGACGCCGGCGTGCCTGCAGCCGTCGCGGAGGCCGATCTTGTCACGGTCTTCCGGGCCAAGTGGGGTGAGCCACTCGCCGCCGTGCGCGACCGCTGCCGGGCCCGTGGGATCCCCCTCGTCCACGACATCGACGATCTCGTCTTTGATCCGGCCGCGATCGCCTCCGGTCAGATCGCCTTCATCGACCGGCTGCCAGCGGACCACCGGCAACGCTGGCTCGCCGACGTGGCGCTCCATCGCCAGGCCCTCGCCGAGAGCGACGCAGTGGTCGTGACGACGCCGGGCCTGGCCATGGCCGCGGCGGTGGTCGTGCCTCGTGTCCATGTGCTTCCCAACGGGCTCTCTGCAGCGATGCTCGCCGCGGCTGACGAGGCCCGCTCGGGGCCGAAGCCCTCGGCGCTCGATGGAAGGCTCCGCGTCGGTTTCGCCAGTGGCACTCCGACGCACCACCGTGACTTTGCCACGATCGCTCCGGTGCTGGCCAAGCTCCTCGACGGGCGGGCCGACGTCGCTGTGGTGATTGTCGGCCATCTCGATCTCGCCGCCGTCCCCGAACTCGTGCCCCACGCGGCACGAATCGAAGTCCGCCCGGCGGTGTCGCTCCTCGGGCTCCACGCCGAGGTGGCCCGGTTCGACGTCAATCTGACGCCGCTTGAGACAGGCAACCAGTTCTGCGCGGCGAAGAGCCCGATCCGTTGCACGACGGCGGCGCTGGTCGCCGTGCCGAGCGTCGTCGCGGCGACGGCGCCCCTGGAGGCTGCCGTCATCGACGGGGAGACTGGCCTGATCGCCCGCTCAGCGGAGGATTGGATGGCGATGATCACCCGGCTCCTCGACGATCCCGCAGGCCGCACGGGCATGGGGGAGGCAGCCAGGATCGACGTCATCGCCCGCTTTGGCCCCGACGCGATCCGCGACCGGGCGGGGAGGGTGTATGCCGCGATCGTGGCCGGCCATGGCCGCCCGATCGCCGCGCACATCTGACGGCCTATGGCTCGAAGGCCTCAGGCGGCGCGGCGCGACGGTGGCGCGCCCCGCAGCGGCTGCAGGGCGGGCTTCTGCCCGGGACGGAAGAGGGTCAGCTCGAGAATCTTTGCCAGGCTTGCCTGGCTTCCCACGACGGATGATCCGTCTGGGAGGGTGATCCGGAGGGCAGCGGCTGGGCGGGCTGCTTTTTGGGTGGCCATGCGGTCTCCTTCACGGGGTGCGTGCTCGAGGTGCTGGGCCGATGGAGCGGGGCGGTGACTGCGGCCGCCGGTCCTGTTGCCGATGGGAGATATCGGCAACCGGGGGTGTTGGGGAAGAACCCGATTCCGCCGCCTGGAACAGTTTTTCCAAGCCGAACGGATGGGAGGCCTCCTCCGGGCAACGGCTCCTCATCCGAAGTACTCTTCCCTGACAGGACATCATCGATGGAGGGGGCCACGGGCCTCGGAATGGCATGCGCACGACGAGCCGGTTGGGGAATGCGGTGATCGCCGCCCTCGGGGGGCTGCTGGTGTTCCTCCTCGGAATCGGCGGGATCACGACGCTCATGCTCTCCAACGAGCGTGCCATGCTTGCGGCGCAGGAACGGCGCTTCCGCTCCTATCTTCTCGCCGACGAATTGCGGCAGAGCTCCGACGATCTCACCCGCCTCGCGAGGACGTACGTCGTCACCGGTGATCCACGATTCCGGGCGCAGTACGAGGGGGTTCTCGAGATCCGCAACGGCGCCAGGCCGCGGCCGGTGTCGCCGGAGCGGATCTACTGGGACTTCATCGCCGTCGATGACGTGAAGCCGAGGCCTGACGGCGCAGCCGCGCCCCTCCAGGATCTGATGAGGGCGGAGGGCTTCACGACGAATGAGTTCGATCTCCTCCGGGAATCGCAGGCCAATTCTGATGGGCTTGTGGCGCTGGAAACCGAAGCGATGAACGCAGTCGCGGCTGCGGCCACGAGGGAGCCCGCGGCCAGCGGGGAGATTGCTCCGGTGGAGAAAGCCCCCGTGATGCCCGCCCTGCGGATGCACGGTGCTGACTATCATCGGGAGAAGGCACGAATCATGGCTCCGATCGACCGCTTCTTCGGAATGGTCGAGCAGCGCACTGCCGATGAAGTTCAAAAACACATCGACCGTTCCCGCATGCTCGTCCGATTCCTCCTCGGTCTCATCGGGCTGGCGGTGGCCTCGCTCCTGGCGATGGGCGTGGCGATTTTCAGGACCGTGATCGGCCCGGTGAACGGGGCGGCCGGGGTGCTTGCCGTCGCCAGTAGCGATCTCGAAGGGGTCTCGACGCAGCTCGCCTCCGCCAGCCACGAGCTTGCCAATCGGTCGAGCGAGCAGGCCGCGGCACTCGAGGAAACCGCTACGGCCACCAACAACGTCGCCGCCCTTACCCGGGAGACTGCCGCCGGGGCCAGGCGGGCCGACCAACTGGCCGTCGAGGCCCGCGCGGCAGTCGCCGAAGCGGGAGGAGCGATTGACGCGCTTTCCTCGTCGATCACCGCCATCGCCACGACGGCTCTGTCGACCTCGAAGATCGTGAAGTCGATCGACGAGATCGCGTTCCAGACGAACCTTCTCGCCCTCAACGCGGCCGTCGAGGCGGCGCGGGCCGGCAGCGCCGGGGAAGGGTTCGCGGTCGTATCGACCGAGGTGAGGAATCTGGCGATGCGGGCCGCTGCGGCTGCACGCGATACTGCCGACCGGATCGAGGAGGTGATCGCCTCGGTGCGCGAGGGGGAGCGTCTTGCCGGGAGGACGCGGAGCTGCTCCACCCTGGCGGCCGAAAAGGTCGGCCACATTGCCAACGAAGTCGGGCGGATCGTCATCGCAGCTGAGGAGCAGGCCCTCGCCATCGAGCAGGTCAACGGGAAAGTCATGGAGATGGAGCGGGTCGTGCAGGAGAACGCCGCTGGCGCGGAGCGATCAGCGGAGGCAGCCGAGGAGGTCAGGCTCCGGGCGGATGACGTCCAGGGCTCGGTGGAGGGGCTTGTCAGACTCGTCGGCACCGGCACGGAGAGATGACCCTCTGTCGAGGGACTTTTGAGGCCGCCGGCTTCTGGGCCAGGCGCTGTTGGCCAGTTGCGACCGGCGCCGCGGCGCGGCTATCCTTTCAAACGACCGGGGGGCGGCAGTGTCGTGTCGTCAGTCGGTCGCGTCCTTTTCCGACCGGCAGGTTTGCGAATCCCGCCACCGCTGGCCACGTGCCGCCCTCATTTCCTCGGAGTGACTTCCATGCCCCGCCGTCGTTCGCCCCGTCTCGCTCCTTCCCGCCGTGAGTTCCTCGCAGCCTCCGCGGCCACCGCCGCCGTGTCGGCCGGGTATTTCGTCGCCCCCGAGGTTCGGGCGCAGGGCACGAAGGGGGCCAATGAGGAGATCCGCTTCGCGTGTGTCGGCGTCGGCGGCAAGGGGCAGAGCGACTCGGCTGACGCCGGCCGTTCGGGCAAGGTCGTCGCGGTTGCCGACGTCGATTCCAACCAGCTGAAGCGTGCCGAGGGAGCCTTCGAGGGAACGAAGACCTACTCTGACTTCCGCAAGATGCTCGAGGAGATGCGGAAGGAGATCGACGCTGTCACCGTCAGCACGCCCGACCACACCCATGTCATGGCCGCCGTGACGGCGATGAATCTCGGCAAGGCCTGCTTCTGCCAGAAGCCACTCACGAAGTCGATCGCCGAAGCCCGACTGATGGGCGAGATCGCCCGCAGCCAGAAGGTGGCGACGCAGATGGGCAACCAGGGGACGGCCTCCAACTCGCTCCGCCAGACGGCGGCCTTCATCAAGGGGGGCAACCTCGGGCGCGTCAAGGAACTCCACGTCTGGACCAACCGGCCAGTGTGGCCGCAGGGGGGCGGTCGTCCCGCCGAGGCTCCGGTCCCCGAAAACCTCAACTGGGACGTGTGGCTCGGCCCCGCTGCCGTCCGCCCGTATGCCGCTGGCTACCACCCGTTCTCGTGGCGTGGCTTCTGGGACTTCGGCACCGGGGCTTTAGGCGACATGGCCTGCCACACGTTCAACATGCCGTTCATGGCCCTCAACCTCCGCGATCCCGCGAGCGTCCAGGCGACCTCCAGCGGCCACAACAAGGAGACCTATCCGAAGTGGTCGATCATCGACTTCGACTTCCCGAAGCTCGGCGAGCGCGAGGCGGTGAAGGTGAAGTGGTACGACGGCGGCAAACTGCCCGATCAGGCGCTGTTCGCCGGCTACAAGGGGGATGTCGAGAAGAACGACGAGGGCAAGGAGGTCGAGAAGCCCTTCAAGACCGCCTCGAGCGGGATCCTCGTCATCGGCGAGAAGGACACGCTCTACGCCCCGGGCGACTACTGCGAGAATGGCTTCAAGCTCAAGAGCGGCTCGGCCCCGGCCGAGGTGACCTACACCCAGTCCCCGGGCCACTTCGAAGAGTGGGTCAACGCCATCCGTGGCGGCCCGCAGGCGGTGTCGAACTTCCCCGACTACTCCGGCCCTCTCACCGAGACGATCCTCCTTGGCAATCTCGCCGTCTGGGCGGCCGATGGCGCCGAAGTCATGGGCAAGAAGATCGAGTGGGACGCGGCGAAGATGGTCGCCAAGAATGCCCCGGAAGTCGATCACGTCATTCGGCCGACGGCCCGTGACGGCTGGAAGGTGCTGCGGACCGGCGGCGCCTGATCGAGACGGCTGCGGCCATGGCCGCAGCCGCAAAGGATTCATCGGCACCCTGTTCCCGGCCGTACAGGCCGGGAACAGGGTGTTTTTTTTCCCGCGGCGACTTCTTTCTCGGGGGTGCAGGGTACGATTTCCTGAAGAGTGAGCTCCGGCCAAAAAAGTCAGCAGGAGGGATGTGATGCGCAGGATTGGAATGGTGGCGGTGGTGGCCTTGGGGCTCGTGTTCTCCGGATTCTCTCAGGCCCCGGCCCTGGAGCCGCTCCCTGCCGAGGTCAAGGCGGTCGAGGTGGTGAAGGCCCGCGGCGGTGCGGTCGATTACGGCCCCGAGGGGAAGGTGACGAAGGTCGATCTCTCCGATCGCCCGGCCACCGACGCCGACATCCTCCTCCTCCAGTCGCTCGGGGGCCTGGAGTCGCTGGAGCTGTGGGGCGCCGAGGTGACCAATGCCGGCATGCCGAACGTGGCGAAGCTCACCGGCCTGAAGACGCTCGTGCTTGAAAACACCGACGTCAACGATGCCGGACTCGCCCCGCTGGTGGCGCTCGGGAATCTCAAGGTTCTCAACCTCCGTCGCTCGAGCAACATGTCGGACGCCGCGCTGGCGACGGTGGCGAAGATGGAGGGGCTCGAGCAGCTCGTGCTCCTCTACAACAATTTCACCGACGCGGGCTTGGCGAATCTGGCGCCGCTGAAGAAGCTCCGCGTCCTCGATCTCCGCGGCTGTTCGCTGGTCACCGATGCCGGCATCGAGCACGTGGCAAAGATGCCGAGCCTGGAGCGGGTGAAGCTCCGCTGCCCGAGCGTCAGCGATCGTGGCTTGAAGCTCCTTGCCGAGCTTCCCAAGCTCCGCGGCTTCGCCGTCGAGGACGGCCAAGTGGGGGATTCGGGTCTCGAGCCCTTCGCCGGCAGGACCGACATCGACGAGATGAACGTGATGCGGACGTTCATCGGTGCCAAGGGGCTTGCCCATGTCGCCAAGCTTTCAAAGATGAAGCGGCTCGAACTCCGCGGCACGCTCATCAACGACGATTCCCTCGCGGCTCTCTCTGATCTGGGGAATCTCGTGCTCCTCGATCTCGCCGAGACCCGCATCGGCGATGCCGGCGTGGCCCACCTCGGCAAGCTCGGGAAGCTCGCCGATCTCGATCTTTGGGACACCCGGGTCGGCGATGCCGGGATGGAGACCGTTGGCAAGCTCGCGTCGCTCACGAAGCTCTCGCTGAAGAACACCCGGGTGACTGACGCCGGGGTGGAAAGGCTCTCCGGCCTGGCGAAGCTTGCCACCCTCGATCTGTCCGGCACGAAGATCACCGACACCGCCCTCGAGACGCTCGGCAAGCTGCCGGTGCTGAAGGCGGTTGACGTCAGTTTCACCGGTCTTACGGAGGCTGCCGTGGCGAAGTTCCGCGCGGCTCATCCCGGCATCAAGGTGACTCGTTAGCCGTTGGTGAGTGATGCTGCTGCGGCGCTTGGAGAGGCGGATTCCGGAGAGCGTTCGGGCCCCGGCGTCGTTGGCGATTGCGCGGCCGACGCTGGCAGTTTGACGCCCATCGGCATGGGGGGTATGACGAAGGTCCGTCTGCAGCCCGATCCTGTCTGTTTCACGGAGACGCCGTCGATGATCCTCGGAAAACTCTGGAAGTCCCTTGCGGCCCAGATGAACAAGATCGCCAACTTCTTTTGGACAGCCGATCCGATCGCCCAACTCCAGTACGAGTACGACAAGGCGGTCGATCAGATGAAGGACGGCCGTGAAGGCCTGGAGAAATACCGGGCCCTCGTTGAACGCGTGAACCGTCAGGTCGAGGCCAACAATTCCCACGTCGCCAAGCTCGAGGCCCAGGTGAAGGCCTACCTCAAGGCCGGCGAGCGCGAGACGGCGTCGAAGTTCGCCCTCGAACTCCAGAAGGCCAAGAAGGAGCTCGCCGAGAACGAGTCCCAGCTCAAGCTTCACGAGACGGCCTACGGCAACAACGTGACCAAGATCGAGCATGCCGTGAAGAAGCTCGAGGAGCTGAAGCGGAAGATTCAGAAGTACGACGCCGAGCTGAAGATGAGCCGCGCCGAGGCGGAGCTCGCCAAGCTGGCGACGCAGTTCAACTTCGACGTCACCACCGACTTCGGTCAGATCGAGGATGTGATCCACGACAAGATCGACCTCAACCGGGCGAAGGTCCGCGTCGCCGCCGATCTCTCGGGCGAGGGGCTCGACCAGATCAAGGCCGAGCAGGCAGTCGAGAAGAGCTTGGCGGACGACGCCCTGCGGCAGTTCGAAGTGGAGATGGGCATGGTGACCCCGGAGACGTCGGGAGTCACAGGGGACGAGAAGGAGATCGGTTCGGAGAAGCTCCGTCAGACGAACCGCTGAGCTGCGGCCGTGACCGCTGGGGCTTGGGGCCCTCTGCCGGGGATCGGGTTGTTGTTTCCAGGGAGCGCGAGGGGGGGACGTGAGTACTGGTTCAGGATCGAATGGCCCGCGGACGCCGGCCGAGGATCGTACCCCGGTGGCTGCCAGCCAGGGGGCTGCATCGCCGTCGGACGGCGTCGGGACGGCCGTCCTCCCGATGGGTACCGGGGCCTCGGCCGGGACCGCCCCCGGAATGGCGCTGGCCGATTGGTGCCCGCGCTGGTCGGAGCGTTTGGGCGATGCCTATCTGGCCGGCACCAGTTGCATGTTCATCCTCCATGGGAACGTCCGCGATCTCGTGCCGCTCTCGCCACCCGAGGCTGCCGAAGCGGCATGGGGAGGAGTGCCCGACTTCCTCTGCCGCGAGATCTTCGGTCGCTGGGATGTCGTCCTGGCCTACGACGTCGGCAAGGGGCTGCGGCCGCTGGCCGGCACCGACGCCAACCGGCACCGCGACATGGTCGCCTGGCTGACCGACCGGCTCGGCAACGCTGCCAACTGGCCGCGTGACCCCGATCAGGCGATCGGTGTCATCGATCAACTCCTCGAACGCAATCTCATCGACCCACCCGAGAAGCGGAAGCGGATCGCGATCGTCCTCGACTACGCCCAGTATCTCGCGCCGGCCGGCGAGGCCGGCGCCTCGGTGAAGGGGGGGGCCGGACGGTTGGTGCGGCTGCTCGCCTGGGCCACCAATCCGCTCCTGCGGCGCGTCAATGTTGCCATCGTCCTCCTCGCCGATGCGCTCTCCGAGGTCAACTCCCGGCTCGTCACCTGCCCGGCGGTGACGGCGATCGATCTCCCCCTTCCCGACGCCTCCGAACGCGAACGGTTTGCTCTGGCGACGGCGAAGTCGGCCGGCATGCCTGAGGCGCAGGCGGATGCCGTGAAGCGGATGGCGGCGCTCTCGGGGGGGCTGTCGCTCGAGAGCCTCCGGGCGGTGGTGACGCTCTCGGCCCGCGATGGCTCGGCGCCGGACGGCCCCGAGTTTGCCGCCAAGAAGAAGGATCTCATCGAGCGTTCCTGCCAGGGGCTCGTGGAGTTCATCCAGCCGCGGCTCACGCTCGACGCCGTCGCCGGCCATCAGGAGGCGAAGAACCGGCTCGAGTCAGACGCCCGCGCGATCAAGCGGGGGCAGTTCGAGAGCGCCCCGATGGGCTATCTGATCTGCGGCCCAGTGGGAACGGGCAAGAGCTTCATCGCCGAGTGTTACGCCGGCAGCGTCGGCATCCCCTGTGCGGTGCTGAAGAACTTCCGCAGCAAGTACGTCGGTGAGACGGAAGGCAATCTCGAGCACGCCCTCGACGTGCTCCGGAGCCTCGGGCCAGTGGTGGTGATCATCGACGAGGCCGATGCCGCCCTCGGCAACCGGCAGTCGGACGGTGATTCCGGAACCTCAGCCCGCGTCTTCTCGATGATCGCCCGGCAGATGGGGGACACCCGCTACCGTGGCAAGATCGTCTGGATGCTCCTCACCAGCCGTCCCGAACTTCTCCCGATCGACCTCAAGCGTCAGGGACGGGCCGAGGTCCACATCCCCCTCTTCTACCCGCACGATCAGGGGGAGATGGAGGCGATGTTCACGGCGATGGCCCGCAAGAGTCATGTCCGCCTCGCCACTGGCCTCCCCGGCCCGATCGATCTCGATCTCGGGCTCTCCGGGGCCGACATCGAGAGTGTCGTTCTTGCGGCCCGCCGGAAGGGGCTCGATCGAGCCGCCGATGCCGGTCTGCCGAATCCGGACGAGATAGCGCCCGAGGACCTGAAAAGCGCGCTCGACGACTTCATGCCCTCGGCCCAAGGGCTCGAGAAGGAGATGCAGGAGATCGCGGCGGTGCTCGAATGCACCGAGAAGCGGTTTCTCCCCGACCGCTGGAAGGACCAGGTGTCGCAGCCCGGCGGCAGGGCCCGGCTTCAGGAACGTCTTGCCGCCATCAAGGGCGTGATCGGCTCGTGATCGCCGGCCATCCGAGAAAACCAGTCCCGAGTTCATCCCAGGAGAACCCACCATGTCGAAGAAGACCCCTTGGTTCGATGCCCACTCCGAGGCCCCCATGCTGGCGGAATACGCCCGCAAGCTCGACTCCTTCGTCGAGGTGGTGGCCGACGGTCGCGTCGACGTCACCGAACTCGAGGCCCAGGAGGCCCGCGTGGTGGCGCTGATGAAGGAAGTGGAGCCGCTCCTGTCGCCAGAGGCCCATGAGAAGGTGACGACGCTCCTCTGCGAGGTCACTGCCTACGATCTCATGAACACGCTCCACATGGCCCAAGCCTCGCGTCCGAAGACGAAGTTCCGCGGCTGATCGGCCTCTGCGTTCATTTTCCCCCCATTTTCAGGCGAGGTGTCCGATGGCAGGTGGTCAACCCAAAGCTCCGTTCTGGCTTGCGGTCTGGGCGGTGATCTTCAGCTTGCTTGCCCTTGCGGCCTGGCGGGCCGGGATGTTCGGGAACGTCCTGCGCCCCGGGGCCGGAGGAGCGCAAGTCGCCGCGGGCGGCGCCGGACCGGGGGGAAATGGAGCCGGGGGCAACGGCGGTGGTGGGGCTGGCGGCGTGCCACCTGCGGGCGAAGGGCCGGTCTCTGAGGCCGCCGATGACGCCGTGCCGACGACCGTCAAGGAATACGCCTTCAAGCCGGCCGAGAAGCTGCCGCCGGTGAAGGGAACCAGCGCCTACAAGCCGCTCGAGAACGACACGGTCCGCTTCGCCCTCAACGTCTGGGCGGGCTGGGCGCCGATCATCCACGCCAACGAGGGCTTCAAGGCGGGGAAGGTGTGGCAGGCACCAGGTGGGAAGCCGTTCAAGATCGAACTGGTGCTCATCGACAATCCCGTCACGATGCGCGACGCGTACGCCGCCGGCGAGGTCCACATCGGTTGGGCGACGCTCGACATGGTGCCGCTGTTCCTCGAGGGGCTCACCGACCGCACCGGGGCCCCCAAAGACACCCGGGTGATGCCCCGCATCTACCAGCAGGTTGACTTCTCCAATGGCGGTGACGGGATCGTCGTCCGCGAGGGGATCCGCACCGTCCGCGATCTTGCCGGCAAGAAGCTCGTTCTCGCCCAGAACTCCCCGAGCCAGTTCTTCGCCCTCAACATGCTCGTCGCCGGCGGCCTCCAGCCGGGGGATGTCGACATGGTCTACACCGACGACGCCTTCCAGGCGGCAGCGGCCTTCAATTCGCAAAAAGAAATCGCCGGGGCCGTGTCGTGGGCGCCCGACATCTACAACCTCGCCAAGGCGAAGGGAAACCGGTTGCTGATCACGACGCAGACGGCCAACCGGCTGATCGCCGACGTGTGGTTTGCCAGGGCCGACTTCGCCCAGGACCACCCCGACAAGGTCGAGGCGATCGT
>CAMCCR010000042.1 GCA_945873085.1 Candidatus Kuenenia stuttgartensis | reverse complement strand
CGAGGCCAGCACCCGCCGGCTCGAGGTGGGGGGAAAGCTCGACCCGCAGGAGGTTGCCGATTGGCTCGGTTCCCGGGGCTGGCGGGCCGTCGACGCCCTCGAGGCCCCGGGGACGTTTGCCCGCCGCGGCGGGATCGTCGATCTGTTCGCGCTCGACTGGGATCGCCCCGTCCGCCTCGAGCTCGACGGCGACGAGGTCGAATCGCTGCGAACCTTCGACATCGTCTCCCAACGGAGCGTCGCCACCCTCGACGCCATCGATGTCACCGCGCTCTCCGCCAAGCCCCGGCCGGCACCGGCAGAGACCACCCCAACGCCGACCGGCAAGCGCGGCCGCGCGAAGGGGAGCACGTCGCCCCCTCCGGCCTCCGCCCCGGAGCGGCGGACGCAGCTGGCCGACATCGTGCCGGCCGGATCGTGGTGGGCGCTCGTGGAGCCCAGCGAACTCGCCGACGAAGCACGGCGGACCTTCGAGCGGCTCGGTGCCGATGTCGGGCTCTCCGAGCCGGAGGATGTTTTCCGACGGATCTATCGCTTCCCGTCGGCGACGCTCGCGGCGGTCGCCCCGTCGAGCCTGGAGGCGAGTGCGAATCTCTCGGTGGAAAGCGTCGAGCGGTTTACCGGCGTGCTCGATCGCGTTCGCGATGAACTGGAGACGGTGGGCCGCGATCAGGAAGTGTGGGTTGTCTGCCCGTCGGAGGCGGAGGAGGCGCGGCTTTCCGAACTCCTCGCCGCGAGTGCGCCGGCCCGCAGCGGCCGCCTCCACTTCGCCCGCGGTCACCTCTCCGGCGGCTTCCGCCTCGTGCCGGAGAAGCTCGTCCTCGTCTCGAGCGCCGAGCTCTTCCGCCGCGAAGACGTCACGGCGCGGGCCCCGCGGCAGCGCCTCTCACGGACGATCGACACGTTCCTCGATCTCCACGAAGGGGACTACGTCGTCCATCTCGCTCACGGCATCGGGCGCTACAAGGGCTTGAGGCTGCTCGAGAAGGAGGGGCGGACGGAGGAATATCTCGACCTCGAGTTCGCCGAGGCGACGAGGATCTACGTCCCCGCCTCCGCCATCGAGCTGGTGCAGAAGTACGTCGGCGGCGGCAAGCTCGCCCCGAAGCTCGCCAAGGTGGGTGGCAAGCTGTGGGAGAAGCAGAAGCAGGCGGTTCGCGAGGCGATCGCCGACATGGCCGCCGACATGATCGAGCTGCAGGCGAAGCGGGAGAGCCGCCCCGGCATCGCCTTCCCCCCCGACACCACCTGGCAACGGCAGTTCGCCGACGCCTTCCCGTTCGATCCCACTCCGGATCAGAGGACGGCGGCCGACGCGATCCGGGCCGACATGGAACGGGCCCGCCCGATGGACCGGCTGCTGTGCGGCGACGTCGGCTTCGGGAAGACCGAGATGGCGATGCGGGCGGCGTTCAAGGCGGTCGAAGCGGGCCATCAGGTGGCCGTCCTCGTCCCCACCACCGTCCTTTGCGAGCAGCACCGGCGGAGCTTCGCTGCCCGCTTCTCCGAGTTTCCCTTCACCGTCCGGTCGCTGTCGCGGTTTTGTTCGCCGGCTGAGGAGCGGGAGACGCTCGAGGGGCTCGCCCGAGGCACCGTCGATGTCGTCATCGGCACCCATCGAATCGCCCAATCCGACATTCACTTCCACAACCTCGGGCTCCTGGTCGTCGACGAGGAGCAGCGCTTCGGCGTCGACGTCAAGGAGCGGCTCAAGGCCCTCCGGGCGAGCATCGACGTGCTGACGATGACGGCGACGCCGATCCCGCGCACGCTCCACATGTCGATGCTCGGGATTCGCGACATCTCCAGCCTGGCGACGCCGCCGGCGAATCGACTGGCCGTGGAGACGCGCGTGTCGAGGTGGGATCCGGCGATGATCCGCCATGCGATCGATCGCGAGCTGGCCCGCGGCGGCCAGGTGTTCTTCGTCCACAATCGGATCCACGACATCCACCTCGTGTCGCACCGGATCCAGCAGCTCGTTCCCGACGCCTCGATCGGCATCGGCCACGGCCGGCTCTCGGAGACCGAGCTCGAGGACGTGATGATCGACTTCATCAAGGGGCGAACGCAGATCCTCCTGGCGACGACGATCATCGAGAGTGGGCTCGACATCCCCAACGCCAACACGATCTTCGTCGACGAGGCCGATCACTACGGCCTGGCCGATCTCCACCAGCTCCGCGGCCGCGTCGGCCGCTCCCACCACCGCGCCTACTGCTACATGCTCGTCGACGAGTCGGCCCGGCTCACCCCCACCGCCGCGCGCCGTCTCCGCGCGATCCAAGAATTCTCGAGCATGGGGGCGGGATTCTCGCTGGCGATGCGCGATCTCGAGATCCGCGGCGCGGGCAACCTCCTCGGCACCCAGCAGAGCGGCCACATCGCCACCGTCGGCTACGAGCTCTACTGCCGCCTCCTCGAGCAAGCCGTCCGCGGGATGAAGCGGATCCCCTCCGCCGATCCCCCCCAGGTGACCCTCGATCTCCCCGGCGACGCCTTCCTCCCCCGCGAGTACGTCGCCGATCTACGGGCCAAGATTGACATCTATCGGCGCCTCTCCCGGGCGACCACCGACAGCCATGTCGACGACTTGGCCGCGGAATTGGCCGACCGCTTCGGCCCAACTCCCGATGCGGTCGGGAGGCTCCTGGCCCGAGCACGCCTCCGCGTGGCCGCCCAGGCCTCCGGGGTCGATTCGATCGGCCGCGAGGCGGGGATGGTGGTGATCCGCCACCACGACCTGCGGCGGATGAAGGCGATCAAGGAAACGGGACGCGGGGCCGCGGGGCGGCTGCGGCTGGTCGACGATCGCACTGCCTATCTTCCCCTCGACCCCTCCGTTCTCGCCAATCCGGAGAGTCTGATCGCCGCACTGGGGGTGGTCTTGCGGCGGGAGACGAAGCCTTCTAACACTCCGCGCCCCAAGGAGCCCCAGTCCGACAAACCCGTACCGCCCCCTTCCCCGCCGCCCACACCGCGGCAACCCCTCGCGGCCCGCATCAAGCGGAGCCGGGGGGGCTCGTAGGGCCACCGCCCCCACGGTGGCCGGAGGACGACATGCCGCTGATCGGTCCCGACCGCCATCCCCGCCTTGCCGTCCCGTTGGCGGCGGTGCTTACGCTCGCCGCCGCGGCGGCCTGCGAGCCCGAGGCTTTTGCGCAACGGATCGCCCAGCAATTCGATCAGCAATCGGCCGGGGCCACGCAGGCCCCGATGACGATGACCAATGGCCCGTCGCCGACGTCGACCACGACGACAAACCTCACTCCGCACATCCCGCGGCCGGTGACGCGGCCAAAGTCCTGGCCAGGCCTCAAGCCCGGTGGCCCGACCGGCGACAACCACGTTCTCTCGACGATCCGCACGATCCCCGGCGAGCCCCTCGAGGGTGTCGACGAAGAGCCGGTCGAGGCCGAAGAATCGACAGGGGTCATCCAGACGTCGTTCGAGGAGCCGGTCGACGATGGCCCGCCGGTGCCTGGTGCGGAGTCGCTCGGCAACACGAAGGTCGTCGCCCGCGTCGGCCCCGAGGTGGTGCTCGAAGGGGATCTCCTCACGCCGACGGCGCTGGAGTGGCTGGCGAAGGTCACCCCGGGCATGAAGCCGGAGCAGGTCCGCGAGCTGAAAGTCCAGATCTGCAAGCAGGTCTTGCCGCAGCATGTCGACTCGCTGATCGTGTTCGTCGATGCCTGCCGGACGATCCCCGAAGATCGGCTCCCCGAGATCGAGAAGAAGGTCAACGAGGCCTTCGACTCCCAACAACTTCCGCAGATGGTCAAGGCGGCCGGCCTCAATTCGGCGGCCGAGTACGAGGCCCAGCTCAGGTCGCGCGGCCAGTCGATTGACCGCGTCAGGAAGATGTTCTTCGAACGGGCCCTGGCCCAGCAGTGGGTGCAGCAGAAGGTGAACTCCGACGCCGAGATTCCGCACGCCGAGATGATCGCCTGCTATCAGTCCCGACTCGCCGAATACGACTATCCATCCAAGGCGCGGTTCGAACAACTGACCGTGAAGTTCGGCTCGACGCGCACCAGGCAGGAGGCCTGGAACCAGCTCGCGGAGATGGGCAACGACGTCCTCGAGGGGCGGTCGTTTGCCGACGTGGCCAAAGAGCGCTCGGAGGGGCCGACCGCCTCGAGCGGCGGGCAGTTTGACTGGACCACGAAGGGTAGCCTCGTCTCGAAGGCCATCGACGAGGCAATCTTCATGCTTCCCACCGGGCAGCTCAGTGCGATCCTCGAGGATGGCAAAGCCCTCCACATCGTCCGCGTCGTGGAGCGCGTCGATGCCGGCCGGACGCCCTTCATCGAGGCCCAGGTGGCGATCAAGGACGAACTCATCCTCGAACGCCGCAAGAAGGAGATGGACGACTACCTCTCCAAGCTCCGGGATCGGACCCCGGTGTGGACGATCTTCGACGAAGACTCGGGCAACGGTGTGCAGACCGCCTCCGGCACCAAGACGTCGGCCGGCGCGGGCCGACCACGCTGACTCAAGTCCCCCCGCCGACGGGCGCTTCGGCTCACCCACCCGGCACCATCCGCACGACCGTCTCGGAGCACCGAACGGAAGGCATGGAGGCCGGCGTTTCTCCGCCCGGCCGCGGCTCATCGCTGATTGCCGCCGCCCCCTTCGCGGGATAAACTGGGGCCGCAATCCCTCCCCCGTGCTCCGCGGCTGTGCCTCTTCCGCCGCCTCTGTTGGAACCCCCATCCATGAGCTCCTCCGCCCCGAAGCCCGCCACCGTGCCCGCCGCCCCCGTCTGGGAAGGCACGAAGCTCGACGGGACGGCGCGGCTCGAACTCGACGGCAAGTCGTTCGAGCTTCCGGTGATCGTGGGGACGGAGAACGAGCGGGCCCTCGACATCTCGAAGCTCCGCGGCCAAACCGGCGCGATCACTCTCGACGAGGGCTTCGTCAACACCGGATCGACGACGAGTTCGATCACGTTCCTCGACGGCGAGCAGGGGATCCTCCGCTACCGCGGCTACCCGATCGAGGTCCTCGCCGAGAAGTGCGACTTCGTCGAGGTCAGCTACCTCCTCATCTACGGCAAGCTCCCCAACGCCAACGAGCTCGACGCCTTCCGCACGTCGCTCTCCCACCACACGATGATCCACGAGGACATGCGGGCGTTCTATGGGGGCTTCCCCCGCGACGCGCACCCGATGGCCACGCTGGGAAGCGTCGTCGGCGCGCTCTCCACCTTCTACCAAGACTCACTCGACGTCCGCGATCCGCGGCAGGTGGAGGTGAGTGTCCATCGCCTCATGGCGAAACTGCCGACGATCGCCGCCTATGCCCACAAGAAGTCGATCGGCCAGCCGCTCATCTACCCGCGCAACGACCTGTCGTACTGCGAGAACTTTCTCCAGATGATGTTCGCGGTGCCGTGCGAGGAATACCACGTCGACCCCGACTTCGCCGACGCTCTCGACATGCTCCTCATCGTCCATGCCGACCACGAGCAAAACTGCTCGACGTCGACGGTGCGGATGGTCGGCTCGAGCGACGCGAATCTGTTCGCGAGCATCTCGGCCGGCATCTCCGCCCTCTGGGGACCGCTCCACGGCGGTGCCAACCAGGCGTGCGTGGAAATGCTCGAGAAGATCGGTGCCGACGGCGGGAATGTGAAGAAATACGTCGACATGGCCAAGAAGAAGGATTCGGGCTTCCGCCTGATGGGCTTCGGCCACCGCGTCTACAAGAATTACGACCCGCGGGCACGCCTCATCAAGGCCACCTGCGACCGCCTTCTGGCGAAGATCGCCCGCCACGACCCGATCTTCGACATCGCCCAGCAACTCGAGGAAGTGGCCTTGGCCGACGAATACTTCGTCGAGCGAAAGCTGTATCCGAACGTCGACTTCTACTCCGGCGTGATCTACCGCGCGATGGGAATCCCCGTGCAGATGTTCACGGTGCTGTTCGCAATGGGCCGCCTCCCCGGCTGGATCGCCCACTGGATCGAGATGCACCACTCGCCGACGAAGAAGATTTGCCGCCCGCGGCAGGTCTACACCGGCGAGAAGCTCCGCGACTTCGCCCCAATCGGCGAGCGGAGCTAAAGCTCACCTGGAAGCCCTCGGCCTATCGCCTCAGCCGGGCTTCAAGCGCTTCCGCCTGAAGAAGTCGCTGAGGATCCGGCCGCAGTCGTCGGCCATCACCCGGCCGACATGGTCGACGCGGTGGTTGAGGCGGGGATCCTCGAAGAGCCGGTAGAGCGATTCCACTGCCCCGGCCTTCGGATCGGGTGCGCCCCAGACGACGATCGGCACCCTGGCCTGGAGGATCGCTCCGGCGCACATCGGACAGGGCTCGAGGGTGACATAGAGCGTGCAGCCCTCCAGCCGCCAGGAGCCGAGGGCTGCAGCGGCCTGCGTCAGCGCGATCATCTCAGCGTGGGCGGTGGGATCGGCAAGTTGCTCGCGCTGGTTGTGGGCCGCCGCCACGACGCGGCCGGCAGCCACGACGATCGCCCCCACCGGGACTTCGTCCTCCGATTCCGCTACTCGGGCCTCGTCGAGGGCCATCCGCATCCACCGGTCATGCGGCGAGTCGCCGGGGAGAATCATTTCGTCCATCGATGGGCTCCGGAGCCGGGCGCCGTGGCTTCCTCGCTCGGTGCCGCCGCGGTACGATTCTGCCGGGGATTCTTTCGAGCCGCCACCGGGCATCGACAGAATCCACCGCCCCACCCAGATCCTTCACCGGCCGCACGTCCCCGGCCCCGGGAGAGCCCGCCCCCATGCAGATCCTCGAGCAGTTCCAGGAACCCCTCGGCCTCCTCCTCCGCTGGAGCCACGTTCTCGCGGCGATCACCGCCCTGGGTGGCCTGATCTTCTCGCGGTTTGCCCTCCTGCCAGCGCTCGAGGACCTCGACGAGGATTCCCGCCGCCGCGTGCACGACGGCATCCGCCGGTCGTGGATGAAGTGGGTGATGGGATCGATCACGATCCTCCTCCTCACCGGGCTTGCCAACTATCTCCTCATGATCAATCGGGCCAACACCGAGGCTTGGGGGGGCAACGGCCGGATGTGGATGAAGGCCCACGGCTACCATGCCTTCATGGGAACAAAGATTCTCTTTGCTTTCGCCCTCTTTTACCTCGCCAGCGCCCTCATCGGCCGCGGCGAGGCGACCCAGTGGGCGCGGGATGATCGGAAGAAGTGGCTCACGATCACCCTCGGCCTCGGCCTCGCTGTGGTGATCCTCTCCGGCTACCTCCGCCAGATGCATACCGGCCCGAACACCGTGGCTGCGGCCGCTGACGGCGAGCGCCTCGGCGGCGGCGGCGAGGAGGGGGCGCCGCGGGGCGGATTCGGTGGAGGCATGATGGACGACGAGTTCGGTGGTGGGGGCGGACTCGGAGGCGGTGGATTCGGAGGGGGCCGTGGACGTGGGCCACGCGGTGGCGATGCTCCGCCCCCCGACGAGGGCAACCCGGAGCCCGAGGCCACGCCGCCTGCCGCCACGGATGGGGCCGCGGCGGCCCCGAGCGAGCCTGTCGCCCCGCCTGACGAGGGCGAGCCCGAGCCCGGTGCCGACGCGCCGGCCGGCGCGAAGTGATTCCCCTCCCGCCATTCCCAGGAACACCATCGATGGACAAGAAAGACAAGAAGCGGATCGAAGTGCTGCAGCAGAAGATTGCGAAGCTCCAGCAGCTCCTCGCCGGGGCGAAGCAGCAGCCCGACGATCCGGCCGAGGTGCCGCGCCTCGAGAAAGATCTCGCCGCGGCCCACGCCGAGCTCGCCAATCTCAAGAAGGGCTGATGAAGAGGTGCTCATACCCCCCGGCTCCGGATGCCGTGTGGCAGGCCATGGGGGCCTAGCGTCCGCCCTCTGACCTCTTTCAGGAGTCACTCATGAATGCCGTGTCTGCCGTCGTGGCCGCCGAACTCAACGCCCCGTTCCCGATCGCGGAAGAACAGCGTCGGCGTTTCCGTGAGCAGGGCTACCTGAAGATCCCGGGCGTGCTCTCCGCCGAGACGCTCGCGTTTATCGACGGCACGATCAGCCGGCTCGTTGAGGCCAACAACCCCCTCGCCGGCGTGCCGATGGAGTCGCGCGATACCTACGGCAAAGCATTCACTCAAGTTTTCAACCTGTGGCTGAAGTCGGACGACGCCAAGGCGGTGAGCACGTCGCGCCGCCTGGCAGGAATCGCCACCTCGCTCCTCGGCACGGCGGGCGTGCGAATGTGGCACGACCAAGCCCTCTTCAAGGAGCCCGGCGGCGGCTTCACACCATGGCACGCCGATCAGCAGTACTGGCCGATGGCCTCGGGCTTGTGTGTCACGGCCTGGATCCCACTCCACGCCGTGCCGCTCGAGCGTGGGCCGTTGTCATTCGCCCCCGGCACCCACCTCAAGCGGATCGGTCGCGACCTCGCCATCTCGGACGAGTCGGAGCAACTGATCAAGAACGCGATCGCCGCCGAGGGGATCACCGAAGTGATCGAGCCATACGCCGCTGGGGAAGTGTCCTTCCACCTCGGATGGACGCTCCACCGCGCCGGACCAAACACGACCACCGAGGCTCGGCGGGTGCACACGGTCATCTACATGGACGAGGCGATGCGGCTCGTCCAGCCGAAGAACACCTGGCAGGAGGCCGACCACCGCGCCTGGACCCCGTCGACGCAGGTGGGGGATGTCATGGCCGATCCACTCAACCCCGTGCTCTATTCCGCCTGATATTCCGCCTGAGCACGCGGGCTTCCGGCGCCGGAATGGGGTACGATCGGTAAGTCAGTGGCACCTTCAGGAACCACGCGCCCATGGGCCTGGACGGACTCCTCGCACTCTTCGGCCTCGGCCCCAAGAAACCCGCGACCAAACCGGCGGCCACTTCGAAGGGCGCCGCGCGCGGTGCGGTCGCGACCGCACCGACGGTAGAGGACAAGGCTGCCGAGAAGGCGCGGCTCAAGATCCGCGCCACCAGGCTCCGCTCGAAGGTCGACGTCTGGAAGCGCTTCGAGAAGCTCCACAGCAGCATCTCGGGGACCATGTCGAGCTTCTACAAGGCGCGGGAGCGGACGACCGGGAAGATCGTCGGCCTCAAGATTCTCGACCCGAAGAAATGCGCCCCGATCGAGGGGCGCTACAAGGGGCTCAACAAGCCCCCCGAGGGGGAGATCGGCGACCAGATCCTCGGCCCCAACATCGTAAAAACGATCGATTGGGGCGTGTCGACGGAGAGCGAGTCGTTCATCGTCGAGGAGTTCATCGAGGGGCCGCTGCTCCACGCAATCATCTCGAAGAAGGAGCCGCTTCCCCCTCATCAGCGGCTCGAACTGGTGCGGCAAGCGGCCACGGCGCTGGAATGCGTCCATCGGGCCGGGTTCGTGCACCGTGACATCTGTCCGCGCAATTTCATCCTCGATCCCGATGGCCGGCTCGTGCTCTTCGACTTCGGGCTGACGGTGCCCGATCGGCCGGTGTTCCTCCAGCCCGGGAACCGGATCGGCACTCCCAATTACATGGCGCCGGAGGTCGTGCGCCGCCGTCAGGCAGACAAGCGGATCGACATCTTCTCCCTCGGCATCACCGCCTACGAGATCTGCACGCTCACCCTCCCCTGGCCCCGCGGCACCACCGGCCGAACGGCGCTGGCCCACGACACGATCCTGCCCGACGACATCCGCAACCACTGGGCCGACATCCCGCCCCCCCTCGCCGACGCGATCATGGCCTGCATCGCCGCCGATCCCGACAAGCGGCCGGCGGGATGCGAGGATTTCCTCGCCAAGATCGCCAAAGTCTCGATCGACTGAGGCCCCCCTGCACCGAGGGGAGGACGCGATGCCGGGGTGCCCGCGGCACGGTCGGAGGCCTTTTTTCACGGCGACAAAGCCCCGACACCGCGGTCGGGCGGGGTGGACTTGATGGGGGGGGCCGACGGTTCTACGCTTGTGGTTTCCCTGGTGGCCCCCCGGTCCCTTCCACCGGTCCCTTCCACCGGTCCGTTGACCCTCATTGACCCTGGTGGCGGCCGCGCCACCGAACCAACACACCCGATTTCCCGTCTCTCCAGCCAAGGATCTCCATCATGACCATGGACAAAAGCCTCCGCGTCCGAAAGGGCTCCTCTGCCGCCCGCGGCGTGCTCTCCCGCGCCGAGCGGATCGTGAAGCTCAAGGAGCAGGAGCGCTGGGGCGAGGGGCGTAGCCCCCTCGGGCTGCCGAAGGTCCGCGTCTACAAGATGGCGATGAAGAAAAAGAAGAAGGCCAAGGAAGAGGGTGCTGACGCCGCCACTGGCAAGGCACCGGCCGGCAAGGCTGGCGCTGGCGCCAAGAAGAAGTGATCGCCTCGTCCGGTGGCTTTTGCCGCTGGACGATCCGTGCCTTTGTGAACAACTCTGCCCGCCGTCGCGATTTCGTCGCGACGGCGGTGCTGTTGCTCCGTTGCGGAAGCGTCAGCCGGCAGCCCGCACGCTCGCCAGCACCCGCTTGGCGGCCGCCTGCCCGGAGGCGATCACCTGCGGGATACCGACCCCTTCGTACGCCGCGCCCGCGAGGGCCAGGCCGGGGAGCATGTCGAGGCGCTGCGTGATCCGCTCGATCCTCTCGAGGTGCCCGAGGTGATACTGCGGCATCGCCGCGGGCCAGCGGGCAATTTCGATGAGCTTCGGGGGGCCTGAGGCCCCGACGATCGCGGCGAGTTCTTCGCGGGCGAGCGCGACGAGTTGGTCGTCGTCGAGGAGATGCCGCTCCGGGTCGAGCGCGCCGCCGAGGAACACGCGCAGGAGGCAATGGCCTGCGGGAGCGCGACCGGGGAACTTCGCACTCGAGAAACTGACCGCCAACGCCCGCCGCCCCTCGATCCGCGGCACAACGACCCCGGCGGCATCGAGGGGATGGGCGACCTGCTCCCGGGCATATCCGAGCACGACGACAGCCGAGCCGGCGTAGTCGATGCCGCCAAGCTCGGCAGCGAGGGTCTTGTCTGCCGTCGCCATCACTCGTGCGGCGATTGGCGCCGGCAGCGCGAGCACCACGCCGTCGGCGTCGATCGTCTCGGTGCCGCCTGCGGCGCGATCGAGCGAAACGCGCCATCTCCCCGCCGGGAGGCGCTCGAGCGCCGTGACGGCAGCCCGACGCCGTTCGACGCCAGCCGCTTCGATCCGCTCGGCGAGCCGCTCCGGCAGCGTGCCCATGCCGGAGGCGAGCGTGACGAACTGGCCGTATCGAGCCCCTTCCGCGCGGTGGGCCGTGCCGAGGTCACCGAGTCGGGCCTCCTCCGCAGCCGAGAGGCTGCCATGCTCCTGCTCCATGCGGAGAAACTCCGGGCAGGCAGCGGCCATGCTGAGGCGGGCCGGATCGGCAGTCCAAATGCCGGCGACGAGGGGTTGAACGAGGCGGTCAAAAGCCTCGCGGCCGAGCCGGCGGAGGGCAAACGATTCGAGCGACTCGTCGCCGCGATCCTCCGGCACGGGCGTTTTCGGGGGGACGTTTCGTTCCGCCAGGAGTCGCGATTTCCCCTCGGCGGAGAGGATCTCCGTCGCTTCGATCCCGGCCGCAAGCCCGGGGGCAAGGAGGCGGAATCCACTCGGCACCGGGAACGTGCGCCCCGCCCGGAAAACGAGCGCCCGCCGCGACGGTTCGAACACGCTGATCAACTCGTCAGAGAGCCCGAGGCGGTCGACGAGGGCCATTCCCTCGGGACGGGCTGCAAGGAAGTTGTCGGCGCTCCGCTCGATCAGCCAGCCGTCGCGCTGGATCGTCTCGACAACCCCGCCAGCACGTCTCTTGGCCTCAACGAGGATCACCCCGGGCCGGCAGGCCGTCCCCGGCGTTCCCGCTGCCTGGAGCGACTCGGCGGCCACGAGCCCGGCGAGACCTCCACCCACGACCACGACCCGGGGGGGGATTGCGGGCATGGAGGATGTCGATTCCCTGGTTGGGTTCATATCCCCCATTCTACCGCAGGGGGATGCGGAACGGCCTCGTGTTTCGGAGGGGAAAACAGCCCCTGGAAAGCTGGTCTGGACCGGAAAAGCGGGGAAGCCTACTGTCCCGCCTTGGATCACGGGCTTCCTCCGCCGGAGGCCGTCCGAACGTTCAAGGAGGAACCTGTCGTGGCCATGCATTGGGACTCACGGGCTCGGGGAATGAAGGGGCTCGCCGTCATCCTGCTCGGCACGGCCCTTCCGCTGATGGGGGCGTCGGGGGCCGAAGGGGCCGAGAACGCTCCGGTGCGCGGAGGCTACCGTGTGCCGCGGTGGATCGAGGAGATCGGTGAAGCGGAAAAGCCCGCCACGCCGCGGAGAGTGCAAACCCGGGTGAAATCCACCGGGAAAGCTTCCTCCCAGGTCGTCAACTCGCCGGCGCCGCTGCCGGGCACCGTTCCCCAAACGCTGCCGCAGGTTTCCGCCACCCCGCTGACAATCGCCGCCACGCCGACGGCCGACAGCGAAGGAAAGCCTGGCCGGGCTCTGCTCCGCTCGCGGACGCCCTCCGACCTCAATCCCCAGGTCCGGCTCGTCAGTGGTTGGGGTGCCCTCGGCGACGAGACTTCCCTCGGCCCCCAGCAGGCGGCCGAGTTCACCGCCGACGACGAGGCGACAACTCCGATCCGGGCCGCTGAACTCGGCCCTGAAACGAGCGTTCTTACCGTCAGCGACGAATCGTCTCCGGCCGATCGCTCATCCGAGACGACCGCCACCCTTCCCACCGAGGCTGCTCCGGAGCCGACCTTGGCCCCCTTGGCCACGGTACCGTCCGCCCGGCCTCAGACTGAGCTCGAGGGCCCGCCGCTTCCCGATTCCCGCAGCGAACCGACGCTCGCCGTCGACCCGGTGACATTCAACGGGATCTGCCCCGGGAAGACGACCCGCAATGAGCTGCGGGCAAAGATGGAGCCGAAGTTCGGGCTCGGTGAGGCATTCATCCGCGAGGATGGCGCCAAGGGCTACGCCTGGGCCCTCGAGGAAGGGCCGCTGGAGCGGGCCGAGGCAACGCTCGACGGCGACGTCGTCGACTCGATCCGAATCAAGCTCTCCGATCCGCTGTCGGTGGATGAACTGTCGACGTTCTTCGAGATCGGCGATCTCAATTCGGTCTCGATCCTCGACGAAACGGGCGTGTCGATCGGCGAGGTTTACCCGGAGTGTGGTCTGATCTTCAGCCTGAAAGCCGGCACGCGCTCGGCTCTGGCGGTGATGATCGAGCCGCTCGACCCCGAGGCCTTCGTGCTCCGCGCCGAAGGGGAGATCGAAACCGACACCGACCTGGCGATCATCGACCTGAAGTTTGCCGTCGAACTCGACCCCCAGCACCTCCGCGCCCGCCGCATGCTTCTGGCCCTCCTCTGCGAACAGGGGAAGTGGCAGCAGGCCCTGGCGCTGGGAACGGTCACCGAGGAACTCGACCCCGAGGATGTCTGGACCCGTCTCAAGAATGCCAGCGTGCTGATGGCGTTGGGACGCCATGACGAGGCCAGAGAGCGCGTGCTCGCCGTCAAGGTCATGCCCCGTCTCGAAGGGGTGGCTCCGGCCCAGGTCGAACGGATGCTCGGGCGGATCGATGTCGAATGCGGCACGCCGGACAACAAAGCCGCCGTCAAGCACTTCGACACCGCGATCCGGGCCGCGATGCAACTCCGACAGGCACGTTCGAAATCGATCCGCGAAGCCTCCCGCGACGTCCTCCTCGATGCCAACCTCGGCATGGCGGTGGCGATCTCCAAGGGAGAGTGGCAGCGGAAGGGAGAGGTGGTTGCCAAGTGGCTCGCCGCCGCATCGAAGATGGTCGACGACGTCAATCCCGAAGATGCCGATCGCTCCCTCCTCGAGATCCAACTCTGCCGGGGGGCCCTCGCTGCCGCCGCAGGGAGCGAAGTGGTCGATCCGCTCCCATGGGTGAAGCGGCTCCTGGTGACCCGCGACCGGATCAATGACGATCTCACCGATGCCTGGCAGCGCCGGCAGGTCGACTGGGAGGTGGGGCTCGGCCTCGCAGACGCCCTCTCGGCCAGTCAGAAGCGTGGTGAGGCTTCCGATCTCCTCGACAACGCCACGCTGACGGTGGCCTACCTGGAACGTGGTGCCGAAAATCGGGAGCTCACTGAAGCCGAGCGGGCCTCGGTGGGAGATCTCCTCTTCCGAATCGGCGTCCTCCACAGCCTCCAGAACGGCGATCACGCCACGGCGGTCACCTGGTTCGACAAAGCGCAGTCCTACTGGGACCGGAACGGCTCGTTTGAGTCGCACGGCGAGGTGGGCCGTCTCGGCGAGTCGTACGTGAGCATGGCCGTGTCGTACTGGCAGGTCGACCGTCGCGACGACGCACTCGATCTCTGCCGACGTGGCATCGATTGCATGGTGACCGCGGTCGACAACCGCCTCCTCGACGAGCCGGCCCTGGCCCTCGCCTACGGCAACCTCTCGATGATGTACGCCGAGCAGGGCGAGGACGAGCGGAGCAAGACCTACGCCGAGATGGCCAGCCGCGCCGAGGCTTCGGCACAGCGGAAGTAAGCATCCGGTTCGCCTGGCTCCATGGATGGGGCCCATGAACCGAGTGGGAGGGACGCGTCCAGGGAAGGACGCGTCCCTCCGTCATTTCCGGGGGCAAGAAAAGCGGAAACGAAGCTGCCGTGGTCGCGACGGGCACACACCAGTGACAGCCGCCTTCACAGCAGACTTTCGAGGAGGAGTCGCATCTTGCGGAGCTCCCCCACCTGATCGACGTTCTCCAGCGGAGGCAAGTGCACGCTCAGGGCGCGCTTGTAGCCGACCCGCTCGAGCTGATTGAAGAGCTTGCCGTACTCGACGTTCCCCTGGCCGATCCGCACCTGGAAAGCGTCGGGCTTGGTGTCACGGAGGTGGACGTGACAGACATACTTGAGGATTGATTCCCAGCTGGCCATCTTCTTGTGCCCGAAGATGAAGTGGCTCGGGTCGAGCGTCACCCACAACCCCGGCACGTTGCGGCACAGGGAGGCCGTCGTCTCGGCATCCTGCGTCATCCGTCCGGCCTCAGTCTTCACGCCCACGAGGGCATCGAGGCCGGCCGCGATCGCGACGAGCTTTCGAAGCCGCTCGATCTCGCCATTGAACGGCGTGCCCAGCTCCGACGATTCCACGACCATCGTCACCACGCCGAGCGACTTCGCCAGCCGGCAGCACGATTCGAACTGGTCGTACATCGTCGGCGACTCGGCCGCCACGAACGACACCGCCACGGGGCGGAGCCGCTGCAGATCGCTGCACTCGCGGATGGCGAGGTCGGGATCGGCGGCGACACGGGCGGGCTGGAGGTGACCGCCATGCTCGTGGACGTCGATCTCGACGGCGGTGTACTCGAGCTCCGCCAACCGCTCCATGGACTTGGCCAGGGTCATTTCCGGGAAACACTCCGTGCTCACGCTGACGATCACGCTGCGTCGCTCCTGATGGGTTGCGGCCTGCGGCGGAGTCGCCGCCGGGCAGGCTGTGGAGAGCGTGGACAATGGCCTCGGATGCACTTGTCCACGGACAGCCCCACAGCAAGGGTAGCGGTCCCCGTCTCCGGATGGCAACATGATCCTTCGTTCCACCCCGGCACCGGCCTTCACGCCGGAGCCGGAGACAGGTCGCAACAAGGGAGTCTGCCGCGATGAATCCTCCTTCCCTCCCCGCCCCGTCGGCCCACACGCCTCCCCCGCGTCGAGGACGCTTCTCGTGGCTTCCCTGGGTGATCGCCGGACTGTCGGCTGTGGTGGCCGTGGCCAGCTTCGGCGCCAACGCCAGCTACTTCCAGAAGGCGGGGCAGGTCGAGGAACGCTGGCACTCGCTCTCCAAGGATGCCCCCAGCCGGGTGGCGATTGTCGACGTGGTCGGAGCGATCATGGGGGGGTCGGGATTCGCCCGCCAGCAGATCGATCGGATCGCCGAGGACGAGTCGGTCAAGGCGATCGTCCTCCGGGTCGAGTCCCCGGGGGGCACGGTGGCCGGCAGCGACGAGATTTTCCACCGGCTCTCGACGGTCGTGAAGAAGCGTGATCTTCCGGTCGTCGTCAGCATGGGCTCAATCGCGGCCAGCGGCGGCTACTACGTGGCCATGGCCAACGGCGGCCGCGAAGATGTGATCTTTGCCGAGCCGGCCACGCTCACCGGCTCGATCGGCGTCATCATCCCCCACTACGACTTCTCCAAGGCGCTGCGGAAGTTCGACGTCACCGACGACTCGATCACCAGCGGCCCGCTCAAGGAAATGCTCTCCCCGACGAAGGAGAGGGATCCGGAGCTTGCGGAGCGGGAGCGGAAGGTGCTCCAGTCTCTCGTCGACGACATGTTCGCCCGCTTCAAGGAGGTCGTCCGCGAAGGGCGACCGAAGCTCGACGAGGCGGCAGTCGATGCCGTGGCCACCGGTCAGGTGTTCACGGCCAGGCAGGCCCAGGCCGCCGGACTCGTCGACCGGATCGGCTTCCTCGAGGACGCCGTCGACCGGGCCGTCGAACTGGCTGGCCTCACGAAAGACACCGCCCGAGTCGTCCGTTACATCCGCCCCCGCGGGGTCCTCGACGGACTCCTCGGCGTCGACATCGCGGCCCGCAGCGACGGCGATCTGGCCGGAAGGACCGTCACCGGGGCCTTCCTCTCCAAGTCAGTCCTCGATGCCTTCGTCGAATGGACCACGCCGCGAGCCTGGTATCTGTGCAGCGCCTGGCCGGCGATGGTGACAAGCGGCCGTTAGCCCTCGACCACCCGCCGCCCCAGGGCGCCGATGGCCGCATGATCCGCCGGCGTGAGTCGGCGACCGGTGGCCCGGGAGAGGGCTATCCGGCACCAGACATCGGCCGTTGCCGTCGCCGCGTCGTCGCAGCTGACATCGGCGTGATGGGCGACGGCAAGGGCGCTGGCCGCATCCCTGACCACCGCCGACAAGCTTCCCACCTCCAATTGCCGCTCCGCCAAACCACGGCCGTGCCGACGGATCGCCCGGTCGATCGCCAAGGCGCTCGTGGCCAGCAGCTTGCGGGCCGCCGCCGCATGCTCCCGGAGACGGCGGTCGAGGATCCCCGTGTCATGTCCGGCACCGGCCAATCGCGCCACGCGCCAGCCGAGCCAACCGACGGCGGTGCCAAACCGACTCCCCTGTCGGAAGCGTTCAGCGAGCGGATGGCGTTTGGAGAGCCCCTTGAAGAGCGCCAGTCCGAGGAGATCGCTCTCTCCTTCGTAGACGCCGACGGCGAGATGATCGTGGAAGGAGTCGCCGAGCGGATGGCCGACAAGGAAGGCCCGGCCACCATGAATCCCCAGGGCATCGATCGCTCCCTCGCGAACGGCCTGACTGGCCACCACCTTGGCCGTGATCGCCTCGAGCTCGCCACCCATGCCGCCTGAGGTGTCGATCGTCGCCGCCGCCCAGATCGAGAGCGCTTCGCAGGCAAGGCTGCCCGCCGCGATTCGGGCGAGCCTCCCCTGGACGAGCTGTCGCGACGCGATCGGCTGGCCCCAGGAGGTACGGCGGAGGGCGTGCTCGCGGGCATGGGCCCGGAGGAGACCGAGGGTGCCGGCTGCCTGGGCGGCGAGCGTGCTGCGACCGCGGTTGAGGCCGTGCCAGACGACCGCCATCGCATCCCCTCCCGGGCCCTTGATGACGTCCTGCTCGTCGACCGCGAACCCGCGGAACTCGAGGGCGTGGTTGGAGGTGTGACGGAGTGGGTGGAGGGCGTAGGACAAGAGACGGAAGCTGGGCGTGTCGCGGTCGGGAAGTCGGGCAAGGACAACGGCCGGCTTGCCATCGGCGACGACAAGAAGCTTCACGAGCCGGCCGTACGTGGCATTGGTGATGAACATCTTCGTGCCGTCGATGACGAGCCGGCCATCCCGCCGGGCCAGCGTCGTCCGCACCGCTCCGAGGTCGCATCCCACCTCCGGCTCGGTGGCACCAAACACCGACAACGGCCTCCCCGCCGCCAAGCCGGGCAGGTGACGGGCCTGCTGCGACGGTGTCCCGAAGGCGACCAGCGCCGACACCGCCCCGATCGCGGAGTGGACGGCGAGCATCCCTGCCGCGGAAGGCACGATGCCGGCGATCTTCGTCACGCTCTTCACCAAGTCGACGACGGTCCCCCCGCAACCGCCATGGGCAACCGGAACATGCACGCCCCACAGCCCCGTCTCCCCCACGGCGGCCTCGGCGGCAGGGGTGAACAGCCCCTCCGGCCGCGGCGGCGCGTCGTCGAGGGGGGCCGGCGGCAACTCTGTCGCTTGTCGAGGGGCATAAAGCAGGCCCTCGGCGCGCAGCGCACCGAGGCGCCGCTGCGCTTCTTCGAGCACCACGGCGATTTCGTCGGGGTGCGGCTCCGCGGCGAGGGCGGCGGCGGTGGCAAACCCACCGTCATCCCCACGCGGAAGCCCCCACAGCGCCGCGGCGATGCCGGCAGTGGCGTGGGGGGAGGGGACGGAGGGGGTGGACGATGGGGCGTCGCCGCGGGGCACATCGGCCACGCCCGGGGGTGGAGAGGGGGCAGAAGCGGCGTCGAGCGTGGCCGCGAAATGATGAGCTATCGAGGGGCGCTTCAATTTCATGGAGTGGGTCATCTCCCCGCGGTCGATGTCGAAGGGGCGGTTGACGAGCACGATGCGACGCACTCGCCACGAACGGGGAAG